>CAMYKY010000069.1 GCA_947259165.1 uncultured Acidobacteriota bacterium | reverse complement strand
GCCACCACAAAACGCACGCTCTCCATCAAGATGAAGCTCGGCGATGACCGAGCCAACAGGAGAAACACGCCCGGGATCTCGTCCCAGACTCCCAGAGTCGCTAGAACACAGGCCCCAGCCAGCGCCAGAGAGCTGCCCACCCAGGTAAGAGCTCGCGGCAAGGGCTCGGCAAGGCGCCGCGCAAAAAGAGTACCGATCGCCAAGCCGAGCAAGAGCGAGCCGAGCATGAGTCCGAAGGCATAGACCGCGTTACCGATGAGGATGGCGAGCAAGTGAGTCCAGATGACCTCGAGCGCAAAGGAGAGGAAGCCGCTCGCGAAAGCGGCCAAGACAAAAACGGATATCGTCGGCGACAGCGCGGGGCGATCCAGGTTCGGAAGCTGGACCCGTTGCCAAAGGCGCTTTAGTGGTCGCGCGACTTCTTGGAGGAGCGCCCCATTCACTTGGATCTTGGATAGTTCCATCAACGGGTCCAAGCGGAGCGTCTCCAAGACTCGGTCTACCGATCGGGCTCGGTACGAGGGATCGTCAACGTCGTCCTCTGTCTCCGGTTTCGAGCCCAACAGTATCGGGGCCACCGGGCTCGACCGGCGATAGGCTAACAGGGCGATGAAGAAGTTGAGCATCGAAGCCAGGGTCATGGCTCCGACGAGCCCGAGCTTCGGCACCAGCAGATAGGCGCTGGCAAACGCGCCCATGGCCGCACCCAGAGTGTTCCAGCCGTAGAGGCGAGCCAACCAGCGACCGCTATCGACTCGATGAGCGGCGACCGCGCGCGCAAAGGGAGGTGTCGTCATTCCCATGAAGATGGACGGCACGATAAACGCCGTGACCCCCAGCAGGAATCGGATCGCGTTGCGCGCCCAAGGGGAACCGTCGCCGATCGGCGGCACCACCTCGAGATAGAAGCTCTGAAGCAACGGAAACAGCAACGGGAAAACGATGCAGTAGACGCCGATCGCCCCCTCGGCCAACGCATAGATGCGAAGCGGGTGGCGAGAACGGTCGGCGAGCCGCCCGCCGAGGGTGGCGCCGATGGAGGTTCCTAACATGAAGGCGACGAGCAGCGCGCTGATGGCCTGCGCGGTCACGCCCACGATCAGCTGCACATAGCGACTGAGGATGACTTGATAGGCAACGGCGCTGAAGCCGGAGCCGATAAAGAAGAAGGCGAGCCAGGCGACCGAAATGGGCCTACGGCTCAACCCGGCCGAGCTCGACCCTGCGTGAGGCGGCTTCCCCCGCTCCAGCTCGGCGTTACTCGCCGATGCTTCTTCGACAACCTTCATGCCGGCTTACGAATCTTTTTGAGGGGAATCGTCTTCTCGAAGCACAACTCGCTGCAATTGGGATGCAAAGGGGCGCGTGCTCATTCCCGCCCTTCGTCTAGTTGTTTCGGCTCGGTGCTTGCGTTCGATTGTAACAAGTAAAACTTCGACGGGCGAACAGTTCCAGCCTCGCGGGTGCCGCGACGCGGTTAGCCAAGATTCCATGCTATATTGAAATCACCGTAGCCATTTCAATTCAACCCACACATTAAGTCCAGTTCTCGCGCTTAACCTGACGTGACACTAAGGGAAACCCTCGCTCTCGTTATCGCCACGGCCGCGTTCGCCGCTCCCGCCGCCGCGCAGGACGTCAGCGAAGCCTCGCTTCGCATCGGCGGGGTGGTCGACCTCCCAGCTCCAATCTATCGCCCGTTGAGTCCCGCGCCGGAACAGCTGCTGAGGCGCACCCACGATCTCTTTCAGCAATTCACCCAAGGTGAGGGCGTGCTGACACGATCGAAGCCCAATCGGGAGATCCTTGTTTCGGAAACAGAAGTCGGTGTCGACCCTCTGCCCTGGCAACTACCGGCAGGGCGAGCGGACAGCGCCAAGCTCTTGACCTGGCGACCGGAGGCTGGCCGGAACGAGGAGAGCATGCTCGTCATGGTTCTTCGAGACGGCGAGTCCTGGTGTAGCTCGAAGCTGACGATCGAGCGGGGCTCACGACTGCGCTTCGAAGCCCTTTCGATCGAAGTTTCGCGAACCGCCCGTCTCTTGCTGACTCGACAGACAGGTGGCGATTCATCTCAGCTCAGCTCGCTCGAGCTTTCGAAACCGAAGAGCTTCGACGGCGCCGCTCAGAGCGACGTGGCGCTCGACGGCGCCGAGGCCCAACTCTGTTTCGCTGCCGAAGGCGGAAGCCTCGCGCTCGGCGAAGCGAGGGTCTTGGCGCCGGAGCCCGAAGGGCCTGAAGGTGAAGACCCGCGCCCACGCTGGCTCGTCCTCACGATCATCGACGCGTTGCGCGGCGATGTGTTGGGCCGGCAGGACGCGACCGAGCTTTTCCCCGCGCTCTCAGACCTCGCGAGCTCCGGGCACGATTACCGGCTGGCTCAATCCCCTGGATGTCATACCCGGGCTTCTGTTTGGCCCATGCTCATGGGGCGGGATCTTATGCGCATCGATCCCTTGAGGCGACGTCACACGACGACGGAGTCCCTTCCTCTGACAAGCGTGTTCTCCAGGGGAAACGTCTTTGTCTCTTACTTGGCGCAAGCGGCCGGCTATCACAGCGTCTTTCTGGGCAACAACACCTATCTGAAATCCATCCCCGCCTTTTCACGTTTCTCGAGTTGGGGCAGCATCGAAACCGGCACGCAGGACACCATGAACCGGCTGCCCGACCTCTTCCGGCGCTATGCGGACGAGCGCCTTTTTCTCGTGTTTTATCTCTCGACCCCGCATGGACAATCCTCCACGCCGCAGCGCTTTTACGATCAAGGCGGCTGTGGCGATCTACAGGACGAGGAGGACCTTCCCTGTCGTTACATCGCGCGGGTCCGTCTTGCCGACGAGGCTGTGGCCTTCCTGCAAAGAGCTCTCGGAGAGCAGGGCCTCGAGGAAGAGAGCTACCAGATCATCACCGCCGACCATGGCGAGATCTTCGGCGACGCCATTCCGATCGAAGGGGTCATGCCGATCACAGACGCGCGAGCGCCAGAGCGCCCCTTCGTCCGATGGGATCGCGGGCACGGAAACACTTGTCATTGGCGCGAAACGCACGTACCGCTGCTAGTTCATGGAAAAGGCATTGCCCCGGAGCGCTGGGACGAGCGGGTTTCGGGCTTGGACCTCGTCCCGACGTTGCTGCAGGTGATGCGACTCCCGGCGGTGGGAAAGCTGGACGGAACGGTGCTGCCGCTGCAACGCCGCGAGCCCCCAAGAAATGGGGAGCGTCGTTTCGTTGCTTACGGCTATTGCTCGCACGCCGTGACTTCGCAGCAGAGACAGTTTATCTGGTGGCTCCATGGATGCCGCATGCGCGAGCTCGACGGGACCCCTTTGGAGCATCGAGGCGAGATTTGGGTCGGCGACCAGCAAGTGGCGACCGATCGCACCGAGCCGCAACAACTGCAGCGGCACATGTCGGAGCACGAGCTCTGGCTCAGGGAGCGACTTTCCAGTGATGCGTTCGTCTTCGGGGTCGTCAACTCCCCGAGCTCGGAGATTCGGATCTCCGTCCAGGACGCTCGTATCGTGGACTTCGGACCCTCGGCGACGGTCTTCGGTTTGAACGGCATCGACGCACCCCGCCTCTCCGCCGACCAAACGAGTCTCTCGTTGCGGTTTCACGACTATCGGGGGCTTTACTACGTCACGACGCTACCGCCCAACGCGCCGCTACACGTCGAAGCCGACTACGAGGGCGGCGAACGATCGTCGCTCGGCTTTGTCGGGCCGCTACAGATCCCTATCGAGCTGAACCAATGGATGGATCCGCAATCCGAACGGCAGATGGTGCTTTCCGACAAGGTGCCTGAGTTTCGATCCACGGAGCGCCAAGCGCTCCGTTTTTGGTGGCAACCGCACCTGGACCGGGACACGTCTGTCGATGTGCGTCGGCTGTCGGAGCTCGACCGGGTGTTGCGTGAATGGGGCTACATCCGCTGATCACGGCCCCGATCTGGCGACGCGACCAAATCCACCCCATCGCTTCGGTACTGCCCTGAAAGAGGTGCTGGGACCCGACCGGCTAGGAAGTCGACCCTGAGGCCGTCCTCGTGCCCGTGCCCGATCCGTCTCGCTGACGGGCCATTTTCATCCACATCAATAGAATCTGGGGCCATCTGAGGTTTCGAGGGAGGGTGAGCGCCTCTTTTTTCGTCTCCTTTATCTGACAAGACCAACACCGGTCTTTCGCAAAGAAAAGGAGGCGAACCATGTTCGCAAAACAAACCGTTCTACTCGCAATTCTCACAATCCTTCCGATCGTTCAGCCCGAGGCCCTGGCAACCCCCATCATCCAGGAAGTGCTCTACGACGCACCAGGACCCGACTCCCCTTTGGTATTCACCGAGCTGATCGCTCCCCCGAATTTCGATTTTCACGGTTGGTCCCTCGTCGGCGTGAACGGCTCGACCGGCGAGCCGTACCGCGTCATCGACCTCACTGACGCCGCGGTACCGATCGATGGCCTCTTGGTGATCGCCACTGCGTCCGCAACGATGGAGCTCGCCCAAGTCCGCAATTTCATCGCGAACGTCGACTGGCAAAACGGCCCCGATGCCGTGCAGCTGAGAAATGCACTCGACGAGATCGTCGACGCCCTGCAATACGGTGACGCCGGCGAGCGCAACGCCGGAGAAGCAACCCCCTCTGAGACTGTCCCGCCGGGAAGCAGCCTCTCCCGCAACGAGGAGAGCCTCGACACCGACAACAACGCCGCTGATTTTCGACCCTCGCGACCGTCCCCGGGCTGGGTGAAGGAGGAGATCGCCCCAATACCCGTGCCGCCGAGTCTGACTCTGGTGTTGTTTGGCGTTGCTGCGCTGCTCCGACGCCGAAGGCGAAGCTGACGCGCATGGCCGTACCCGTTCCCGTTCCCGTTCCCGACTAATCAAGCTTTGTGAAGCAGTTCGACCACGAGAAACTCGACGTCTACCAGGCTGCGGTAGACTTCGTGAGCCTGGCCACCGAGATCGTCCACGAGCTTCCTCGTGGCAAGGCCCACTCAGCCGACCAGCTGCATAGGGCTGCGGTCTCAATCGCGTTGAACATCGCCGAGGGTGCAGGAGAATTCTCCAGCAAAGATAAATCTCGGTTCTATCGCATGGCGATGCGCTCCGCGACGGAATGCGCGGCAATCTTGGACATTTGTCAACGACTCGGGTCGACAGGATCGACAAAGTACGAAGCCGGGCGCGAGTTTTTGCTTCGTATCGTCTCCATGCTGACGAAGATGGTTAGAAGACGCGCATCGGGAACGGGAACGGGAGCGAAATCAACTTTCTAGCGGTTGGTCAAGGCCAGCGTTACTCGGGGGCAACACCAAAGCAGCGCACCACGGTGCCATCCTCGCCACGAACTTCGACGCTCACCTTCGCGTCCCGCTCCAGCCGGCCGTTCGCATCGCCGTGTGTCTCAACGTGGAGCCACAGCCCGGTCGCGTCGATGGATTCGAGCGCGGGTGTCTCGGCCAGATCGCCGACATCCCCAAGATGGGCACCGGTTTGCGCCACTGGGTCATCGAACCAGAGCCCAACATCCACCGAAAAAGGCGAGTCGTCGCCGAATACGAGCGTGCCGCCCCGCAGGATGATGTCGTGCTCGATCCGTTCGTTCTCGGGTAGCGACTCGTACAGGTTGGGGTCGGCGGCAGAATATTCTCCCGTCGCGATCGCGTCGAGTGCCGACAGGAGTCCGATCACGTTGATGCGCCGCAGCGCCTGCTTCTGGGCGTCACCGCGAATCGCGCCGGATTCGATCAAGACGGTGCTGGTCCCCCAAAGCTGCATGAGATCGCCGAACGCGCGCGGGGCAAATTCATCGTCGTATTTCGCGATGTGCCCGCCGATCTCGCCCTCGAGCGCGGAGACCAAGGTCGCGGCAACGAGCCGAGCGCGGCTTCGAACGTCTCCGTAGCTGCGCGCCTCGTCGGCCGCCGGAGCGAGAAGCGCGATCGCGACCTGGCCTCCGCCTTCGCCAGCGAGGGTTCTCGCGCCTTGGTCGTGGAGATTGAAGCCGAACTGCGGATCGATCCGGTCGCGGAGGGATTTGAGCGTCCGGCCCTCGGGAGTCGAAAGCTGACGGGCGTCGCGATTGATATCCACGCCAATCGCGTTGCGACGGGTGAAATCTTCGGCCCCGTCGGGGTTCAACATCGGAACCATCGTGATCGTGAGCCCGCCCCGAAGCCGCTCCCGTAAGGGGTCCCCTTCGGCTTCGACAAGAAAGCGCGTGATGTCGACCAACGCCATCGTGGCCGTTGCCTCGTCGCCGTGCATTTGCGACCACAACAGGACTCGGGTGTCTCCCTCGCCAAAACTAAGGGCTCGGATCTCTCGCCCGTGGATCGAACGGCCGATCGATTCGACTTCTATCTCCGGAGAGTCGACAAAAGGCGCCAGCACGTTCCAGAGTTGCTCGTGATTGAAGCGCCGATCGTCGAGTCCTGGAACACGATAATTCCGAGCGACGTCTTGCATGTCTTGGCCGAGGCCAAAAAGAAGTGCGAGGACAATAGTCGCAAGGGTCACTCGAGAAGGTCCTTCCTGACAATGATGTCGAACCCGTCGAAGCGGTAGCGTCGTCGCTCGTCCCGTTCCGAGAACTCACCGCCGCCATCGAGAATCGTGCGAAACGCATCGCTCACGCTCGGGATCACGCGCGCCTCGACCCACGGCTCGTTGTGACCCGACGCCACGTGGTCGTACTCGCCGACGAGCGCCGCGATCCGATCATTCGACGCGATGTACGCATCGATGTCGACGCCAGAGCCGAACGCGTAGAGCGGTCCCGGGTAAAAGTGGTCTCCAGTAAATAAAACACGGTGCTCGCGATCGAGATAACACACGGAGCCGGCTGAGTGGCCGGGAGTATGGAGGACTTCCAGAGTTCGCCCTCCGAGGTCGATGACATCTCCGTCGGCGAGAAGCTGGGTCGGCTCGACGCCGGGCACCGTGAATGACTCCGCGTCGACACCGCTCGGGAGCGGCTTCCACACTTGGTCTCCACTCACGGACCCTCGCGCACGTTCGTTCGGCACGCCCGCAGAGATGCGCTCGAGCGCGGAGGGTTCGTCGAACACGGCCACTACGTCGAAAGCGTGCGCCCCGCCAAAATGATCCGGGTGCTCGTGCGTCAACAACACAGTAACAGGAAGATCCGTTAGCTCAGAGACGACGGCCGCGATGTCACCGATCCCGTTGCCGGTATCGATCAACGCGGCCCGCTCGCTTCCCAAGACGAGGTAGCTGATCGCTTCTTGGAACTGGTAGGGCTCGTAGATTGCCAGGGTGCCGTCGGGAAGCTGGTAGACTTCGAACCACGCGCCAAACACCCCGACCTTTTCAAGCGATGCGTATCCCGGACGCGGAAGCGAATTCCACCACTTCTCTGATTGGATGAGGGAAGAGGCTTCCTCAGTCGTCGTCTCACCCGTCGGCTCGCAGGCGATGGCGGCGCAAACGATGCCCAGCGTCAACGCTAACCGTCTCATGACGCGCGCTCCACGGGAAGGATCAAGCATGTCGGACCGCCAGCGCCTTTTCGAAATTCGGAAAGGTCGACCCCGTGCACTTTCACGCCGTGGGAATCGAGCACGTCCATGGCTTCGGCGTTCTCCGAAACGTTCGCGATCACTTCGTCAGGGGCCACACATATGACGTTCCCCGTCGACGGTCCGTGTTTTTCGACCTCGACGACGTCGAAACCCTCGAAAAAACCGGAGGCATAGTCGTCCCGAACGACGAGAAGCCGCTCCGGCGCAATCGCGCTCACCGCACCGCCGAGATGCAGGTAACCTTGAACCTCCGTCACCCGTACTCGGTAGCCCATCTTCTGAAGAAGCTCCGAGATCTGCTCCATGCCGTTTACGTTGGTCCGTGCCGAGCACCCCACCAAGGCGACGTCTCCGTGAAGGGTGACGTCGCCGCCCTCGACCGTGCCCGGCGCACGGATCTCGCCCACGCACGGCTCGCCGCACTGCTCGAGCACGCTCGCCATCCACGCCTCCTCACCGTGACGCGTTTCGAGCCCCATCCTCAGTTTGATGTAGCCCTCGGGAGTCGAAAGCGACACGTCTCGGGTGAACACGGAGTTCGGATGCCCTTGGAGCTCGGGTGCGTCGATCACTTCGGCGCCCGCGTCGGTCAATGCGGCTTGCAATGCACGATGCTGGCGAATCGTCGCGTCGGGGTCTGCGACCTCGTTCATGTTGTGGGCTTCGATGTCCGCAACGGTGAAGTACTCATTCGCCGGCGTCGACACGACCACGCGCGTGAGGCGCTCGCCCTCATTCCTCAGCATCTTGTCCCTCTCGTGAAAGCCGCTCGCGAAACCGCGAATCGTAGCCTTCCATTTCAACCGCACGACCGGCGGCTTCCCGGTACGCGTCGTCCGAGTCGATTCCCAGCCCGAACACGAAGCGGTTCATGAAACCAGCGATACCGGCAATCAGCACCGCGTCGTGTAGCGCCGCTTCGTCCCAACCCGCGTCGTAAACCGCCGCTGCATCGGCGTCGGTCATTTTGTGCGGCGTCTCGGTGAGCTTGCCGACGAACGCCAACAGCGTCGCGAACTTCGGCTCTTCGACAATCCCCTCGTCGTCAACACCGTGTGCCCGCGCCGCGGTGCGATGAATGTCCGCGCACATCGGGCATTGATTGAGCGAGGAAACGTGAGCCCCGATGAGCTCGCGCTCGCCGGGCGAGAGCGAGGACTCCCCTCTCGTTACTTGCTCTACCATACGGACGAACGGCTCGTACACTTCGGGACGTGAGGCGAAGACGTCGAAAATCTGCGCATTACCGGGAACGGATTTGAGAAACGTCACTTATTGCTCAGCTAGAAGCTTTTCGACCATGCGCCTTGCCGCAATAGGTCCCTGATCGACGCGCAAGTTGACTGGCAGGAAATCCGGTGGATCGTCGTCCAGGTTGCGCTGCTGGGCTTCGAGCATCTCGGTGTCCTCGAGCGCGGTACGGTACACCTCATCCATCATGACCTCGGTGAGCTTGTCACTGTCGAGCTCGAAGTTGCGGTAGAAGCAAAGGAACTGATGATGGGACTTCTCAGTCTCGGGAGTTATCGGACTCAGAACGACCATCCGGCGCTCCTGCTCGGGATCCGTCTCGCCCGCGGGCCGCACATTCATCTCGAGCAAACAATAACCCGGGGGCCAGAAGTGGATGACCTGCTCTCGGTCCGCCATCTCGAAACCCATGATCTTGATAAAGGTCGAGGGATTCTTGACGTTGACGAAGCCTCGGCTGACCGCGACATGGTCCTCTTCGATAACTGTCTCCGGAAGTTTGTAGGGCACATAGTCGGTGCCAACCGTCCGCGCGTGGAGATACGAAGCGTGGGTGAGGTCGAGGACGTTCTCCGCGATGAGGAGCGCGCTCGATAGCGTGTGGATCATCACGCCGTCGCCCGCCCATTGTGAATCCGTCTGGATGCTGTAGTGACCCGGTATGCGCTCGGGGTCGGCCTCGGCGGCGTCTCCCATCCAAATCCACAAGAATCCGTAGCGCTCGACCAAGGGAAAGTGTCGGTTCGAGGCAGCCTCTTGAACGTGCTCCTGCCCCGGAACGTGGGTGCACTCGGCGCCCGGGCCAAAACGCATCCCGTGGTACGCGCACTCGATCTCGTCTCCGAGGAGCTTCCCCATCGACAACGGCGCGCGCCGGTGCGGGCAGCGATCATCCATCGCGACCGCAGTGCCATCTTCGGTGCGATACATCAGCACGGGGACGTCGAGGATGCGGCGTGCGAACGGCTTTCGCGCCACCTCGTAACTCCATGCCGCCACATACCAGAAATTCTGCAGGAATCGTCTACCGTTCATCACGCGAATCTTACGCTATCATCTGGACCGACATGAAATCCGTATATCTCGCCAGCGCGTATGGATTTTCGCGTCAGCAGCGCGAAACTCTCCTTCCGGTTTTTGTTCGCAAGCTCGGAGGGCTCGGGCTTCGTGTCCACGAGCCCTTTGCCGACTCACAGCAAACCGTGTTCTCCCGTGAGCCCGGCTGGGCGCATTCGGTAGGCCAACGAGACCTGAACGGCGTGCGCGACTGCGACGCGATCTTCGCCATCGTCAACGGGAACCCGCCGGACGAAGGCGTGATGATCGAGCTCGGCGCCGCCATCGCTCTTGGGAAGAAGACGTTTCTCTTCCGCGACGACTTTCGCCGGTCGGCAGATTGCGAAGAATACCAGCTCAACCTGATGCTCTTCACTGGACTCCCTAGCAAGGGGTGGGAGGACTACTACTACACGTCGGTCGACGAGATCGACGCGCCAGATAAGGCGCTCGCGATCTGGGCGGCTAGCTGAGCGCGACCATGGCAGTTCTTCGGAATAACATTCAATGATGTTCGGGAGCGAAAAGACCCTCATCGGCGTGATCCACCTTCCCCCGCTTCCCGGGTATTCGGAGAGCCCGGGGATCGACGCCGTCGTCGACAAGGCGCTCGCCGATCTCGACGCGCTCGAGTCCGGTCCCGTCGACGCCGTGCTCGTCGAGAACGAGAACGACAAGCCCCACCGAGTCGAAGCCAGCTCCGAGACGATAGCTGCCATGACGCGGGTAACGCGCGAGCTCGTCACGAGAGCACAACGCTGTCGCGTCGGCGTCGAGATCCTCTTGAACGATCCCGAAGCCTCACTTGCCGTCGCCTTGTCGAGTGGAGCGTCGTTCATCCGGACCGATTACTTCGTCGATGCAATGGAGAGGCCGGAGCACGGCGGAGCCCTACACATCGACCCGGAAGCGTTGATGGCGTACCGTCGAAGCATCGGTGCCGAGCAGGTCCTGATCCTGGCCGACATCCAGGTGAAATACGCACGCATGCGACAAGAGCGCCCGCTCTCACGATCCGCCGAGCTCGCACGCCACCACGGCGCGGACGGCGTCGTCGTAACCGGTTCGGTGACCGGAGATCCGCCGGACGTCGCAACGATCCGGCAGGCCAAGTCTGGCGCTGGCGAGGTTCCCGTGTTGATCGGCAGCGGCCTCACTGCCGCGAACGCGCGCGAGCTTTTGCAGCCAGCGGACGGAGCGATCGTCGGTACGAGCCTGAAAACCGGCGACCATATCGACGCCAACAAGGTGCGTGAGCTTCTCGATGAACGTCGTTTGTGTCGGTGACTGCGGCGTCGACCGCTACCTGCCGCTAGGCCGGGACCGCGCTGGCGGCATAACCCTGAACTTCGCCGTCCACGCGCGCAGGCTCTTCGAGCCCGAAGACCGGGTCATCGTGATCAGCGCTCTTGGCACGGACGCCGAATCCAAGATGGTCACCGATACGGTGAACGAGCTCGCTCTTGAAGCGTATCTAGCCGGTGTAGCGGGAGCCACGTCCATCCAAACCATCGACCTCGAGCCTTCGGGCGAGAAGATATTCGTCGAGTACGAGCAGGGCGTCCTCGGTGAATATCGAGTCGCCGAGCGCGAGCGCGCTCTCATCGCCGACGCCGATTTGTTGATGACCCCGTACTATCGACAAATCGCCGGATTCTTCGACTCGGTGATGAGCTCCCCGTCTCGCGGCCTGAGAGCCGTCGACTTCGCTGACATCGCCGAGAATCCGACCTCAGTCACTGTAGAAAAATACCTCGACGACTTCGACATCGCGTTCCTGGGCCTTTCACCGTCACACGCCGAGCTCATCGACCAACTTCACCGCATCGCCGTAAACGCCGACAAGCTTTTCATCGTGACTCTCGGCTCCCATGGAAGCGAAGCTCTGTCGAAAAAAGGAAGACTCCTCTGCCCCGCTGCCCCCGTCGACAAGGTCGTCGACACGACCGGCGCCGGCGACACCTTCGCCGCCGGCTTCCTGCGTGAATACTGCCGGTCGAAGGACGTCGCCGCGAGCTTAACCCGCGGCGCCACCGAAGCCGCGAAGACCATCCAGCAAATCGGTGCGTTCTAGTTTTTCCACCACGGAGTCACAAAGCTCACAGAGCTAACGCGGAGGAGCTAGCCTTTCTCCGTACTACTAATGTCGAAAAGCTTGCTATCAAAAAAAAGAAGGACTCAACGCAAAGGCGCAGAGACGCGAAGGCGCAAGGTGAGCGCCTCCGGCGCGGACGTCTCTTTGGCAGGTGTCCAATCAACGTCTGCGGCGGCAATGACTGCCATTCATACTCGACGACCTTTGCGTCTCTGCGCCTTTGCGTTGAGAGTTTTGGTTGCACCTCTGCTGCGCTGTGCCTCCGTGACTCCGTGGTGAATTTTTTCCGCGTCGTGCCTATCGTGGCTCGAGAAAAGCGGTAGACTCCACCCATGCTGATCGAAGCTTGTGTGGATTCCGTCGAAAGTGCGCTAGCCGCCGCAAAAGGCGGCGCAAAACGGGTCGAGCTCTGCGCCGCGCTTCTCGAGGGTGGGCTCACCCCGAGCGCGGGTGCGATCGCGATCACGCGAGAGAAGATCGACATCGGCCTTCACGTCATCATACGACCGCGCGGTGGCGACTTTCTCTATACCGGCCTCGAACAGGACGTCATGCTGCGGGACATCGACACGGCCAAGGCGGAAGGCGCCGACGGTGTCGTCATCGGAATCCTCGACGCAGAGGGACGCGTCGACGTGTCGCGGACCGGCGAGCTTGTCGAGTGCGCCCGCCCCATGAGTGTGACCTTTCATCGGGCTTTCGACATGACTCGCGAACCGTTCGCGGCGCTCGAGACACTGGTCGGACTCGGCGTCGATCGAATTCTCACCTCAGGACAGGAAGAATCCGCGATGGCAGGGTTGGATTTTCTGAGAGAGCTCGTCGAGCGCGCGGGCGAGCGTGTCGTCATCATGCCTGCAGGCAACATTCACGAGAGCAACGTCACTAAGATCGCAAACGAAACGAGAGCGAAGGAGCTCCACGTCACCGGCTTCAAAGACGTCGACAGCGCGATGGCATTCCGGAATCCGAGAGTCTACATGGGCGGGCTGCTCCGCCCCCCCGAATACACGCGGTCCGTGACCGACGCGGGAAACATCGGAAACCTCGTACGATTGGCGGAGGGACGACATTGACGAACGCACTGCTTCTCATCGCAATAGCCGCAAAGCTCGTGTGGATGGACGTCGACCCGGCGGTACTCCCCGGCGGCAACGAACCGGACGATGGACTAGCCCTCCTCCAGGCGTTTCACTCGGACGAGCTCGACGTGCGCGGCGTGAGCATCGTTTTCGGAAACTCCGCCCTCGACGTCGGGGATCCCAACGGCCGCGAGATCGTGAAACGCTTTGGCCCCGAGGGACTGCGAGTCTATCGAGGCGCCGCGGGCCGGCACGAGCTCGGCCGAGAAACCGATGCCACCCGAGCCCTCGCGGCGGCGTTGCGCGAGCAAGAGCTCACGATTCTCGCGCTCGGACCGGTGACCAACGTGGCCACGGTGTTGAAGAACCACCCCGAGCTGGCGTCGCGAATTCCCGAGATCATCGCCGTCGCCGGCCGGCGGCCCGGCCAGACGTTCGTACTGGGTGAAGGGGGCCGACCCCTGATGGACATGAACTTCGAGTACGACTCGGAGGGCATGCAAATCCTACTCGACTCCGGCGTACCGATCGTCCTCGCCCCATTTGAAATCTCCGCCAAAACGCCGCTCCCCGAAGACGAGATCGAGCGCTTCGCCACCGACCCAAACTTCTCCGAGTTCTTCCTGCAGCCGCTACGCGACTACGTCAACTGGTACGACGATCACTTCCAAGTCCGCTCCATCTTCCCGTTCGACACGCTGGCCGTCGCCTACCTGACGTCTCCTGAATGGATCGCCTGCGAAGACCTGCCGGTGCAGATCCAAACCCTCCCCGACGACATCAAGAAGGGTGAAGAAAAGCCGTACTTAATCGTCTCCCCGGATCTGAACTCAGAGACGCGAGCCAAGTACTGCCACACCGCCACCGAAGACTTCGTCCCCGATCTGATGAAGAGGCTGCGCGGAAAAGAATAACCACGGAGTCGCGGGCACGGAGAAAAAGCCGAGCGACTTTCGTCCGTCCTCGTGCCTCCGTGGTGAGGCTCTTACGCGCCGACGGTGCTCTTTTCTTCGGCTTTAGCAGCAATCGGCCCTTCGCCAGGTTTCACGACGACGGGGTCGAGAAACGGCATCATCTTGCGAAGCTCCGCTCCCACGCGCTCGATCAGGTGGTCCTGCTCCTTGGCACGCGTTTCGTTGAACCAAGGCCGGCCGTTCTCGTTTTCGTCGATCCACTTCTTCGCATAGGTGCCATCGCGGATCTCGTCGAGAATGCGTTTCATTTCCTTACGGGTTTCGTCGTTGATCACCCGCGGCCCACCGGTGTAGTCGCCGTGCTCCGCGGTGTCGCTGACGGAGTAGCGCATGTAGTTGACCCCACCTTGATACATGAGGTCAACGATGAGCTTGAGCTCATGGAGGCATTCGAAATACGCCATCTCCGGCTGATAGCCAGCCTCGACGAGCGTGTCGAACCCGGCCTTGACCAGATGGCTGACACCGCCACATAGCACCGTCTGCTCACCGAAGAGGTCGGTCTCCGTCTCCTCGGCAAACGTCGTAGCCAGCACGCCAGCCCGGGCGACGCCGATGCCTTTCGCGTACGAGAGCCCGAGCGCTTGCGCATTTCCGGAGACGTCTTGGTGGATCGCCAGAAGAGCAGGTGTTCCTCCACCGTCGACATAGGTCTCCCGCACACGGTGCCCCGGAGCCTTGGGAGCAATCATCGACACGTCGACGTCTTCGGGGGGGACGATCGTCCCGTAATGAATGCTGAAGCCGTGAGCGAACATCAGCGTGTTGCCAGGTTTCAAGCCGGGTGCGATCTCCTCTTTGAAGATCTTGGGTTGTTTGGTGTCAGGGGCGAGCACCATGATGACGTCAGCCCATTCGGTGACATCTTTGACGGTTCCGACTTCGAGCCCGTCGGACTCGGCCTTGGCGCGGCTCCGACTTTCGGGTCGCAAGCCTACCCGCACGTCGACGCCACTATCCTTGAGGTTGAGAGCATGCGCATGCCCCTGCGAGCCGTAGCCGATGACGGCCACCTTCTTGCCGCGTATGAGTTCGAGATCCGCGTCTTTGTCGTAATAAATCGTTGCCATTAACCTACTCCTTCGAGAGATGGGACTGCTTCTGACGTTGCCCGGACCATCGATACCCGGCCAGTACGCGCCAACCCTACAATGCCGAACGGCCGCAGCACGTCGACGAGGCTGTCGATCTTGTCCTCGGTACCGGTGATCTCAAAAATCAACGCGTTCGGGCTGACATCCACGATCCGAGCGCGAAAAACCTCCTCAATTTGCAAATCCTCTGCCCGCTTGTCATGGCCCGCCTGGACCTTGATGAGAGCCAGGTCTCGCGTGACCGACGGCACGTTCGAAAGGTCCTGAACATCCAGGACGTTGACAAGCTTATACAAATTTGCCTCGACGAGTCGAGCGGTACGGGCGTCGGCGTTCATGACGACGGTGATGTGGGACACCCCGGGCTTGTCGGTGCGCCCCACAGCCAGCGATTCGATATTGTAGGCGCGTCGTCGGAACAACGACGCCACGCGATCCAAAACGCCGGGCTTGTCGTCGACGAGGACGACGAAAGTGCGTGAGTGCTGCGACGGCTCGGTCATGATTTCTCGGTCTTGACTAACGTGTCGGTCGGTCGACGGATCATCGTCTCGATGGTGCTACCCGGCGCTACCATCGGGTATACGGTGTCTTCCCGCTCGACTTTGAAGTCGATCACGACCGTGCCTTCCTCCGCCCGCGCCGCGCCCACGGCGGCTTCGATTTCGGAGCGTTTTTCTACCCGGATTCCATGCAGGCCGTGCGCTTCTGCGAGCTTCACGAAATCTGGGTTTTGCATCGGTGTCGCGGCGTAGCGTTTGTCGTAGAAGAACTCTTGCCACTGGCGCACCATACCCAGGTAGCCATTGTTGATAATCGCGATGTTGACTTTGAGGTTCTCTTGCTTGCACGTCGACAGCTCCGCTGCCGTCATCTGGAACCCACCGTCGCCAACGACCACCCACACTTCCTCATCAGGACAGGCGACCTTGGCACCCATTGCTGCGGGCAACGCAAAACCCATCGTTCCCAAACCGCCCGACGTGATGAGCTTACGGGGGTGGTCGTGTTTGTAGTACTGCGCCTCCCACATTTGATGCTGGCCGACGTCGGTCGCGACCAGAGCTTTACCCTCGGTCAAGCGCCACAAGTCGTTGATGACATGCGCGGCGTAGAGGTGCCCGCTATCAGGCAATGCCTGGATATCACGCACCGCACTATCGCCTTTGAGATCCTTGATGAAGTGGTGCCATGGAGACAAGTCCTGGATTTCGAGCTTCGGGGTCAACGTATCGAGCGAGCTCGACAAATCCCCCACGAGCGCGACATCCACCTGGATAATCTTGTTGATCTCCGACGGATCGATGTCGAGGTGTATCTTGAGCGCGCCGGTCGCGTATTTCTTGGGATCGCCGACAACGCGGTCATCGAACCGCATTCCGAGCGCAAGTAACACGTCGGCGTTTTGGATAGCCTGATTAACCCACGCCTCCCCGTGCATCCCCATCATGCCCATATTCAAGGGGTGCGTCGCCGGAAACCCGCCGATGCCCAAGAGAGTCGTTGCCACGGGAATGCGAGTTTTTTCCACGAGGTCGAGCACGCGACTACCAGCGCTCGACATCATGATGCCGCGGCCCGCCAAAATCAGAGGACGCTTCGCCGACGCGAGAATCTCCACGGCGCGCTCCACGTCATCCGGGTTCAGCGGCCCCGTGCGAAATCGACCCGGAAGCTCTATAGGCGAGTCGTCGGGCTCGTAGTCGATCTCGTTTTGCTGAGCGTCCTTCGTAATGTCGATCAGCACCGGCCCCGGACGTCCTTCGCTCGCGATATGAAACGCCCGGCGGATCGTCGGTGCAATATCCTCGGTCTTGGTCACGAGAAAATTGTGTTTGGTGATGGGCAGCGTGACGCCGGTGATGTCGGTTTCTTGGAACGCGTCCGTGCCGATCACTTTGCTCGGCACTTGCCCGGTGATGCAAACCAACGGCGATGAATCCAGCCTGGCGGTGGCGATCCCGGTGACGAGGTTCGTGGCGCCCGGCCCCGAAGTCGCGATGGCGACGCCAACGCCACCCGAGGCGCGGGCATACCCGTCGGCCATGTGGGCCGCACCTTGCTCGTGTCGCACCAGCACATGGTGGATCCGTGAGTCGAGCAGAGCGTCGTACGCGGGCAGGATAGCCCCTCCCGGGTAGCCAAAAACGTGCTCGACCCCTTGCTGCTCGAGGGCGTCCCATATGATCTGGGCCCCCGTTCTCCGCTTAGCCATAATATTTACCGACCGGTTGGTAACCAAAGCATATTAGCACAACCAGGCCGCTCCCGTCTCCTTTTTTGGCCCTCTAACCGACTCAGCCACAACATATTGACACGAACCCACAAATCTGAAAACCTGCCGCGCCGGCTCGTCACCCGCAGTTTATCGCGCGGGGAATCGAGCCCGGCTGGACGAAGGAGGCGGCGAAGCTCTGAACAAGCGTTTGGGGATCGGTTTTATCGGCAGCGGCTTTATCACCCGGTTTCACATCGAATCTTGGATCGCCGTGCGGGACTCTGACGTTCGCGGCGTTTGGAGCCCTAACGCGACACGAGCCGAGCAAGCCGCTGCGCTCGCACGCACGCGCGGCGTCGGTGACGCAGAAGCGTTCCCGTCCATCGAATCGATGGTCAAAGACCCGTCCATCGACGCGATCTGGATTTGCGGCCCGAACCACGAACGTGTCGCCAATATGGAAGCGATCGTCAGTGCCCTCGAATCCGGCGGCGAGCTCATCGGGATCGCCTGCGAGAAACCGCTCGCCCGCAACCTCGCCGAGGCCAAGAAGGTGCGCGAGCTCGTGCGGCGCGCCGGTGTCTTAGACGGCTACCTCGAGAACCAGGTGTTCCAGCCTTCCGTGATGAAAGGCAAAGCTCTCTTGTGGAGTCGTGGCGCAGCGGCGGCGGGGCGTCCCTACCTCGCGCGCTCCGCTGAAGAGCACAGCGGGCCGCACGCGGCCTGGTTCTGGAAGGGCGAGCTCCAAGGCGGCGGCGTGCTCAACGACATGATGTGCCATTCGATCGAGGCCGCGCGATTTCTGCTGACCGAGCCGGGAAAGCCGCGAACGAGCTTGAAAGCAAAGAACGTCTCAGCGCAGATCGCCTGCCTCAAATGGCAACGGCCCGCCTATGTCGAAAAACTCAAGTCGACCTACGGCGATGACGTCGACTACTCGAAGACGCCCTCGGAAGACTACGCGCGCGCTCTCGTCGAGTACGAGGACGACGCAGGTGAGCCACTCATCGTCGAAGCGACAACGTCATGGAGCTACGTGGGTGCCGGGCTCAGGCTTTCCATGGAGCTGCTCGGCCCCGAGTACTCGATGAAGGTCAACACCCTCGATACCGACCTGTCGCTTTTTTTCAGCCGTGACTTGGAGCAAACGACGGGTGAGGATCTCGTCGAGAAGCAAAACGCCGAGCTGGGACTCATGCCCGTCGTCACCGACGAGACCGCCGTCTACGGCTATGTGGATGAGAACCGCCACATGGTTCAGGCGTTTTTGAAAGGCGAGCGTCCCGAGGAGACGTTCGACGACGGCGTCGCCGTCACCGAGCTCCTAATGGCGGCTTACAAGAGCGCGGAGCTCGGCGAAACCGTGTCTCTGACCAACGCCGCACTCGACGACTTCATTCCGGCCGTTGCCCGCGGCAAGTGGAACCCTCGAGCCCGCTAGTTGATTTTGATGAACCTCTCCCTCTCCCCCATTTCGAAAACCGTCGCTACCGGCAACTCTGCTCGAGCCAGGATACGAGCGCACGCGTCAAAGCGATTCGTTTGTCCGAAAACCCGTGATCGGCATCGAGGACCATGGCGGTAACGTTCTTCGCGCCGGCCTGGGCGAGTGCCGCCACGAGCGGTGCGTGGTTGTCCTCGATGGTAACGCCGGCGTCTCTCTTCCCCGCCACGAGAAGGAGCGTGTGCTGTTTCAGCTCGTCGACACGTTCTAGGAAGTCGTAGCGCTCAGCGTTTTCGATCATGGTGTCGATTGTGGCCGCGCCGCTGAAACCGGCGAGCGGTCCAGCAAGGCCGTCGAACCACTCGGCCTGTGCCCGAGCTGCCTCAGAGTCGGTCCGCAAATGCTTGCCGGCACGACCCAGGTTCACTCCCGCGAGCGAGGCGGCACATTGCACCGTCGGATCCGACGCAGCCGTGATCAACGTGAAGAAACCGCCGAGGCTATGCCCGACGAGCGCTACGTTCTCCGGATCGATGCGGCCGTCGTCCTCAGCCTGAGTGCGGACCCAGTCAATGGCAGCACCGACGTCTTCGAGGCCGCTGTGCAGAGAGAAAGAACCCTCGCTCCCCCAAGCGCCGCGGTAGTGAAATATCAAAACGTTCCAGCCTGCTCGCCGCATCGCGTGCGCGAGGTCGAAATGCTTGTCGTAGCCAGGAAATCCATGAAGTAGCACGACGTTCGGGTGCGGCCCCTCACCTTGTGCCAGAAAAAACGTCGCATTGAGATGGCTGCCATCCACATCGAAGCCAGTCTCGAGTGCGGTAGCCGGATGGTCATAGTCCACGCTCGGAATATCTTCCGTGACCGGATCAAAGTGCCGGTCCTGGCCAAGCGTGGAGGCCGCGACCAGTGTGCTCAAACACCAGAACGTGAGTCGACGCAAAGAGCAGCTCCTACCCGATATGACCCAGATCCATCTGCTTCACCGCGTAGTCACACGCGCGCGCTGTCAGCGCCATGTAGGTGATGGACGGGTTCACGCACGACGAAGACGTCATACACGCGCCGTCGGTGATGAAGAGATTCGACACGTCGTGTGCTTGATTGTGAGCATTGAGCACCGACGTCTTCGGATCTCGTCCCATGCGTGCCGTGCCCATTTCATGGATCGCGAGCCCGGGCGCGTTGTCTTCGATGGATGTTTCGATGTCAGTGGCTCCCGAAGCGTCGAGCATTTCGGCCGCGGACTTGGCAGCGTCTTTCATGAGCGCACGCTCGTTCTCACCGTACGTCATGTTCACGCGGAGCGCCGGAACGCCCCACTTGTCCCTCACTTCGGGATCAATCTCGACGTAGCTTCCAAAGCTCGGGAGGCACTCGCCGAAGCCATACAAGCTCAGCCTCCACGGCCCGTAGTCGCGAAGCGCATGCTTGAAGTCTGCGCCGAATCCCGGCGTCTCGAGGCCGTGCTCCCACCGCTCGCGGAAGCCACCGCCCTGGTAGCCGTAGCCGCGTAGAAAATCCGGACTCTGGCTATTGACGTTTTTGAATCGGGGGATATAGAGACCGTTGGGACGACGCCCGTAGTGGGTCTTGTCTTCGTTGCCGGGAAGAGTTCCGACGGCGCCGCCACCCATCACGTGATCCATCAAATTGCGTCCGACCTCGCCCGAAGAATTGCACAGCCCGTTGGAAAAGCGTGCGGTCTTCGAGTTCAACAAAATGCGGGCCGATTCCATCGCCGAGGCGCACAGAAAAACGACCTTGCCGTAAACCTCGAAGCTTTCGTGGGTCACGGCGTCGATGACCCTAAATCCCTTGGCACGGTGATTCACTTCGTCATAGATAACGCTGTGCACGACACTGTAGGGACGAAGCGTCAACTTCCCGGTTGCCTGTGCGGCCGGAAGAGTCGCGTTCAAGCTCGAGAAGTACGACCGAGTGATGCAGCCGCGGCGGCACGGACCACAGTAGTGACACGGCGCGCGGCCGTTGTGGGCCTCCGTGAGGACAGCGCAACGTCCGATGGTGAGCATACGCTCGTCAGCAAACTTGCCTTGGAGCGCTTCGCGGACGTGTAGCTCCGCGCAATTGAGCTCCATCGGCGGCAAGAACTTCCCGTCAGGAAGCTGCGCCAACCCTTCTTTCTGACCGCTGATGCCGACAAACTCTTCGACGTAGTCGTACCAGGGGGCAATA
>CAMYKY010000068.1 GCA_947259165.1 uncultured Acidobacteriota bacterium | reverse complement strand
TGGGGGAGAGGTCGGCGGCGCGTTAGCGCCGCCGGGTGAGGGGGGTGCGTCGGTGGCGTTTATCCAGCCCCCGCGGAAGTTTTTGTGGGGATGGTTCAGGGACAGGTACATTTTCTCCTCGCGTCACGACGAGAAAAAATGTACCTGTCCTTACCTGTCCCCTATTCCGCCGCCCGTGCCTCCGTGGTGAAACGACGCGCGTTCGCTGGACACGCAGTTTTTGCGCTATACTGTTTCAGATCGGCTCATTCCGACCCCATCATTATTATCAACAGACTGATTTCCACTGAGCTCAACAGCCGCACCACTACACCCGCAGGAGTTTCATGAGTACCACCGTGACAGCTAGCAAAACCTTCGCCGAATTCGGCCTATCCGAACCAACGCTCCACTCACTCGAGGAGATGGGCTATGAGCAACCGACAACCGTGCAGCAAGAAGCGATCCCGCTCGCGTCTGCCGGAAAAGACCTCGTGGTTCAATCACGAACCGGAACCGGAAAGACCGCTGCGTTCGGCATTCCGGTCGTCGAGAAAATCGACGCGAGTGACGCGGTCGTCCAAGCGATGGTACTGACCCCCACACGCGAGCTAGCAGTGCAGGTGTGCGAGGAGCTCGCCAAGATCGGCTCGGGCCGGGGCCTACGCGTGCAGTCGATCTACGGCGGCGATTCAATCGGCAAACAAATTGACGGTATCAAAGCCGGAGCTCAAATCATCGTGGGCACGCCCGGGCGCGTGCTGGACCTCCTCAGGCGCGGCGAGCTCAAGCTCGATCGCACGTACTCGCTCGTCCTCGACGAGGCCGACAAGATGCTCGACATGGGTTTCGCTCAAGAGATGAGCGAGATCATGGCATTCGTCCCCAAACAACGTCAGACGTGTCTGTTCTCGGCAACTGTACCGCTCGGCATCCGCGGGCTCATCCACAACTATCTCAACGACCCGACGTGGATCTCGCTATCCGAGGACTTCGCCTACGTCCGTGAAGTGCGGCATACGTACATCATTGCCCCGACGGCTCACAAGGAACAGGTGCTTTACAAGGTCATCGAGCTCGACCAGCCAACGTCCTCGATGATCTTCTGCAACACGCGCAACGAGGTCCGCTCGGTTTCCGCGTATCTCGCACGACAGGGTCTACCGGTCGCGATGATTTCCAGCGACTTGACCCAAGCCAAGCGCGAGCAGGTCATGGGTGGCTTCCGCAGCGGCAAGATTCGGCACCTCGTCGCCACCGACGTTGCGGCCCGCGGGATCGATATCGACGACCTGTCTCACGTGTTCATCTACTCGACTCCAGACTCCCCCGAAGACTATATCCATCGCGCGGGACGAACGGGTCGAAGCGGCCGAGAGGGCGACGTCGTCTCCCTGGTCGCGGCAACCGATCTGGTGAGCTTCAACCGGTTATCGAACCGATACGAGCTCAAGATGATCGAACGCGAGATTCCCTCCGACGAGGAGATCATCAAACGCCGCGACGAGCGACTCGTCGCGCAGCTTCTTGCCGAAGCCAACCAACTCCCGCCGGAAGCCCTCGCCGGGTTTGACGCGTTCGTCAGCTCTTTGTCGGGCCACCCCGATGCGAGCCGCATCATCTCGTACCTCGTGCACCGACGGCTCGCCGAGACACCGAAGGACGAATCTGAGGGCAGTGACCAGGACAACGTCGAAGGCGAGGACCGCGCGCCGCGCAAAACCGCCAGCAAGCGACGCCGACGCCCGCGCCGCCCCCGAGAGAACTAGCCCCTTTCACGGGGTGAGCTCGAAGACGGTTTCGTTTTGGGTTCGGTAGATTCGTTTCAGGCCGGGCTCGGCACTCATCCCTTCCTCGATTCTTGCCGCCCGGGCGCGCAAGTAGCGATCTCGGTGCAGGATCACGTAGCGGAAGCCGAGGTCTTTCAGGAGAGTGACGCCTGCGGGGTCGGGGAAGCGCTTCATCGACTCGGCGATCTCCGCGTAGACGGGGGGGACGACGGTCGCGTATCCGTTCGCAAGTGGTTTGAAGTGCGTCGTCGACCAATACAGATAGACCGCGTTGTCGCGTTGTCGTTTGGGCGGCGGTAACGGCATTTCGACGACGGGTACCGGGCCTTCCAAATCAGCGAGCCATCGATAGACGTCGGGTACCTCGGGTGCTCGGGCGTAGGGGATCGGCCCGCCGAACGACTCTACGAGAGGAAAGACGATCAGAATCGGTACCAACCACTTCATAGGATAGCGACGGAACACGATCGCGGCGCCTTGTGCTGCGAGGATGGCGACCGCGAACAAAACGTAGATCGATATCCGCGGCGGAACGCGCACGCCGCTCAGGCCGGGCACCAGCGCGTGCAGCCAACGGTAGAGTCCCCACGCGGGGCCGAGACTCGCCCACAACGCGACGCCTCCGACCAGGAGAAACAGGCCTGTCGAACGATTCAATCTCGAGATGGCGATCACGGCCAATCCCAGACCAAGGATGCCGGGGAAAAGCGTGCGCTCGGGCGAGGGCGGTTTCAGGCCCACGGCCTGGTGCAGATGTGAACCGGAGCGCAGATAGTCCGTGGGTCGGGCCGAGGCTCGCTGTAACCTTTGGAGCGGGCGCTCGAGGCCGAAGCTTTCGCCCATGCGCATGAACGGTAGCGCCAGCGGAACAAACGCCAACCCCGAAATCGTGAGCGCCAGGCCGAGCCCGACGACACGTCGCTTTTGCTGGAGTGCGCGAGTTCGCCAGAGCTCGTAGGGAACCGCGACGCCCAGCAGAACCCAGGTGAACATACCGTAGTAGGCGCACGAGGCCGACACGAGCCACAAGAACACTGCGATGCCCACGCCGTGACGGGTGCGCCCCTCTTCGAGGAAGCGGCGGAGGCACAAGTAGAGAAGCGGTATATAGCCCGCCGTTTGCAGTTGCACGTGCTCGAGGTGATTCAGGCGGTACGCAGCGAACGCAAACACACTTCCGGCGACGGCGCCCGCCGAACGTGAGTCCGTCACGTACCAACCGAGCCGGTACGCGCCGTACGCCGAGATCGCAATCGACAAGAGCATGGCGACGTTGAGGGTCACGAGCGCATCGCCGAAGATCCACTGGATGGGCGCGAGCGGCACCCCGATCCCAATCATCGGATCCGTGTACGCGAGGGTCCCCTTCTCCGGATAGAAGCGATTGGAGTCGAACAGGTGCACCGGATCGCGCGGTAGCTGATGAGCGACCCACGCGAGCGCCCACGCATCCAACAAAGGATCGGAGACGTCCGTCGTCGCGGTGCGGATATCGCGAGCGAGTGGGAACGTGAAGACGACAGCGCCTGCCAGGTAGAGGACGAACACGATGATTTCGCGCCAGCGCATGCGGGAGGAGCATTATCGGTCGAGTGCGAGCCCGAAACAACCCCGGATTCGATTGAAATCCACTACAATTCGAGCCATCGGAGTGGGCTCGCGTTGGAGGAGGCCATGGGAAACGACATCCCGGAGCAATTCCGAAACTACGTCGTCACATCGTTGCCGCAGCTAGTTCCCGTCACGGGTCACGGCGAGCCGGCGCCGTTTTGGATCGCACCGGGCATGTTTCCCGGCGTCGACATCCGAGATGGAGCTGGCGAAAGGCTGCCGGGAACAGGCCTACTACCTGTTCTCCTACAACATCTCGTCACCTGATGAGTTGGGCGAGGACGTCAGTGCCAACGCGCCGGAAGACATGTGCTTCCACGCGGGGCCCTATCAGCTACGTCCGACGTCTGTTCGAATCGTTCTCTCGGCAAAATCACCGTACGCGGTCGACGTGGTCGGCGGAGAGCTCACCGTCTGCGAGAACGGCCTCCCCGTCGCCGAAGTGATCCTGCCGCAAAAGCCCGCCTACTACGGCAAACGCTGCGAGGACGGAACCCTGTACGAACAAGTCATCCCACTGCTCTACAACCACTACGCGTTCATCACCACGTTTCGCGTCTGTCACTACTGGGGCAATCAAGAGGAATGTAAATTCTGCGATATCAACAACCACGTACGCGAGCTGCGCGCACTCACCGGCGATCACGTCGGTGCCGACGCCATCAAAGACAAGGCCAAAGTCGTCGAAGTCATCGGAGCGATGTCGGAAGATACGACCCCCGAACATCGGATGATCACCATCATCATGACCAGCGGCTCGATTCTCAGAAAAGTCCAACGGGGCGCGGACAATGCCACCGACTTCAACCTGCCGTATATCGAGGCCATTCGCGAGCGTATCGGCCACCGGGTTCCCATCGTCATGATCACGGAGTCGCAGCCCCTCGACGACGTCAAACGACTCCGCGCGGCGGGAGTCACCGTCCACAACGCGAACCTCGAAGTATGGGACCGAAATCTTTTCGCAGCCATAGCGCCCGGAAAAGCAAAATTCGTCGGCTACGACACCTGGGTTCGGCGACTCGTCGAGGCCGTCGACATCATGGGAGAAGGCAACGTCACCCCGAACATGGTTTCTGGAGTCGAGATGGCGCAACCGTGGGGGTTCGACAACGTCGACGACGCGGTGAGCTCGGCCAGCGCAGGCTTCGAGTATCTGATGTCGCACGGAGTGATCCCTCATCTCGATACGTGGTGCGTCGAGCCCGGCTCGCCGCTCGAAGGCCACGCGCCGGTGCCCCTGGACTTTCTCATCCGTGCGGACATCGCCTGGTACCAGACGTGGAAGAAGTACAGCCTCCCTCCGTTTGCCGGCTACGGACCGATGGGCGGCCCCGGCCGCGCAGTTTATGGAAACACCGCGTCGGTCGACATGGAGGGGTAGCGCGACTTCGATTGCTTTAGCCGCGCTCTTGCAACGGCGATAGAATGCGGCGGTGACGCGTTGTCTCGAGCTCAACCTGCTAGCGTTGCTCGCCCTGTTGGCCGCGGCTTGCTCCGAACCGGATGCACAGCCTCTGGTGATTCTCATCGCGGTCGACGGCGCGACCCCCGAGACCATCACCGAGCTTCGCGCCCAAGGCAAGCTCCCCGAGATCGACCGACTGATCCGCAGCGGAGCGTCGGGACCGATGGAATCCCTCGCGGCGCGCCGGCTTCTCAGGCCTCGTCCGAGACGCGGTTACTGGTCGCCGATCGTCTGGGCGTCAATGGCCACGGGGAAGGTGCCCGAGAAGCACGGGATCGTCGACTTCCTCCTCCCAGTACCCGGTACTTCGTTCGCGTGGATTGGCGCGGACACGACTCCGCCGACGGCTCGACTTCACATCGCCGAGCTCGGAGGCACGCCTCCTCACGAGCTGCGGGTGAGACTACGCAGCTACCTTCCGAACGGAATCCAGGACGTGACGATCGCGATGAACGGTCGCAAGCTTGGGACAGTCTCGGTCGGAGACGCGTGGGGAGACCACGCCCTGGTGATCCCACCGGCGAGCGCCCGTCCGGCTCGAAACGAGATTGAGTTGGCGTTCGAGCGGCAGAGCCGTCCGTCGGACAACGGTCGCTCCGCCGACCATCGGTCCCTCGCGGGTGCGCTCGCCTCGTTGGAGGTCGTCGACGCGAACCAGAAGAGAGTCGTCGAGCTCGATCCCGTCTACGATCGATTCGCGCTAGAGCGCGGCTTCCACCAGCCAGAGGCCAAGGTCGTCGAAGCAGGCAGTGGCCACCTGCGCGCCAAGCCGCTGTGGAGCCTGCTCGGTGAGCTCGGCCACCCCGTTGGGGTCATCGGCTATTGGAATACCTGGCCCGCGAACGAGGTCAACGGGTTTCTCGTCAGCTCCCACCTGGGTGTGCGAGGAAAGCGTCAGGGTATCGATAGCCAACTGACGTGGCCGCCGGAGCTCGCGGACGATGTCCAAGCGCTCGCTCCCGATGAAGCGTCGATGGCGCGACTCACCGAAAACCTCTACCCCGCAACCTGCACGCCGCTCGAGCCGAAGAGCGTCACGAGCTTCGAACGTATCCTGTGGCAAGACGCGTTTTATTTTCGCATTGCACGCAAATCACTGCCGACGATGGAGCGCGGTTTGTTCACCGTCTACTTCGAGTCCATCGATGCGAGCGGGCACTTGTTCCTCCCGCTCAAACACGGCGCCGAGCTTCCGCCCGGATGTCCCGAATCCGTCCGGGACGTAGTCGACAAGACGTACGTGCAGGTCGACCAGTGGATCGGCGAGCTCGTGCGAGATCTTCCCGACCACACGATCGTCATGGTCGTCTCCGATCACGGGATGGCGCCCGGCGGCGATCGCGGACTCCACGCGCCCTTCGGGATCTTTGTCGGCGCCGGTGGAGGATTTCGCCAAGGCGCGGACACGCGCGGCACGACGATCCTCGACGTCGCGCCGACCATCCTGCATGCTTTCGGTGAACCTATCTCTCTCGACATGGACGGCAAAGTCGCGGTCTCGAGCTTCGAGGCAGCTTGGCTCGAAGCCCACCCGCCCCGCTACATCGACGCCGACACGTCCGCCGTCCCGTTGACCGCGCCGACAGGCGAGGTCTCTGAAGAAATGCTCGAGCGCCTCCGGGCACTTGGATACATCGAGTAGGCTTTCACAACGGGTCGAACGAAAAGGGGACAGTTCGGGACAGTTCCCTTCTTTCGCCTCTGAAATGCCCGAGGGTTGAGCCGGACCTGATTCCTGGCACAAACTTATCGTGCCCGTGCCCGCGTGCCCGTGCCCGGTCAAGAAATGTCCAGACCCCACGAAAACCCAACCTTTACCGTCCGCCGAAGCACCCTGCCAGCAACCTTTAGTCGGGCACGGGCATGCACGCGGGAACGGTCACGAAGACGACTTGCTTTTATGGGGATGCCTCAGTACAAGTCCCCTTTTCCTCCGTGGTGAAAAGCAGTTAGACTGCCCCGGCGTTTACGGGAGGCTCGACATGAAACGACTTCAACTCTCGCGTCTGCTCTTCGTGTCCACGTTCGCGTTTGCAGTGACCGCGGCGGCACAGGACATCACCTCCGAACAATACGCAGAGCTGAAATACCGACACATCGGACCCGTCGGCAATCGCATCGCCTCGGTCGCCGGTGTTCCGGGAGACCCGCTGACGTACTACGCCGGCGCAGCCTCGGGCGGAATCTGGAAATCCGAGGACGGTGGCGAGTACTGGAGACCTGTCTTCGACGCGCAGCCGGATCACGCCATCGGTGCGCTCGCAGTCGCGTCGTCCGACCCACAAGTCATCTGGGCGGGCACAGGAGAGCCTCACATTCGCTCAAACGTATCGATCGGCAACGGCGTCTACAAATCCACCGACGGCGGCGAGTCGTGGCAAGAAATGAACATGAAGTGGCCGAGCCGCACGGCTCGGATCGTCATCCACCCGACGAACCCCGACATCGTTTACGTCGCGGCGCTCGGCCACAGTCACGGACCTCAGAAAGAGCGCGGCATCTTTAGAACGCTCGACGGCGGCAACACCTGGAAGCACGTACTCCCCATCGACGAGAACACCGGTGCGTCCAGCCTCGAGATGGATCCGAACAACCCCCGAATTCTCTACGCCGGCATGTGGGAAGTGACGGTCCACACGTGGGGTCGAGACAGCGGCGGAGACGGAAGCGGGATTTACAAGTCCAAAGACGGCGGCGAGACCTGGACCCGGCTGCAGGGCAACGGCTTGCCCGAGCTTCCAGTCGGCAAGGTCGATATCTGCTTGACACCGGCCAACTCAAACCGCGTGTACGCGCTCATCGAGACCGGCGACGGCGTACCGTGGAACGGCGAGGAGACCGAAAGCGGTGAGCTCTGGCGTTCAGACGATGCGGGCGCGAACTGGCAATTGATGACCCACGATCGCAACCTCGGCGGACGGACCGGGTACTACAACAACTGTGTCGTCTTGCCCGACGATGAGAACGAAGTGTTCTTCCTTACGGCCGCGCTCGTGCGTTCGATAGATGGTGGACGAACCGGGACGGTCCTCACCGGGCGCCAGCGACCGGGAGGCGACTACCACGATCTGTGGATCGACCCCACCAACGGCGATCGAATGATTGTCGCCAACGATGGTGGTACCGCAATCACTCTGACCCGCGGGAAAACCTGGCATCGCCTCCAGCTACCGGTGGCACAGATGTACCACGTGCGGGCCGACAACGCGATCCCGTACAACGTCATGGGAAACCGGCAAGACGGACCGTCGACCCGCGGTCCCAGCCGAAGCCGCACTCGGGGGTTCCAAGGTGGCAACATCCCACGAGGCATGTGGCACTCAGTTGGCGGCGGTGAGAGCGGCTTCGCGACTCCCGATCCGACCGACCCGAGTATCGTGTGGTCGAGCGCGTCGGGCGCTGGAGCGCGTGGCGGGATCGTCGTGCGCTACAACGAGGCCACGCGTCAGTTCCGGCAAGTCGAAGTGTGGCCGGAGAACACCGTCGGCTGGCCAGCGGCCGATCTCAAATACCGGTTCCAGTGGACGTTTCCTCTGTTGATCTCTCCGCACGACAACAACACCGTCTATGTCACCAGCCAGGTCGTGCACCGAACGACGAACGGCGGGCAGGCGTGGCAGGTCATCAGTCCCGACCTCACGACGAATGACAAGTCCCGACAAGGGATTTCAGGTGGGTTGACCCCGGACAATATCGGAGTCGAGTATTGCTGCGTCATCTACGCTTTCGACGAGTCCCCCGTCCAACCAGGTGTTTTCTGGGCCGGATCGAACGACGGGCTCGTGCATGTGAGCCGCGACAACGGAGCCAATTGGACGAACGTCACCGCGAACATCCCGGAGTTGCCGCCCGACGGTGTCGTGCGCGCCATCGACGCTTCCAAATGGGCCGCGGGAAAAGCGTACCTGGCTATCGAGCACCATCAACAGGGGAACTTCGAGCCTCACGTCTACCGGACCGAGGACTACGGCGAGACGTGGGTGAAGATCGTGGCCGGCATCACCGACAGTGCACTCAGCTACGCGCGTGAGATCCGAGAAGATCCGGTTCGGCCGGGACTCCTCTACCTCGGGACCGAAAACGCACTGTACGTGTCGTTCGACGACGGCGGCCGATGGCAGCCCCTGCAAAACAACCTGCCTGCGTCCCCGATGTATGGATTGGTCCTACAGGAGCACTTCAACGACCTCGTCGTCGGAACGTACGGGCGGGGGTTTTGGATTCTCGACGACATCACACCACTCCAACAACTTACCGACGAAGTCGTCTCGTCACCGATACATCTGTTCGAGCCTCGCCCGACGTATCGCTTCCGTCCCATCACATCGCCGATGAGCGCGTCGAACGATCCGTCCGACGGCGAGGACCCCCCCGAGGGAGCCTCGATCAACTACTGGCTCGCGGACGCAACCGACGAGGACGTCAGCATCCTTATTAAGGACGCCGCCGGCACGACGGTGCGGACCCTGACCGGTACTGGAAAGCCAGGGATCAATCGGGTCATGTGGGACTTGCGCGGTGAGCCTTCGACCGAGATCAAGCTTCGCACGAAGCCGCTCTACGCGGATTGGGTCGAGCTCGGTGAGGACCGGTGGCGACCAGCGCCCGGGGGCAGGATCAGCGTCGTCGAACCGCCCGGCACCTATACCGTGCTCCTTCAGCTCGGCGATCAAGAAACCAGCCGTTTTCTTCACGTGCTCAAGGATCCGAACACCGAAGGCTCGGAAGACGACATTCGTCAGCAGACGGAGATGGTCCGCGAACTGCGAGTCGACTTGAACACGGCGGCGGAAGCCATCAACCGCATCGAGTGGATCCGTCGTCAGATTATGGACTTGCAAGCCGTCGCCGAGGATTTGGGAACGAATGCGGCAGCGATCCTTGCCAACGCGGATGAGCTCAACGGCACGTTGATTACCCTCGAGGAAAAACTGCTGCAGCTCAAGACAACCGGTACGGGTCAGGACGGAGTACGTTGGCCGACGAAGCTATCCGGCCGATTCTCGTATCTCGCGAGTGCAGTGGCGGTGGCAGATTTTCCTCCGACCGACCAACACCGCGAAGTGCATCAGGCGCTGAGAACGCGCTTTACCGAGTTTCAACGCGAGCTCGAGCAGCTACTGCGAAACGACTTCCCGGCGTTCAATCGCTCGCTCGACGACAACGGCCTCCCTCAAATCGTCACGGGGGGTCAATGAGCTACGAGTTGGTGGAGCGGTTTCCCGACGTCGCCGACTACCGCCGAATCCGCGCGGCGGCCGGCCTCAAAGATCGGACGGTCGACGCCGCGAAGAAGGGACTGCAAGGCACATGGTTCGGTGTCTCCGTGCTTTTAGGAGAAGACACCGTCGGAATGGGACGCATCATCGGCGACGGCGGTTGCTTTTTCCAAATCGTCGACATCGCAGTCCTTCCGGAGCATCAGGGCAAAGGGCTCGGCAAACAAATCATGGCGGCGGTGACCACTCGCCTCGAAGAGCGCGCACCGCCTTCGGCCTTCGTCAGCTTGCTCGCCGACGGTCGCGCGCACGAGCTCTACCGGCAATTCGGGTTCGCGGAGACCGCACCCGAATCCATCGGCATGTACAGAAAGTTTTGAGCTATGGCTTCCAAGAACGAACCTGCACAGTGGTCGTCGCGTCGAGCGTTTTTGCTGGCTGCTATCGGCAGCGCGGTTGGTCTCGGCAACATCTGGCGATTTCCGTACATCACCGGTGTTAACGGGGGCGGCGCGTTCGTTCTCGTCTACTGCCTGTGCATCGCGGTCATCGGCGTACCGTTGCTGATGGCAGAGATCGCACTTGGCCGCCGCGGCGGTCGCAGCCCGGTCGGTTCGATGGAGAAGCTCGCGGACGACGAGGGAGCAAGTCGTTTTTGGACGTCACTTGGTTGGCAGGCAGTGCTCGCGCCGACGGTGGGTCTCATGTACTACGCCGTCGTCGCCGGCTGGACGATCGACTACGCCTTGTCAGCGCTCATGGGCGCGTTCGAGGGCGTCTCGGATGCCGACGGCGCCGGCGCGGTTTTTTCCGACCTGACGGACAGCCCTCTCCGGATGATGTTGTCGCATGCGGGCTTCATCGCGATCACGATCTTCATCGTGGCGGCTGGCGTGAAAAACGGCCTCGAGCGCGCGACCAAGTATCTGATGCCGGTCCTGTTCGTCATCCTGCTCGTACTCGTCGGCTACGCGGCGGTGACCGCCGATTTCGTTGGCGGGCTGCGCTTTTTGTTCCGACCGGATTTCGGAAAGCTCACGCCGACGGTGGTGTTGATGGCCATCGGTCAAGCGTTTTTCTCCGTGAACGTGGCGGTCGGTGCCTTCATCACGTATGGAGCTTACGTACCTAGAAACGTTTCCATCCCGAGAGTCGCTCTGGCGGATACGAGTGTTGCGCTCCTCGTCGGGCTCGTCATCTTTCCGCTGGTGTTGAGCTATGGCCTCGAGCCCGGAGAGGGTCCGGGGCTCGTTTACGTCACGCTCCCGATCGCGTTCGGTCAGATGCCGGCTGGCGCCATCTTCGGTGCGTGGTTTTTCTCGTTGATGGCTATCGCTGCCATCACGTCGGCCATCGGCATGCTCGAGCCACCCGTCGCGTGGATCGTCGAGCGCGCGAATCTGCGGCGTGGGCCGGCAGCGGTCGTGGTCGGCGCCGTCATGTGGGTTCTGGGGCTGCCCGCGCTATTTTCGTTCAACCACCTCAGTGAGTTTCGGCCCATCGCGGGAAAGAACGCTTTCGAGATCATGGATTTTTTCACCGCGAACCTCGTGATCCCGATCGGGGGATTCTTGATCGCTGTGTTCACCGGCTGGGTGCTGTCGTCCGATTCGCTGCGCAACGAGCTCGGCCTGTCGGACTCGGTTTGGTTCAGGGGCCTACGGGTGATCTTCCGCTACGTGGCTCCGATCGCGATCGCGCTCGTGTTCCTGACCGCCCTCTGAGACGTGTCAGGCGTTGTGCGCGCCGCGCGTTCCCACATAAACGGCGTAGAGAGATTGGCTCGCGGTCATGAAGAGACGGTTTCGCTTGGTCCCTCCGAAGCACAGGTTCGAGCAGACCTCCGGAAGTAGAATCTGGCCGATTCGGGTACCGTCGGGTGCGAACACGTGAACCCCGTCGAAGCCGTCGCCGACCCAGCCGGCGCTAGACCATACGTTGCCGTCGACATCGACCCGGATGCCGTCGGCACCACCTGAGCCGACTCCCGGAAGTACCATGTTGGCGAACTGGCGACACGCGGTGAGCTTTGTCCCGTCGACGACGTCCCACATCTTGATATCCCGGTCGGGGTGCCCCGAGTCGGCAACGTAGAGCTTCTTGTAGTCGGGCGAAAAGCACAGGCCATTAGGCTTCACGGCGTCATCAGTGAGAAGCGTCAGCTGCCCCGAATCCGCATCGATGCGATACACGGCTTCCTTCAAGAACAGCTCGCCCTTTTTTCCCTCGTAGTCCCCCATGCTGCCGTAGCCCGGATCCGTAAACCAGATGCTTCCGTCTTCGGGATGGACCACGGCGTCATTCGGAGCATTGAGAGGCTTGCCGTCAAAAGCGTCCGCGAGCACGCTCGTGCTGCCATCGGGTTCGTAGCGCACGACGCGCCGATTGAGATGCTCGCAGGAAATCTGCCGACCGTGGAAGTCGAACGTGTTGCCGTTGCTGTTTCCGGACGGACGGCGAAACGTGGTGACGTGCCCGTCTTCTTCCAACCATCTCAGCTGAACGTCGTTCGGGATGTCGCTCCAAACGAGATAGCGGCCGACACCATTCCACGCCGGCCCCTCGGCCCAAAGACAGCCATGATGAAGTCGTTGAACAGGTGTGTTGCCGATCTTGTAGCGGGCGAAGCGCTCATCGAGGACGACGATCCTGGGATCGGGATATCGAATGAGCTCTTGAGCCAGCACAGTCGCGCCGAGCGTCTGAAGGCCAACCGACTGAACAAAGGACCGACGCGTCATCATGGCCGGGATTATACGATCTGCTCACCGCGCATGGTGAGGCGGTAGAGAAGCCTTTGATACTTGACGTCATCGAATCGCGACGGCGCGTGGAGCGTGCACCGGTTGTCCCAAACGACGAGATCGCCCGGCGCCCATCGGTGCATGAAAGCAAAATCCGGGCCCGTCGCGTGAGCCAGCAGCTCATCGAGGAGCAAGGCGCCATCCTCCGGTGACAATCCGTGCACGGACTCGATGTGACACTTGGGAAGGTAGAGCGATTTGCGTCCCGTTTCCGGATGCTCGGCGACGAGGGGTCGCTCGACCGGCGGGTGTTGAGCGCGAAGTGCGTCGGAGAGCGGGAGCCGGTGAGGATTTCGCTCGCGAAGATACTCGTTCAAATAGTCATACGAGTGCGTCGTCATCACACCCTCGACGCGCTCTAGGGTCTCTACAGGTAGCGCGTCATAGGCGGCGGTCATTCCCGCAAAACCGGTCTCGCCGCCCTCAGGCGGTGTCTCCACGCACCAAATGCACGAGCCGAGCGGCTGAGGGACCCGAAAGGAATCGTCGCAGTGCCACATAAGGGGTGGAGGATCGGCCCGAGTGAAAAGGGAGTGGTATCGACCCTTTTGCCGTAGGTTTCCGATGCGGAGGATTTCCGGATGCTCAGGAAGGAGGAACTCGGTATCGTATTTCTCGTTTTGCTCGAGCTCCCCAAAAATGGCCGCGAACTCTGCCAGAGCTACCGGCGTGAGCTGCCCCTGGTCTCGAATCAAGATGAGGCCGCCGGATTCATGGAAGGCGTCCACGAGCGCGGAGGGCTCGTAGCCTTCGAGCTCCCACCCAAATCCCGAAGGAGTCAACGTCCGATGTCTCAAATCTTCTCCCGCGCCCACTATAAACCCTGCTCCGAACGCAATGCCGAAGAAGACGTCTGCCACTGAAACGTCCCTAGAAAGCAAAGTCTCCCTCGTGCCCGTGCCCGCGTGCGTGCCCGTGCCCGATCAAAAAATGTCTGGACTCGGAATAGGAGCCGATCTCTCATTCGCTGGAGCACCCCGTAAGCATTCTTAGTCGGGCACGCGCACCGCACGCGGGACGGGCACGTCATAGTGCCTCCGGAAACGGCTCGGTTCGCGTGCGCCTGAAAACGGCTCAGACCTGGTCAGCCCCTTTTCTCGGTCGGAGCTAGCCGCCCGGTAGCGGGTCGACAACGGCGCGCGTCCCTTCGGAAACGTCGGTCACTGCAAGCGCACGCACGAGCACAGGCCGGCGATGGCGGCCGTGACCACCATCCCGATCATGGCCGGCAGCGCGAGCCGCCACAGCGCCCCCCGAGGGTTGGCGATAAACTCCTCGAGCCTGGAACCCTTCCCGCCTTCCTTCATCTATAGATTGTCTCTGGTCGAGCGCACATTAGCAGAATTCGGCGTTCGATGTTCGCTCCGCAGCCTCCAACGTTCAAGTTCGCTCGATGCGCAAGCTCGTAGACTGGGCGTCATTTGTACGCCGTTCTGCCGAAAGCCGAATGCGCCGAATGCCGAATGCCGATGGCCGCAACGAACTACAAGTAAGGCGTCAGCAGTCTTGCGGCGCCGTCTCTTAGTCTCACCGCGAAACTTCGGTTGCTGAGATCCTGTTGCGTCAAGCGACGCGCCTGCCCGACGCGCTCGTCGACGAGCCCTCGCATCTGTGCAGCGAGGTCGCGATCGTAGCACTCCACGTTGAACTCGAAATTCAGGCGAAGACTCCTTGGGTCCCAGTTGGTCGAGCCGAACAAGACCCAGTAATCGTCGACGACCATCAATTTCGTATGGTCGAAGGGAGCATGAGGAGAAAGCCAAACACGGCACCCGTGACCGAGGACTTGGGCAATCTGACCCCACATCGCCCAGGTGACGAGCCTGAGGTTGCCTTTTTCGGGGAGAACAATGTCCACGTCGAGGCCACTCAAGGCCGCCGTGTTGAGCGCATACACGAGTGGCGCATCGGGGAGAAAATACGGCGTCACGATTCGGATCGACTGGGTCGCACAAGCGATGGCGCCCAGCAGCGTGAAATTCAAGACGTCGAGGTCGGCGTCGGGCCCGTCCGCGACGCCTCGGGCAATCGTCTTCCCGGCAGAGGCAATGCCGGGCTTCCACGCTACACCCTCGAGGGACTCACCGGTCGTGAACTCCCAATCCTCCGCGAACACGTCCCGTAGGTGCGCTACGACCGGACCCTCGAGACGGAAGTGAAGATCCATTCCCGGTTGTTTCGGCGCGTTCGCCAGCACGAAGTCCTCGCGGATGTTCATACCGCCGGTGAAGCCGACGCGCCCATCAACGACCATGACTTTGCGATGATTGCGCAAGTTGAACGAGGGAACCCGTGCCGAGAACGTCGGCAGGAACGTCGCGACTCGAACGCCAGCACGTTTCAAAAGCCGCGACATGGGTGGGCGCGAGTATCGCGAGCCGACGTGGTCGATGAGAACCCGGACCTCGACCCCTCGCGCCTCGGCGGCAACCAGGGCTTCCAGGAACTGCTTCCCTGCCGCGTCGTTGTCGAAGATATAAGTGAGCAAAACGACTGAGGTCTCGGCACAACGTATCGCCTCGAGCATCGCCGGGTAGGCTTCATCACCGTTGACGAGCGGCGCCACGAGATTACCGCCGAGGAGCGTGCGTGAGGTAACGTTTCCGACTAGATGGGCAAGCTCGACGGCTTCATCATCGGCCTCGAGTAGGCTCGCGATGTCCCCCGGAATCAAGCTCTCTCCAGGCCAGCGGTCCTGTCCAACCTCCTCGGCCTCCCGCCGGAGCGCAACCGCGCGGCGTCGGATTCGGTTGATCCCGATCAAGTAGTAGAGGACGGACCCGAACAGCGGTACCAAGAGGATCAGTCCAACCCACCCGATGGCGGCGCGCACTTCGGTCTTGAACAAAAGAGCGTGGACGACGGCAACCGTCGCGGCAACGACGACGAGCACCGTTGCGACCAACACCAAGTGCGAAGCAACCCATTCGATCATTTGTGCACACCCGACGAGGCGCAAGAATAGCACGGGGACCTGTTGTCATCGTGAGGGGACGTCTTCGTCCTCTCTCGACTCCGAAGCGCGTGGTAAATCGCATCCTCGCAGCAAGTTCCAAGGAACCCGAACCCATTGGAATCGTGGGATTTCCGGCCCCACCGGCCGCCAAACCGTGTTGTGGCCCTGACTTTGCAGATACGCTACCATGTGTAAGGATCGGGACGAATTTCGCTCACTTCGTGGCTAAGACTATGAGAAGACTCGAGGATCGGGAACGAAATATGGCGCTACCACTGGGCTTGCTGGTGTTCGCGCTCATGGGTTGCAGCGCTAGCCAACAGACGTCGTCGATGCCGACGCCTCCCGAGCCGCCAACCGAAGCGTCGATACCGTCGACGCCGGCCCCGAGCACTGCCGAACCAACAGCGTCGCCCTCTTCCGCGGACGCGCCTGAAGCAACGACGCCTCCGGAGACGACACCTACTCCGCCCACTCAGGAAGAAGCGGCGCCTCCAGAGTCGACCGGCGCGACCGGCGACGCCGCGGCGTCGGACGCCGCCGCAGGCTCAGAAACAGAGACTGCCGAAGCCCAGAGCTCAGCCGGAGCCTCTGGCGAAGCCCCGGCGCGCGCTGGAGCAGCGACAACCCTCGGTGAACGCCGCGCTGGGCTGAACGGCAGGCTCGATGAATCCATGCGCGAGTTCGATGGCCTCATCTTGAAAGAGCAGGAGCTTCTCGAACAACGCCGTGAAGAGACCGCCGCGAACGGTGGTGGTGGCGGCGGTGGCGGGTTTGAAGGCGCGGACCCGGGCGGTGGCGGTCTCGAACAAGCTGAGTCCGGAAGCGGCGACGCCGGAGCGGAATCTCAGGAGCAACCGGCGCCTATGGCCGGAGGCACCGGAGGGTCTCCGGACGCCCCGCCAGACGATTCGGCGCCCGTCGCGGCAGGAGGCGCCATCGGCGGTGACCCCGACGCGACCGACGACGTCCGCGTCCCACTGGACGTTGGCGACGGTCGCGACGACGATATCGTCGCGCGCCAACTTCGCGAAGCAGCCATGCAGGAAGAAGATCCCGCACTGCGCGAGCGGCTCTGGGATGAGTACCGGACCTACAAAGCCGGCTCGAAATAGAGAATAGAAATGAGTTCGGAGGTAGCCATGACAACGAGTTGGACTCGAGCGCTGACAACATCGATTCTCGTGTTGGGACTCGCGGCCACCTCGGCGTGGGCGGCCGACGAACCTGTCGAGCTCCTCCAAGCCCAGTCCGAGATCCCAGAAGAATTGCTGCTCGACGTCGGCATCCAACTCTTCGATCCCGGCCTCCCCAACGACGAGTACGAACGCTACATGCTCGAGGAGAAAGGCGTTTTCGCCGACGTACGCAAGGCCGAAGCACGCTACATGCCGCTTCGCCTGAAACAGACGCTGGAGACGTCAGGGTTTTGGGGCGCGGTGCGCGTGGTGCCGTCGTCCCACATCGTCGACGTTCGCGTGGCAGGCGCGATCCGCAAGTCCAACGGGAAAAAGCTCGAGCTCAATATCAGAGCCGTGGATGCAATGGGCAAGGAGTGGCTCTCTCGACGGTACAAGGCGGAGGCCAGCCCCATGGCCTACAAGGGCAACGAGGCTGGACTGGAGCCGTTTCAGGAGCTCTACAACGAGATCGCCAACGATCTCGTCGAGGTGAGCAAAAAACGCAAGGATGAGGACGTCCTAGAAGTTCGGCGGGTTTCCGAGTTGCGCTTCGCGACCTATCTGGCACCGGCCGCGTTCGACGACTACCTCGAAGTCAAGAAAGAGAAGTTCAAGATCGAGCGCTTGCCTTCGTACGAAGATCCCATGATGGTCCGACTCTCCGAGATCCGCGAGCGCGATTTCATGTTCGTCGACACTCTCAACGAATACTACGCGGACTTCGAAGCCCAAATGTCGGCGCCTTACAACAGCTGGCGCTCGATCAGCTACGACGAGCAGGAGGCTCTCGACAAGCTGAACAAGACCAAGAATATCGAGCGGATTCTCGGGATTGCCGCCATCGCGGGAGGTGTCATTGCAAACCAACGGGGCGGTCGCTGGGGGCGCGGTGGAGGCGAAGTCGCGATTCTCGGTGGTATGGCCGCCATCCAGGACAGTCTTCAGAAAGGGCAAGAAGCCGCGATGCATCGCGAAGCACTGCGAGAGCTTGCCGGCTCGTTCGACTCCGAGGTCGCGCCCATCCTCATCGATGTCGAAGGCGAAGTGCTGCGACTCACCGGCTCGGTCGAGACGCAGTACACGACTTGGCGTCAACTTCTTCGTCAAATTTTTGCAGCCGAGACAGGACTGCCAATGGACCCGAACGCCGCGCCGATCCCGGCGGCGGAGGGCGAGTCCAAGAACTGATCGATTCCTGACCTGGCCATGACGGCTCTGGCTCCCGGTCACCTGCTCGGCGAACGCTTCCAACTCATCCGTCCGCTCGGCCAAGGAGGTATGGGAGACGTGTGGCTCGTCGAGGATTTGGAGCTTTCCGATCGCGTGGTCGCGAAGATCATTCCGTCCGAGGCGACCGGCGACCAGCTCACCCTCTTGCAACGCGAATGCCGCAACGCCCGAAAGCTCGTCCATGCCAACATCGTCCCCGTCTACGAGTTTCATCGGTTATCCGGAACGTGTTTCATCACGATGGCCTACGTGGAAGGCACTGATATCAGTTCACTCCGAGGGAGATCGATCGCGGACGTGCTCACACCCCTGGTGGCTGTCGCCGACGCCCTTGCTGTGGCTCATGGTCAAGGGATCGTGCATCGCGACCTCAAGACGTCGAACGTGCTCCTCGATAAAACTGGAGCGCCGCGGCTCCTGGATTTTGGGATCGCCGGCCTGGTTGGGCTGACCGCCGAACGAGACGACGAGGCACAAATCCGAGGCGGTGGCTCGCAAGGATTCGCAAGCCCGCAGCAACTCGCGGGGTACCCGCCAGCGACAACCGACGACATCTACGCGTTCGGCGTGCTCGCGCGCGATCTCCTGAGTGGTCAGCGCCTGCCGGCCGAGCTCGACGCCCTGCTCACCGCCATGATGAATCGAGACCCCGAGCATCGCCCGCAGTCGATGCCCGATGTCAAAACCGCGCTCGAGAAGATCCGAGCCGATCTCGCTCTGCCAACCGCACCACCGACGTCGGACGTCAAGCTCATACCGCCTCCGCGCGTCGCGCGGGTGGAGGTGATCCCACCAGCGTCGGTGCGCGCGCCGAAAACGCCTTCGGTTGCTTTCGAGCGCTCTCGAGAACCCGGCGGTGTCGGCGGCAAGACGGTCGCGGCGTTTTTGCTTCTGCTCGCGCTTGCCGGCGGGGTCTTCTTCGTCTTGCCGCGCTGGGTCGAGGAATCGAGAACCTCCACCACGGTGGAGGAGCCCATCGGTAGCGATGCGGAAGACAACGTCACGCCGACGCCGAACGAAGGCGACGTTGTCGAGCTCAAGGAGCTCGCACAAGAGATGGCGCGCGCCGAGAGCGTTCAAGAGCGCGCGGTCACGTTGCAAGACGCGCTCGAAGCGCGCAACGTGGGAGCCTGGGGTGGCGATGCGTACCGAGACGGCGTCGCTGCGCTGAGTGCCGGTGACGAGCAAATGGGCCGTCGCGCCTTCGCCGAAGCCGAGACCACCTACCAAAACGCGCTCGCCCAACTGGAATCCGTCCGTGCCGACGCAAGCCGTTTCGCTGACGACGCCCTGCGGCGGGGGCGCAATGCGCTCGCCGCCGGTAGCGCCACCGAGGCCGAGGATGCTTTTGCCCTGGCAGCTTCGATCCGGCCGGGTGACTCGGAGGCCCAACGCGGCCTCGCAAGCGCCAAAGTTCTCGACGAGCTCCGCCTTCTGGTGGCGAGCGGCGACGAGCTTCTCGCTCGCGGCGACCTCGACGGCTCCGCTGAGGCGTATCGCAAGGCCGCTTTGTTGGACCCGCTCTCCGCCGAGGCCCAGCAGGGGCTTGCTCGCGTCGACTCAAAAGCGTCGGAGGAGGCGTTCACCCGAGCGATGTCCGACGCGGTCGCGGCCATGAACCGAAACGACTACGAAGGTGCCCGCGCGGCCTTCGAGCGCGCCCGGGGAATCCGTCCTGCGGCCCCGGACGTCACCGACGGCTTGAAGGCTGTCGAGGACGCACAAAGACTCCAAACCCTCGCCGACCATCGGAAAAAAGCCGCGCAGCTCGAACAGCGTGAGGAGTGGCGCTCAGCTGAGCGACACTATCAAGCCGTGCTCGATATCGACGACACCGTTCGATTCGCCCAAGAGGGTAAAGCGCGCGCCACCGCCCGCGCCGTACTTTCGGAGAAGCTCGAGTTTCACATCAACAACCCACAACGACTTTCGGACGACAATGTCATCCAGGAAGCCTCTGGGGTTTTGAGCGACGCGAGCAGAGTTCCCGACGCCGGGAAAAAGCTCCAGGCACAAGTCGCACGTTTGAAAGACATCGTTTCCGAGTTCTCGACGCCCGTTCAGGTTCGTCTTCTTTCGGATGGCCAAACCGAAGTCGTCGTCTTCAAGATCGGAACGATCGGAAAGTTCGATAGCCACGCGCTCATTCTGCGCCCAGGTACCTACACCGTCGTCGGCCGCCGGCAAGGCTATCGCGACGTGCGGCACCGGCTCGTCGTGCAAGCCGACGCGCCGCCACCCCCGTTGATGGTCCGCTGCGAGGAGGAGATATGACCTCCTCGGCGGAGCGTTTCTTCATCCGCGAAGCGGACGGCACCCGTCGCCGGATCGAAACGAGCGCGTTCCCACTCGCCGTCGGTGGAGCCGACGCCGACATCGCTGCGGCCGCCCTCGAGACCTCCGGCGGGAACGCCCCACTGGCTCATTTGGGCCTGTCCGACGGTGAGGTATTCGTTCAGCCCGCCAACGGTCGCGTGTCGTGTAACGGCGCCGCGGTCGTGTCGTCACAGTGGCTGCGCGACGGGGATGTTGTTCTGATCGGACCCGTCCGAATCGAAATCGAAGCAAGAGATTCGGGTTTTCGTTTTTGCGTCGGCAAAGCCCACGAAAAAGCGACGGACCCGCCGGTGTTATTGGTTCCGGGCGCGTCGAAAGCGGCGGTCGAACCGCCGCGGGGCGATACCGTGAAACCGATCGCGTTTACGCCCAAGCCTCTAGGCGCGGCGAAGCGCTCGCGCCGACGTCTCGGTGTGGGGGCACTGATTTTTTGGGGCGGAATGGTTGTGCTGGGCGGCACGGCGTGGGCGCTGTTCAACGCGCGCGTCGTGGACATCGCCATCGAGCCCGAGCCCCAGAGCGTCGTTGTCGAGGGAGGCCCGTTCGTCCTCGAGCTCGGCGGTCGCTTCCTGATGCATCGTGGCGCTTACACGGTTGTCGCCGAGAAAGAGGGCTACCGCAAGCTCGAGGCACCCATCGAAGTCGGGGACGCACGCAACCCAACGTACGAGTTCTCGATGCAACGGCTTCCGGGTCGGCTTGCGATCGCCACCGTCCCGAATAAAGGCGCCGTGGTGACGATCGACGGAGCGGAAGTCGGCACGTCCCCACTCGAGCCGATAGAGCTCGAGCCGGGAGAGCACCAGGTGCACATCCAGGCGTCGGGCTATCGCGACTTTCAAACCGAAGTGCTCGTCGAGGGCGAGGGCACGCTCGTGAATCTCGAGGCATCGCTCGAGCCCCGCTGGGCCGCGGTGACGTTTCACTCCGAGCCACAAGGCGCCAAGATTCGAGTCGCGGGAAAGCCGTACGGGCCAACACCCGTGACCGCGAACGTCATCGAAGGCACGCACGACTATGAAGTCGTGATGGCAGGGTACAAGCCCTACCGTGGCCGCGTCCACGTCGTCGCTGGCCAACCGCAAACGCTGCCGTCCGTACCATTGTCGCAAATGGACGGCACACTCTCTCTTCTCAGCGTTCCCGACTCCGCCAACGTCACGCTCAATGGCGAGTATCAAGGCCAGACTCCGGTTGAGCTCGACCTTGCTCCGGGAGAGACCTATCAGCTCGAGGTATCTCGCGCCGGTTATGATCCTCTCACCCGAGACGTCTCGGTCGAGTCCTCGACAACCGAGACCGTGACCGTGCGACTCGAGCCCAAGCTCGGCGAGGTCGAGCTCATCGTCGATCCTCCGGATGCCGAGCTCTACATCAACGGTGAGCGGCGCGGAGCCGCGAAACAGGTCCTGAGCCTTCCCGCCGCACCCCATCGGATCGAGATCAAAAAAGAACGGTACGAAAGCTTTGCAACCGACATAACGCCGCGGCCCGGATTCCCGCAAACGATCGAAGTCGACCTCAAAACGACCGCTGAAGTCAAAGCCGCGTCGATACTCCCGCTCATCAAAACGTCCAAAGGTCACGAGCTCAGACTCATCCAACCCAAGCGATTCGAGATGGGAGCGTCACGACGCGAACCAGGAAGACGCGCCAACGAATCGCTGCGAACCGTCGAGCTCACGCGCGCGTTCTACATGTCGACGATGGAGATCAGCAACCGGCAGTTTCGGGAATTTCGAAACGGACATCGCTCCGGCGCCGTTTCGGGGCACAACCTCGAAGTTGATCATCACCCAGTCGCCCGGGTTACGTGGCAGGACGCGGCTGCCTACTGCAACTGGTTGAGCGAGCAAGAGTCGCTGCCGTTGGCCTACGTGAACACCGGGGGGAAACTCGTGGCGTCTCCTACTCCCACGACCGGCTATCGGCTTCCGACGGAAGCGGAGTGGGCGTTGGTGGCACGCTACCCCGATGGCGACAAGCTCAAGTATCCTTGGGGGCGTGCGCTCCCCGTCGCCCCGGGCTCGGGCAACTACGCCGACGAGTCAGCGAAGGGTTTGGTGACGACGACGATCCCTAACTACAACGACACGTTTCCCGTTACGGCGCCGGTCGACAGTTTTCGACCCAACGCGCTCGGCATCTTCAACCTGGGCGGCAACGTCGCCGAATGGGTTCACGACCTCTACACCATCTACCCATCGGGCACGGCCAAGGTCCTGCAGGATCCGATGGGCCCCAATGAAGGAGAGTTTCACACCATTCGCGGCGCCAGCTGGACGCACGGCAGCGTGACCCAGCTCCGACTGAGCTTTCGCGATTACGGCAACAAACCCCGGCCCGACGTCGGGTTTCGGATCGCGAGATACTTGGAGTAAGACGATGAAATGGCTAGCGTATTCACTCGCAGTGTCGCTTCTGGCTAGCGGCTCGCTCGTGGCAAGCGCCACCGTGGGCCCCGAGCAAGAAAGCTCTCAACCGTCACCCAAAACGCAGACCGAGGACGAAGACTTCGTCCCCACGGAAAAAGTTCCGGCCGACAGCGCGATCTCATTTCCAGTGGATATCTGAATGAAAAAGTCGTATCCCGTCGAGTTCGTCTATCAGTCCTTGTCTTTGATCATTGCGGCGATTGTGATCCACGCCGCGTACGTGTTGGTCGTGAGACCGAAGGCCGACGTCCTTCTTGCGGAGCAGCGCGTGATGATGGAATCCGACCCGACGTACGTCCAGGAGCGCTCCGCCTGGGTGATCATCCGCGACTTCGAACAGGAAGCCTGCTTCGTCCTCATGTTCTGGGCCATCGCCATCATGGCCTACAAAGGCGTCCTCACCTCCCGAGAGCACCGGCTGCTCGAAATGGATCTCATCCCCGTCGGCGACGGGACGAAGATTTTGCCGGAGGACGCCCGAGAATACGCTCGGCAAATTCAGTCGCTTCCTGATTCCGAGCAGCGGCTGTTGTTGCCTCGCTCGATTCTGTCCGGGCTCCACCGGTTCCGGGCGACGCGGAACATTCAGGACGTCTCCACCACAACTCACGACGTCTGCGAATCCGAATCGGGTCGACTGGAGTCCGAGCTTTCGATGGTTCGCTACATTGCTTGGGCGATCCCATCCATCGGATTCATCGGCACGGTCCGCGGTATCGGTGAGGCCCTCGGCCAGGCCCACAAGGCGGTGGAGGGGGATATCGCCGGGGTGACCCAAAGTCTGGGAGTTGCATTCAATTCGACGTTCATCGCGCTTTTGATCAGCATCGTGCTCATGTTCTTGCTCCACCAGCTTCAACTACAGCAAGAACGTCTGGTCCTCGACACGGAGACCTACCTCGACCAACATTTGATCGAGCACCTTCAGGTGCCGTAGGCGACGCGAGATGACCGTAGTCGCTTTGGAGCTCAATGACGCGGGCATCACCGCTGTTGGGGCCGATTGGGATCGCACCGAAAATGCAGTCGCCGTTCCGGAAAGCCCCGGGTACGCGGTGGTTGATGGCACTGACATCGTAACCGGCGCCGAGGCGCGACTCCGGTCGCGCCTCAAGCCACGGTTCACACACACGCGTTTTTGGGACTCTCTCGACACCTCACCGCTATCGCGCCCGTTTCCGAACAAGCTGAGCCGGGCCGATCTCGCGCACGCCCACCTGCGACAAATTTGGGACAACCTCATAAAGCGCGATGACAGCGTGACCGAAGCCGTGCTCGCGGTACCGGGCTGGTACTCGCTGGAACAACTCGGCCTCATTCTCGGCATGGCGCAAGCGTGCAGTATCCCAGTGAGTGGGATGATCGATTCCGCCCTGGCGGCAGCAGCGGGGAGGCAGGACAAAACGGCGCGGTCCCAGGCTCATGTGGGCCATCTCGACCTTCACCTCCACCGGGTCGCGGCAGCGAAAATCTCCCGAGACGAGCAACTCGTTCGTGAAGAGAATCTCGTCGACGACACCGTTGGATGGGTCCCGCTCTACGATGCCTGGGCAACGTTCGTCGCTCAGGCATTTGTGCGCCAAACCCGATTCGACCCGTTGCACTCGGCCCAAAGCGAACAGCACCTGTACGACCAGCTACCGGGGTGGGTCGATTCGCTACGCGACGCCGACGAAGCGAGCTTTTCGATGCGCTCCTCCGGCAAGAAGTACTCGGTGACGCTCGGCCGACAACAGCTCGTTTCGAGTGCCGCCCCCTACTACGACGCGATCGTCGCTCTTGCGATGTCGGTGATGCCATTCGACGAGCCGGGATCGCTTCTCGTGTCGCATCGACTGGGCGGGCTGCCGGGTCTCGTCGAGCGACTCGTCCGGGATGTCTCCGACAGGCTGGTCGTGCTGGCACCGGAGGCAGCGGCCGTAGGAGCGCTCGCCTACGAGAAGCACGCCCCGGCAAGCTCGGACAACGAGGGCGCTTTGACCTTTCTCACGAGTCTCCATCTGGATGAGCACGGGTCGCCGTCCGCACCCGACCCGATTCTTCACCGGCAAAGAGACGACGTGCGCTCCCCCACCCACGTGCTGCACGACGGAGTCGCGCACTCGCTCGAGCCCGAGCCGTTTTTGCTCGGTGTGTCGATTCCAGAAGAACAACGCGGCCTGAATCTTCTCGGAGATACCGCAGGTGTCTCGCGATACCACTGCAGCATCTACCGCGCAAACGGGCGCGTCGTCGTCGAAGATCACAGCAAGTTCGGCTCGTTTCTGAACGGACGGCGGGTGCAAGAGCGCGCCCCACTCGCGGTAGGCGATACGTTGCGACTCGGGACCCCCGGGATCGAAGTCCAGCTCATCGAGGTGGCCGAGTAATGGCCCGGAGGCGTATCACGGTCTTCAGCCTGTCGTTTCTGGACGCCATGACCTGCGGCTTCGGAGCAGTCGTTTTGTTCTTCATGATCATCAACGCAAGCTTCGGCAAAGTGTCGGGCCAAATGACAGCCGACCTGCAAGGCGAAGTCGACCTCCTGGAGACAGAAGTCCTCGAAGGCTATGTCGACCTCGTCGAGCTCAGAAACTCGGTCGAAGAAATCGACCAGGAAAACGTCCTCGCCGCGGGCCTGTCGCGGCGTCTCATCGAGACCCTCACCGCAGTCCAGGAAGAGCTCGCGACCTACGAGGACTCGACGTTGGCGCGGCAGGAACATGTCAACAAACTCAAAACCGACCTCAAAACTCTCGAGGACGAAGTCAAACGCCTGTCGGCGTCGGTCCCTAGCGAAGAGACTCCGGGCGATCGAAATCGCAGCTTCGTCGGCGACGGCGACCGCCAATACCTGACCGGACTCAAGGTGGGAGGACGCCGCATTCTCATTCTCGTCGATTCGTCGGCCAGCATGCTCGACGACACCATCGTCAACGTCGTGCGGCGTCGCAACCAATCCGACGATATCAAGAAGCGGTCGGAAAAGTGGCAGCAAGCCGTATCCACAGTCGAATGGATAACGACGCAGATCCCAACCGACAGCCGATTCCAAATCTATACGTTCAACACCCAATCAGCATCCGTCGTTCCTGGCAAAAACCACGAGTGGCTCGACGGTGGCGATCGCGAAGCGCTCGATGAGGCGATCCAACACCTGCAGACCGTTATTCCCGCAGACGGGACCAATCTCTACCGCGCGTTTACTTCTTTTCGCTCGCTACGTCCGGCTCCCGACAACATCTACTTGCTGGTCGATGGGCTACCAACCCAGGGTCAACGACCGCCGAGGAGAGCCACGATCTCCGGAAGGGATCGCGCCGAGCTCTTCAACGATGCGACCAAAGAGCTGCGAGATTCGATTCCCATCAACGTCATTTTGTTCCCCATGGAAGGGGACCCCATGGCCGCGAGCGCGTTTTGGAAGCTGGCTCTATTCTCGGGCGGTGCCTACATTAGTCCGTCGGAGGATTGGCCATGAGCCGACGGAAAAAGCGAGAACGTCGCGATAGCTTCGACGGCTTCAGTCTTTCGTTTCTCGATGTGATCTGCTGCGGGTTCGGGGCGATTATTCTGCTACTCGTGCTCACGAAGATTGGCGAGCCTCGCGCGCTCGAAGACCTCCGCGTCGAGCTCGAAGGACTGGTGGCCAAGCTCCAGGAAGAGCTCTTCGAGATCCGGGGTGAAACCAACGTTTTCGAACGCGACTTGAGGACGAAGGTCGAGCAACTTTCGACCGAGCGTGAGGCCGTCGCGCGATTGCGAGGTGATCTCTCCAAGATCCAAGGCGAGTTCGCGGCTACCCAAGAGTTGTCGGAGGTGAACGACGTCGTCGAAGGCCGGCTTGTCGCCGCGCAACAGGAGTTGACGGAAGAGATGCAACGGCTCCTCGGAAGGAGTTATCGGCGCCAGCAGAGCGACTCCACAGTCGGAGGCATTCCCGTCGACAGCGAGTACATCATTTTCATCATCGATACCTCTGGCAGTATGCACAACTACGCGTGGCACCAGGTCACCAGGAAGATGCAGGAAGTGCTCAACATCTACCCAAAGGTCAAGGGCATCCAAGTCATGAACGACATGGGCCAGTACATGTTCCGGAACTACTCCGGAAAGTGGATTCCGGACACCCCGGGCCGTCGGAAGGTCATCCTCGATCGATTAAGTACCTGGGCGCCGTTTAGCAACTCGAGCCCGGTAGAAGGCATCACCCGGGCGATCCGAGCCTTCGCATCACCCGACAAGAAGATCAGCCTCTACGTCTTCGGCGACGAATTCACCGGTGATTCCGTCGACCAGGTCATCGAAACGGTAGACCGCATCAACAGACGAGACAAAGACGGCAACCGCCTGGTGCGCATTCACGGCATCGGTTTCCCCGTCATGTTCTCCCGGATCGGATTTCAAGAAAACACGGGCGTGCGCTTTGCAATGCTCATGAGACTTTTGTGCCGGGAAAACGGCGGTGCGTTCGTGGGGTTGAGCTCGGTTAGACGGTAGTTGTTCGACTCACGGCAGACGCACGACTAATCAGCGAACTACCTTCCGTGCCCGTGCCCGAAACATCATTCTCGGTATCAGATCTCGGACGGCCACGCCGAGCGGTGGATTCTTCGAACTGCGGGCTTCACTAGCCGGGCACGGGCACGAGTCATTGGCGTTCGAGTTGGACCAGCAGGCTTCAGCCAGGATGGCGGCAAACGATTCGGCTCGTCTCGCCCAATGCCCGCAGCGCGGGGGCTTGGCGGTCGTTGTCAGGAAAGAGGTTTCCCGGCGGGCGTTTGAGCATCAACTTCATCACGAGACGTTCTCGCGGTGAGAACCCGTGGGGAGATCGCAGGCGGCGAATCCCCATGATCTCCGAGCGATCCGGTGAGTGGTTGAGGCCGAATGTGTGGCCGAGCTCGTGGAGCGTTGTATTGCTACGAACGACCTCGACATCACGGTAGACGATGTCGCAGCGCGTGATCACGAGTCGAGTCATCCAGCAGCGGGTGAACGCACGGAGATTCTCATCCACGATCGACTCGTTCCGCGGCTCGATACGGAGTTGGATAGGAACTGACCCCGGAGCCTCACCCACCGCATAAACGATCGTGCCGCCCACCGCGTCGGTGATCTCCGAGGCGGCGTCTCGCAATGCCTGCATCGCTCGAGGGTCTCGCAGGATCGCGACGGTCGGCACAATCGCGACGCGGGCAGTATCGATGTCCGGGCGGTCCAGGGGCTCGACAGCACCTCCACCGCTAATGGACGCGCTTTCGTAAACCAGGACTCGTGTGTAGTCCGCATCCAAGCGAGTGGGGCTTCGAGACGGCCATAGCTCGAAAGTCGTCCGCTCGCCCCTTCGGATCAGGGTTTGCCGGTTCAGAAAACCCGTCGCCTCGATGTCGAGTGTCGCACCGTTGGGCGCGAGCTGCGCGACGGTGAGCTGCCCCGCTGCGTCGCTGACATGCTCCCTCCCCGCAATGACGACACGCGCGCCACCGACAGGCTGTCCGCTCTCCCCCGAAACGATCTGGACCGTGGAGCCGGGCACGATACCCTGCGCGGTATCCGCCGCGCCCAAGTCCCGGCGCACGGTGGTTGGGCTCGACGGACCGGTATCGGTGCAACCGAACCAAAGCAGGAGCGGCAAAGCCACGAGCGCCCGTTTCATAGGGCGCAGAGTCTACCCGATCCCAACGCTCAGGGCGAACGGTACACCCCGCGCGTCTGGGGCAGGCGCCGACCCAGCAAACGCGACGCGACAAGAGTGCGCAAAACTTGCGCGGTTCCACCTCCGATGGTGAACATTCGCGCGTCTCGAACCATTCTCTCCAACGGATTGTTACGCGAATAGCCGGCAGCGCCGAATATTTGGAGAGCGTCGTTGGTGACGCGCGCCGCGGTCTCGGCGGCGAAAATCTTCGCTCGAGCGGCGTCGAGGCTGTCGGGAAAGCCGCCCTCAGAGACCCTCGCGGCCGCGCCGTAGATAAGGCCTCGAGCCGCTTCGATCTGAACGCTCATGTCGGCGAGCATCCACTGGAGGCCCTGGAACTCCGCAATGGGGCGGCCGAATTGCTCGCGTTTCTGACTGAATTCGAGGGCCAGCGCAAACGCACCTTGGGCGATGCCGAACGCGACGGTCGCGGCGCCGACCCGTTGCGTATTGTAGGCATTCATCAGGTCCGCGAACCCCTTGGCCGGCCCTCGCGGTGATTCCAAACGCATTCGTTCGTGGACTTCGAGTCCATTGAAGAGAATTTCCGTTTCCGGGATCCCGCGAAGCCCCATCGCGGGCTCACGGGCTCCAATCGCAAGTCCCGCCGACTCACCCCGTACGGCGAGAAATCCTCCGATCCCCTCCTCGTTGCCTTGCTCGTCGAACACCCGGGCGAAAATCAGATGAAGCTTCGAAACCCCCCCGCCGGTGATCCAGTGCTTCTTTCCGTTGAGAACATAGCTATCGCCTTTCTTGTCGGCCCGAGTCGTCATCTCGGACGCAGCGCTGCCCGCTTCCGGTTCGGTGATGCAAATCGCAGGCTTGTCTCCCGAGAGCACCAAGCCGGAGGCCAGCCTTTTTTGCTCTTCGGTGCCGTATTGCATCACGGCACTCAGTGCACCCATGTTGGACTCGACGACGATTCGACCCGACACCCCACACGCACGCGAGACCTCTTCGATAACAATGACCGCATCGAGCAAACTTTTTCCAGCCCCCCCGTAGTCGCTCGGAATCGTCATCCCGAGGAATCCCTCGGCTTTCATCGCCTCGACCGTTTCCCACGGGTAGGATTCGGTACGGTCAATCTCGGCTGCCCGCGGTCGGGCAACCGTTTCGGCGAACGCGCGCGCCCGGCCCCGAAGAGCTTCTTGTTCCTTTGTTAGTTGATACAGCATGGTGCGCTATATTACGGTGTCAACCGATTGGAGGACAGTTGGGTCTAGGATTTGTTATCGTTCTCGAACGTGAAATCGACGGCGTCGATCCCCGAGGCGTCGACGGTAAAACGCTCGCCGACCACCGACACACACTGGAAGCGGTCGCTCACGAGATGGACCTGCCCGGCCTCGGCGAGTTCGTCGCGTTCAGTGAAACCGAGGCAGAAGCTCTCGCCGAGGATATGAAGTTTGACAATCCTACGACCGGAGGCGGGCGATGGTTTGCGTGCTCGAAAGGACTCGAGGTCGTAAGCGCGATCCACGCATATCTCGGCGATAACCCCGACGAGATCGACGACCTCGACGACAGCGCCTCAGTCCGCAACGGACTCAACGCGATGCGAGTCATCCTCGAAGCCGGTGCCGCTGCCGAAACCCGATTCCGACTCAGCATCGACTATTAAACTGCAGACGAGGCTTTGGTGCTGGGACGGAACGTTGGTCGTGTAAAATGGGGGATTGGGGGGACGAGGGGGATTAAGGGGATTCACGAATTGGCTTTTGTCGCCGCGAAACCCAAGAACGACGAGGTTTTGCGAATCCCCAAAATCCCCCTCGTCCCCCTAATCCCCTTTCTTACACCACAACGTTGCCTGAAACCGCGTCGATGCGTTAGCACTAGGTGGCGAAGGCTTCGAGGTCCTCATCGTCGGAGTGTTCGGTGGTTAGCGACACGGTCACGAGCGTGGCGCAGGAAGTGGCCCAGCCGACGTAGGAAGCGGCGACCCAGGGCTCGCCCGCTATCGTCCACGCAACGGCGGAAGTACCGCCGGTGATAATGCTCCAAAACGCGCCCGAAGCCGTGGTTCGCTTCCAGAACAAGAGTCCCAACGTAGGAAAGAAGAGGCCGGCAGCGCCGAAGGTATAGGCATAGAGAATCAGGTCGAGGACTCTCGGCAGCAAATACGCGGTCACGATAGCGAGAGCCCCGAGGACGATCGTCGCGATACGCGCCACTCGCACGAGCTGTCGATCGGTCGCGTGCGGCTTCATCAGTTTTCGATAGATGTCGTTGACGAAGATCGCGACGGGGCCGATGAGACAGGAATCCGCCGTCGACATGAGCGCGGCCACGTACGCCGCGATGACCAGCCCGGCGAGACCGGTCGGAAGCAGCAGCAGGATCATCGTGGGCGTCGCAAGCTCCGCGTCGACGAGCTCGGGAGCGAGCATCCGCGCAAACATGCCTACGAGCGTGCTCCCTATCGCGAATAACGGCCACTCAATCGGCACTCCGGTCAGAAGGAAGGCGCGCCTTGCGGTCTTTTCATCCTTCGCGGCCACGATGCGCTGAAACCCGGCAATGCTGATGAACCAGACCGGAAAAATCGAAAAGAACCACGCGAGCACTTGAGACCAGCCCGCCGCGCCCCATTGCACCATCGACGCCGTTTCACTATCCGATCGAAAGTGAGCGAACATCGCCGCGATGCCGCCAACGCGCACGATCCCAATCGGCACGAGAACAAAAACCACGCCGACGAGAAGAATCGTCATCTGGAAGACATCGGTGAAGATGACGGCCTTGAGACCCCCCATGGCCGTATAGGCAAGAATGACCGCTCCTGCCACAAAGATAGCGACGGACAAATCCATTCCGACCGTCACCTGCAGTAGTTTGCCACCGGCAATGATCTGGCCGCCCACGAACGTGAACCAAGACAAACCCACCAAAATGGCGGCCATGATCCCCGTGCGCCGATCGAATCGCTGTTCGAAAAGATCTCCCGTCGTCAGGCCCTTGACACGGTCGGCCCATCTTTTGATCTTGGGCACTACGAGAAACGAGGCCATCACCACGCTCAGTCCCGATATCGCGATGAGCCACGAGCCCGAGATGCCAAGCGTGAAACCGAGCCCTCCCATCGCGATGCTGAAGCCACCTCCAATGTCGGTCGCGGCGGTCGACGCGGTCGTTTGGAAAAGGTTCATGTTGCGATCGGCGGCGAGGAATGTTTCGCTCTCACTTTCGCCTCGCTTCGAGCGCATCACCCGGAACCCGATCCACAGGAGGACGAGGAAATAGCAAGACATCACCGCCAAATCGATGGGGTGGAGAGGGGTCACACCGAAACGATTCCGTGCTTGATCGCGTATTGGGTCAGCTCGGCCGTGGTACGGTGTCCGAGTTTTCCCATAATGTTGTATTTGTGAAACTCCGCCGTTCGGGGCGAGATGTCGAGAACCGCGGCGATTTCTTTGACGGCACTGCCTTCGGCAAGAAGCTGCAACACCTCGCGCTCCCTCGGAGTAAGGACAGCGGTCAGACTCTCAGCAGCTTCGTCGGCCGCGAGAAGATCGTCGAGCGAGTCTTTAGCGATGAGCGAGGTGACATAGGTCTGACCGTCGTGCACGGCGCGAATGGCCGAGCGCAGCTCCTCTGCAGCCGACTGTTTCAAAACGTAGCCCGACGCTCCGGCGCGGAACGCTTCGGCGACATAGCTGACATCCGCGTGGACGGTCAGAAAAACCACTCGCACCTTCGGATTGGCTTTCTTCAGCTGACGCAGCGCCTCGATGCCGTTGAGAAGCGGCATCGAGATATCGGTGACGATCACATCCGGTGAGAGCTCTTCGGCCACACGCAGCAGATCGCGACCGTTCTCCACGCGGCCAACCAGCTCGTACTCTGGCTCCAACAAGCTCGCGAGCCCTTCGGCAACGATGGTGTGATAGTCCGCAAGGAGCACGCGTGTCCGCTTCACGAGACCTCCGAATCGCCGAGAACGCGCTCGCCGTCGCAAACCAAGAGCATCACCGGCGCCCCCCCGACCACGGCAAAGCCCCCGTCGTCATGATCTATGGATACCTAGCGTCGGGCGATTCGAATGTTCGCCATGGGGGTTCCTGCCTCTGCGAGCCAAGGCGATCCGCGCGTCGGTAGGGTTGGAAGTCCCGTCCCTTGCGCGGTGGCGTTGGGCACGTGGAGGATCACCACCGCACTGGCCACATCGACACTGTTCCCAGTCCGTATGTACAACGCTCCGATGTCCGGCATCTCGATCGCGCCCGAGCTGATCTCGGCTCTGAGAGTCTTGACCCGAGCCGGTGTATCCTCCCCCGCTTTTCTCAAAGCTTCGCTTCGTGACACGAACGCCTCGAGCGACCGAGGAAAACACGTCACTGTCCACGCCCGCAAGTTCGGGTCATCGGCGTGGCAAGCGATATCGCTCGTCCCCTCACGAAGCAAGACGGGGTTTCCCGCCTCGTCGAAGCCGTGGACAGCGACGTCATCCCGCATGGACTCGGGTAGCGCACCCAGCGCCTCTTCGATCTGCTGCTCCGGAGTCTTCATTTGGTTGATCTGGCCGACCGCAACCCACGCAGTGACGACCGCGATGCAAAACACCAGGAATCTGAACCTGATAACCACTGACTACCTCCTGCCGAATCCCCTCGTGCGGCCCTATTCTGCAGTATTCGGACGCAGTTCACCACGGCTCGGTTTGTGCGGAACCGAGTTTTTCGCGCCCGGTCACGAGGGCGACAGCGAGGGCCACTTGGTAGCCGGTTACGGCCAATCGAGCTAAGATCCACCCCTGGGAGGCTCGTATGAAAACATTCATCATTTCGTCCCTATTGGCTGTCGCAGCGGTGGCCTCGCTGGCGCACGCTGATGACACCGCCGATCTCATCCTGGTCAATGGACGCGTCTACACGCTCGATGAGAGTCAACCTTGGGCGGAGGCGATCGCGATCCAAGGCGAATGGCTCCTGGCCGTCGGAAGCAATGAGCGAGCGCGCGCCTTCAAGGGCGCGGACACTCGGGAAATCGACCTGAAGGGTGCGTTCGTTTCTCCCGGTTTCAACGATTCTCACGTGCATGTGGATGGCACGGGACGGCTGCTGACCGGCGTCAACCTGCTCGACGTTCACGAAGCGGAGGCGTTCAAGGACCGCATCCAGGCGACCGCGGCAAGACTCCCCGCCGGGAGCTGGATTACTCGAGGGATGTGGGGCGCCTACGAACAGTGGGGCGCGGGCTCGAGTGGCGACGCGTCCTCCGGCACCGCGGCGAGTGGCCCGTTTACACCCGACCGCGAGCTAATCGACGACGTCACCCGCGAGCACCCCGTGCTCGTCAGCCGCTTCGATCGCAGCATGCACCTTGCGAACAGCGTCGCGTTGGAGCTCGCTGGCATCGACGAGCACACGGCATCTCCCGCCGAAGGCGAGATCGTCAAGGATGCCAATGGACGCGTGACCGGGATTCTCGAGGGAAGCGCCTACGATCTCGTGCGAGACAAGATCCCACCGATTTCGTTCGACGAGCGCCTGCTACAAGTGCGCGCGGTCCTCAAAGAAGCGCGGGAAGGCGGAGTCACGACAATTCAAGATCTGACGTCCGCCGAGCAACTCATGGCATACCAACACCTCAAAAAACGGGGTGAGTTGACGACTCGGATCATGATCCGACCGAACGTTTTTCAAGGCGAGCATATCGTCGGACTCGGGATCAGCCGGGGCTTTGGGGACAACTGGCTGAAGATTGTCGGCTACAAAGCCTGGGTCGACGGCATCATGGGCGGGAGTAGCGCAATGTTCTTCGCGGACTACGATCACGATCCCGGCAACCGCGGCAGACTACGACCACCGATGCTTCCCGAAGCCGAAGAAGGCGCCGCGTTCAACCTGAAGTCGACGGGCCACTACACGGCGTTTCCTCCAGGGCAGATGGAGAAATACATCCAGCAGTGGCTTCCGTCCGGAGTGCCGCCACATATCCACGCCATCGGCGATCTCGGCAACCGCATCATTTTGGATCTCTACGAACGCGTGCTCACCCAAGCCAACATGGTGGACTCGGACCACCGTTGGCGCGTGATCCACGCCCAAGTCGTCCACCCCGATGATTTCGCGCGCTTCGGCGAGCTCAACTTGGTGGCGGAGGTCAATCCGTATCATGTTTCCGACGACATGCGATGGATGGAGGAGCGGATTGGGAAGGAGCGCTCGTTGGGTGCGTATTCGTTTCGGACGCTCAAGAACTCGGGCGCGGTTCTGATCTTCGGAAGCGATTCGCCCGGTACGAACGCGGCGCGCTACTTCTTGAGCCCCGTCTATGGGCTCTACGCGGCCGTGTCGCGTCAAACCCTGACCGGCGAGCCCGCTGAAGGCTGGTACCCCGAACAGCGCTTGACGATCGAAGAAGCGATGGAGGCCTACACCAAAGGACCCGCGTGGGCGTGTTTCGAGGAAGACATCAAGGGCACGCTCGAGGCCGGAAAGCTCGCCGACGTCGCAGTCTTCGACACGAACCTCATCGACGCAGGGGAAAGCGAGCCGAAGAAGCTCCTCGATGCGAAGGTGCTCTATACGATTGCGGGCGGCAAAGTCGTCTATGAGCGCTAGGGGCAACTAGTGCATGGACCCGCTGGTCCTGTCGGTAAATTCCGACGTCATTTTTGGTGCGGACAAGGCGCTCCGACGAATTCATATCTAGATATTTGCCGCCTTCCGCAGCGAGCTTGTCGAGC
>CAMYKY010000067.1 GCA_947259165.1 uncultured Acidobacteriota bacterium | reverse complement strand
TCCGCTTCGCGAGTCCCAGCTCGTCAGGCGGAAGGTGTAGGTGCGAGCGTCCCCACGTAATCGCACGCGGATACCCTGGTAGCCTTCGAGATCAAAACGCCCGCGCCGCGAACGGATCGAAGAGAAGCCACCACCGTCGGTGTTCGTGGTGCCGGTGAAAAGGAGCGAGCTTTTCTCGAGGCGGAGGTCTCCGTGAGAACGGCCGCCCATCACGTCGTCGTCGACCACGTCCCACGCCAAATCCGTTATCGATGCGGGGAAGTCGGCGAGCATGATCGAGCCATCGGCCTGGTTGCCCGGACCGCACGTTGCGAACATCAGCAGGGGAGCGAGGTAGGCGGAAAACATGATATTTCTCTCATGGCGCCATTCGATCGATACGTTAACGCGGCGTTACTGCGGGCCGGAACTTCCATCCAGCCCATCGTTGCGTCAACCACGGTTCCCACAAAGCAAAAGCGGCGGCGAGTATTTGCTCGCCACCGCTTCAACTTTAGGATGCACCTTGGCTGTTACTGCGGAAGAATGACGGTGTCGATCACGTGGATGACACCATTCGTCGTCTCGATATCAGCGGTGACCACGTTCGCGCCGTCGATCTTGACGCCGCCCGCGCTGCTGATTTTCACGCTTTGGCCCTGAACGGTCTTGGCCGAGGTCAACTTTACGACATCCGTGGACATGACCTTGCCGGGAACGACATGGTACGTCAGAACAGCGGTTAGCTTGGCTTTGTCGGCCAAGAGAGACTCGAGCGTGCCGGCTGGAAGCTTGGCGAACGCCTCGTCGGTCGGAGCGAACACGGTGAAAGGTCCTTCGCCCCTGAGCGTCTCGACCAGGCCAGCCGCCTGGAGAGCCTTCACGAGTGTCGTGAAGTTTCCTGCTCCAATTGCGGTGTCAACAACATCTTTTTCGGCCGCCGGGGTCGCTGCGAAGCCCACCGAAGCCACAAGTACGAACGCCATCATCAAAACGGTTATCTTTTTCATGATTCTCATCTCCTAGTTTTTGGACATTAGGGCCACGTCAACCGGCCACGACGAACTCTATGGTCGGCGTCTAGCAAAAACCAACTTTTATTTAGACATATTGACAGGGGCCTCCTGTGTGTATAATATATATCTATATTTAACTTAGGCACAGAGGAGCCCAAAATGCGTAAAGCACAGCGCCCCCAAGCAGCGGCCGGAAGGTTCGAGGACCTGGATTTCGTTTTCGCTCAAACAGTTACGACGGTGTTGACCGCTGAGCAGGAACGAAGCCTGATTGAAACGGTGTGGCAGAGCCGCCGGCGTCTCGCACTCGCGAATCTGTGGTCGGAGAATCCCGAGCTCTTTAACGGCTTGCCCCCGACCCCCGCGCCGCACCAGATGCCCCTATCGGCAGGATTCGTGAGGCGGCTCATCGACGCGGAGAAAAAGGCGATCGAGCTCGTCGCGGACACGAGCTCGGCGCGGGCACTGACCGATTTGATGAGAGCTGAGCTCGACGCCATCGCGCTCGCTCGCCAGACCTTGTTCGAGCACAACTTGCGGCTCGTTGTTTGGGTCGCACGCGCCTTTCTTGGGAAGGGCCTGGAACTAGCGGATCTATTTCAGGAGGGCTCGATCGTTCTGCTCAGGTCGATCGACCGCTATGACCCGGCACGCGGGACGAGGCTTTCGACGTTTGCCAGCCACTCGATACGATTGGGTCTCGTTCGAGCGTTGACCGAGCGCGGCCGCCCCATCCGAATTCCCAGCTACCGCATGCGGGAGGTCATCGACACGACCAAAGCTCGTGGGCAGCTCGTCAGCCGGCTCGGGCGTGAGCCCACGGCGCACGAGCTCGAGACCGAGACGGGCTTGGAGGTCGGCGCTATCGACGAGATCTTGCCCGCAATCCGGCCGCTGTCGTCTCTCGACGCTCCCATACCGGGCTCCTCGATTTCGTTGTCCGAGGTGCTCTCCACGTCGGCCGGCTCATCTCCGTACGATGCGCTTCTCGAGACCGAGACCGTCGAGCAAACCCGGTTCGCGCTATCTCGTCTCCCGTCGCGTGAGCAGAGAGTGTTGTCGATGCGCTACGGCCTCAGAGGGACCAAGGAGCACACTTACGAGGATATCGGTCGAACGCTGGGGCTTTCGCGAGAGAGGGTTCGCCAACTCGACAAAGCGGCGCGGGTCAAGATGCGAACGTGGCTCTTAGCAAGCTGACTTGCGACGGGAGTACGAGTGGTCGCACTCGCTTCCTGTACGCTTGCCCGTTTGAGATAGCCTCACCGTCATGGTGATCGTTGGTGCCGGCTGTGCAGGCCTGGCTTGCGCACGAGTCCTCTTCGAAGCGGGCGAGCAACCCGTGGTCTTGGAAAAGTCGAGAGGCGTCGGCGGCCGCGCGGCCACCCGACGCGTGGATGGACAGCCGATCGATCACGGAGTGATTTTTTACCACGGCTCTCATCCGGATTTTCTCGAAGCACTCGCTGGTGTCGACGCTGCAACGAGACTGGATGGATGGCCCGCAACCTGGGTCGGCGAAGGCAAGCCGTGCCTGCCGAGGGCCTTTTCCCCTTTGGAGCAACGAATCGCTTTCACACAAGGCATCACTGCGTTTCCAAAATTCTTGGCCCGTGGGCTCGATGTGCGACTCCGCACGCACGTACGCTCGCTGGTGGTTCGCGAGCACGACTTCGAGCTCCATATCCACGACGGCGAAACCATTGCGACCGATGCGTTGGTGCTCGCACTCCCCGCGGCGCAGATGCGCAGCCTCATCGAGCCGTTGCCGGCATCGAGAGCGCTCGACAGCGCGCGCGCTGTCCTGCAAACGCTGACGACGGATCCTTGCCTGACGCTCATCGCGACCTACCCTCCAAAAACTCCGGTTCCGGATTGGGACGTGATGTACCCGGACGACTCCGACATCCTCATCCTGGCCTCGCACGACTCCCGAAAGCGACCCGAAAAGAAATTCCACGCGTTCGTGCTCCAGTGCTCCGCCCGATTCTCACGCCTCCATCTGGAAGATGAACCTTCGTCGTGGGTCGAGACGGTTTTGAACGAGACCGGCAGACTCGTCGGTGCGTGGGCGCAACGACCCTTGCTCACGCACGCGCATCGGTGGCGTTTTGGCCGGGCCAATGCCTTTCCCCTCTCCAGCCCTATGCTGGTTGGTTTTGCCGGCGGACAGACGCTCGGCCTTGCTGGGGAGTTGTTCAACCCCGCTCTCGGTGTGGAAGCAGCCTACTTGTCTGGAAAGGCTCTAGCGCATCGGATTTTGAGTTCGCGCGAGAACTAGATTCGGCGCACGCCCGAACGAGTGGAATTTTTACAGTTCACTAGTCCACCTGCGCGGCGAGCAACGAAACGTCATCCGCACTCGGTTGGCGAGCTTGCCATTCGTTCATGAGCTCGAGGGCGCCCCGTAGAGATTGCTCGAGCGACACGTCGCGGCTTCGTTCAAGGTTGTCGCAAAACCGCGTTTGTCCCAGCTCTTCATCGCGAGCATTGACCGCCTCGGTCACGCCATCGGTGTAGAGATAGAACCGGTCACCGGGACCGAGTGTCAGCGAAGCCTCTTCGAACTCGACATGTGGGAAAAGTCCAATCGGCCTCGCCGTCGACGCGTAGGCACACGCGGCACCGTCAACCGGGATGTGAAGGGGGCCCGGGTGACCCGCCGCCACATAATCGAATCGTCGCGACGCCACGTCCAGCACACCGTAGATCATGGTGAAGTACTGAGCGAGCCTTGGATCGAGCTGGAAGCGCTCGTTCAGAAACGACGCGACCTCCTTCGGTCGAGCAATTCGGTAGCCGGCGGCATTATTCTCGTGAGGACGGAACAGACAAGATTCTGTGGGAGTCGCGGAAAGCCAACGGCTGAGCGTCACCGACAACAACGCTGCGGCCGCGCCATGGCCGCTGACATCGAGAACATATAACGCCACCCGCGTCTCATCGTGGGCGAACACGTTGAGAAAGTCACCCGCGAGATGCGTGCACGGCTGATACTCCCACGCAACCGCCAGGCCCTCGAGCTCGGGCGCTTTTTTGGGCAGAAACGATTGCTGAACTCGCGCCGCCAAATCGAGGTCCCGTTGCACCTGGCCGAGCGCGACCTCGAGCTCCCCCTTGGCGCGTCGAAGCTCGTCCTCGGCACGCCGACGCGCGCTCACGTCGGATTGAACCCCGATGAAATGGGTCACCTCCCCGTCGGAATCTCTGACGGGGGTGATCGAAAGCCGATTCCAAAACGGCATGCCGTCTTTGCGGTAGTTGAGGATTTCCACCGTGCACTCACGCGCCGCTGCAATCGCATCCCGTAGCTCCGAGATTGTTTCCGCATCCGTGCCGGCACCTTGAAGGAAACGACAGTTGCGGCCGAGCACATCCTCGCGCCCATAGCCGGTCAACCGCTCGAATCCTGCGTTCACATAGATCAACGGCCGATCGGTCGATCGGGCATCCGCGATCGTGATCCCCTCGGCAGTCGCCGAGAGCGCACGGTCCTTGAGAAGAACGAGCTCTTCCAAACTACGATCCAATCCAATACGTCATGACAATGGTGCCAGTCCGATCCGCGCCGCGACGGTAGCGCAGATCGTTCTGCGAATCAACAAACCAGAGCTCGAAGATTTCACGCGTCAGCGATATCTTGCGGATACCCAGAGCAAAGCAGGGAGTGCAACGCCCCAAACCAACGCGAGGGCGCAGCTCGCGAGAACGGGCGACGTGAGCTGTGCCGCTCCAAGGCTCGCGGCGCCCCAATACGCCGCCGGACCCGCAACGGCTCCGAGAATTCCAGCCAAGGCCCATCGCCCTGACAGCCACCCGAGCGAATGGCGGAGCGTGACGGCAAAATTCGCCCACATCGCCAGGATCCACGCGGGGGCGAGCCACTCGGGCGGGGTCGGCGACGCGTAGTCAACGAGACCCGCGTGCAGCAAGAAAGAATCCGCCACCGCACCCATCGCTACGGCGGCGACAATCAAGAGAAATTCGCGGCGGGTCCCCTTCGTCGCAAGATGGACAACGATGAGGACGCCGACCACGAGCACGCCGGCCCAGGGAACGTGTCGCGCGGCCAAAAGAACACTAGCAAACCAACCGAGCTGAAACAGCAGGAAGTTGACGATCAATCGCGCCAGTCGGGCTTCACGAGAACCATCTGAACCTCACCCAGATAGCGCTCCGCAAAACCTCCTTCGCAGTAGGCGAGATAGAAATCCCACATGCGAATGAACCGTTCGGAAAACCCCTGCTCGCGCACCGAGTCGATTCTTTCCCAGAAAGACTGGCGCCATGTCTGGAGCGTGGTGACGTAGTGTCGCGAGATGTCCTCGAGCTCGAACAACCGCAGATCGCAGGCCCGCGTCATCGACTGAAGCATCACCGTCACCGAGGGAATGCAACTTCCAGGAAAGATGTAGCGTTTGATGAAGTCCACTTCGCGCCGATGTCTTTCGAACTCTTTGTCGGCGATGGTGATGCTTTGCAGCGCCATCAGCCCCTCCGGCCCGAGCAAGCGGCTGCACTGGGCAAAGAAAGCATCGAAGTACTCATCGCCGACCGCCTCGATCATCTCGATAGAAACGAGCTTGTCGTAGGTGCCGTCGAGGTCGCGGTAGTCCTTCTTGAGAACCTCGACTCGCTCCGACAGCCCTTCGGCGGCGACCCGCTCGCGAGCAAACGCATACTGCTCCGCGGAGATCGTGGTCGTGGTGATCCGACAGCCGTAGTGCTTCGCGGCATAGATGGCAAAACCTCCCCATCCCGTCCCAATCTCGAGCAAATGGTCCACGGGGACGAGGCGAAGCTTCTGACAGATGCGCTCGAATTTGGCCTCTGAGGCTTCGCGCAGGCTCGTCCCCTCGTGCTCGAAGATCCCGCACGAATACGCCATGGTCTCATCGAGAAAGAGCCGGTAAAAGTCGTTGCCGAGATCGTAGTGCTCCGAGATATTTTGGCGGCTTCCGCGACGCGTGTTTCGGCGAAGGAAATGGTAGAGACGATGAAACGGCTGAGCGAGCTTGGCCAGTCCACGCTCGAGCCCGGACAGAGAGTGCTCGTTGATCGCAAAAATGCGAATGAGAACCGGCAAATCGTCCGCTAACCACAGTCCATCCATGTAGCCGGTGCCGGCGCCTATCGTGCCTCCGAAGAGCACCCGTCGGTAGCATTCGGAGCTCGTGACCCGAACCGTGGTCGAGAGAGTGGCTGCGCTGTCTCCAAACTCGGACCGGACTCCGTTCTCGACGAGGGTTACCTTACCGCGGGTCAAGCCCGAGAGCGTCCGATGAACGACACGACGCGCCATGGAGTCGAGCCAACGTTCCCGAGGGGCGGCATCGCGGGAGATCGCGATCGAGCTCTTCATCGAAGCTCGGCTCCTTCCATGGAGGACCGGGTCAAGGGGTGCGGAACATAAGGACATTTCTTCCACCAGAGCTTGAACGCCTGCCAATAAATCCCGGCAACCACCTGAGCCGTCATCAGTGGGTACGTCACCAGCTTGGTGTTGAGCGATCGAGCCGTGATCGGCTCACGGTGAAGGCGAAGGGTCGCATCGAAGATCTTGCCTTCGTCGGTGTGGTTCTCCATATGAACACCGAGCGTTTCCGCCGGCGCGCTGAACCGCCAGTTGTAGAGCTGATCCATGTCCATGAACGGAGAGACGTGGAACTCCTTTTTGAACGAATCGCGACGCAATCCCTCCACGACATAGCAGTGCTGCTCGCCCCAAGGCGTGTTGTTGATCTCGGCGACGACCGCCTCGACTCGCTTGCCCGCGGCGTCGTAGCAATAGTAGAAACTCACGGGGTTGAAACCGTATCCGAGGTAGCGAAGATACGTGAGCAGGCGTATCGGGCCCTCGACCCGGCGGTGGAGACGAGACTCGACGAGATCACGAACCGCATCCGCGAGCGGCACGTCTTTCGAGCCGAGATGGTCCGCGCGTCGGAACCACGCGGGCGCGGGGCGCCTGGCCGACCAAAGTGGATTGCGGTCGAAGAGAGTCGGCAGCTCGTCCAGGTCCAGGTACATCATGAACAGCGGATACTCGAACGCGTGTTCTACGGGAGCGCAGCGACGATGCTGCAAGGAGCCGGCGTAAATGCAGCTTTCCATCAGAGGGAGACTCCGAAAGGCGCCGTCGCGGCGAGAGCGCTTTGCACGCCGTCCTCGTGAAACCCGTACCCCCAGTAAGCGCCGCAGTAGGAGGTTCGGTTGTGGCCGCTGATCTCATCTCGGCGCTTCTGCGCCTTCAGCCCATCGAGCGTGTAGATCGGGTGGTCAAAATCCATCTTTTGGATCACACACTCGTCCCGGATCTCTTTGGTTCGGTTCAAGGTGACGAGAAAATCTTCGGCGGCATCGAGCCTCTGAAGCCGGTTCGAGTGATAGGTCACATTCACGCCGGTAGCAGGCTCTGCGGGGAGATGCACGTTCCAGCTCGCCCACGCGCGTTTCGAGCGCGGCATGACGCCCGCGTCGGTGTGCAACACGGTCTCGTTTCCCTGGTAGCCGATCGCGCCGAGAACTTCTTCTTCGACGCGCGTGGGCTCTTTGAGCATTCTCAGGGCCTGGTCACTGTGAGCACCGATGACCACGTGATCGAACTCAGCCGTGTCGTCGTCCGTCGCGACCTCGACGTGGGTGGCGAACCGCCGAACCTCTCGCACCGCGGACCGCAGGTGAAGTCGTTCTCCAAGATGCCTGACAATGCGATCGACGTAACGTTGAGAGCCGCCTTCGACGGTCCGCCACACCGGCTGCCCCATCGCGTCGAGAAAACGATGGTTCTCGAAAAACTGCACGAGAGAGCGGGCCGGAAACTCGCCCATCCGGCGCGGGTTCGCTGACCAGATTGCCGCGCCCATGGGAACGATGAACTCTTCGATGAAACGCTCCGAGTAGTTACCGTCTCGAAGATAGTCAGCCAGGGACGGGTTGTAGCCGTTTCCGTTTTGAACGAGTACACGAGCCTGCTTCCGAAATCGAGAAACGTCCCAGAGCATCCGATGAAACGACGGGCTAACGAGATTTTGTTTCTGGGCGAAGAGGCTGCCGAGACTCGAGGCAGCGTACTCCACGCCGGTTCGCTCCGAGCTCACGCCAAAGCTCATATCGCTGGGCTTGGAAGCAACCCCGAGCTCGTCGAGGAACCGCACGAATCCTGGATAGTTTTCCTCGTTGAAAACGATGAAGCCCATGTCGACCGGGACGGCGCCCTGAGCCGAATCGACTTCGACCGTATGCGTGTGGCCACCCAACTTGTCCGCGGCTTCATAAAGCGTGACCTCGAACCGCTTCGAGAGAAGGTAGGCCGTCACCATCCCCGAGACACCTCCACCCACCACCGCGAACCTCATGACGCCCTAGTTATCGCAGCAATGATAGATATTGTCAAGTATTTATTATAGACAACAGGCTTTTATCAGCCTATACTCTTGGCATATGATAGACACGCCGATGAGCTTGTTGATTCTGGGCGGCGGTGCAGTCGTGCTCACATTTGCTTTGCTGTGGCTCGACGAGCTCCGTACCCACGATGCGAGCCTCGTCGATGTCGGCTGGGCGGCGGCCCTTGGCGGGCTATCCATTCTCTACAGCGTCCTCGGCTCGGGAACGCCGCAGAGGCGACTCTGGCTCGGCATCGTCATCGGAGCTTGGTCGTTGCGCCTCGCCAGCCACATCTATTCGCGACATCGCAACCAACCCGAAGACGGGCGTTATCAGGCACTTCGCGCCTCTTGGGGAGAGCGGGCCCATACATTCTTCTTTTTCTTCTACCAAGCCCAAGGCGTGTTGGCCCTCGTCCTCTCGATTCCGTTCCTCCTGATAGCGTTCAACCCCTCTCCCGTCATCGAGCCGATGGAGATAGCCGGTTTCGCTCTAGCCGCGGCCGCGCTGCTCGGAGAGACCATCGCCGACCGCCAGCTCGAGCGCCATCGCACCGATCCCGACAACCGGGGCAGAACCTGTCGCACCGGCCTGTGGCGCTACTCGCGTCACCCGAACTACTTTTTCGAGTGGCTGATCTGGTGCGGCGTCGCCCTCGTTGCACTATCCGCTCCGTACGGTTGGCTCGGTCTGGTGAGCCCCCTACTCATGTGGGTATCGATCGTCAAAGTGACCGGCATCCCGCCGACCGAAGAGCGCGCGCTCGTCACCCGAGGCGACGACTATCGTGACTACCAAGCCACCACGAGCGCGTTCATCCCATGGTTTCCCAAGAAGGAGTCGACATCGTGAGTTGGAGCCTTGCTTTCAAAACGTTGGAAAAAGACCTTCTCCCCGATTGGACCATTCGTCGGGGGATTCGTCGGCTGCTAGCGAGCCGGATAGAGTTGCACGCTCGCGGCGACATCGAAGAGCAACAGGAAGACTTACGCGAATTCGTCCGCGGGTTGCGAGCGAGCCCTATCGCCGTTGAAACGGCGGCAGCGAACGACCAACACTACGAAGTCCCCCCCGAGTTCTTCGAGCTCGTCCTGGGAACGCACTTGAAGTACAGCTCCGGCTACTGGCATCCGCAGGTCACAGACCTGAGCGACGCCGAACGAGCCATGCTGGATCTCTACGCGCAACGCGCTCAGTTGGAAGATGGCCAAGACGTTCTCGACCTGGGATGCGGTTGGGGGTCGCTGTCGCTTTGGTTGGCGAAGCAGCATCCACGCAGCCGAGTCCTCGCGGTCTCCAACTCGAGCCCTCAGCGCGTCTTTATAGAGGAGCAAATCCTTCGCTACAACCTCAAAAATCTCGAGGTGGTCACTGCTGACATCAATCGTTTCGATCCGGGACGACGCTTCGACCGTGTCGTCTCCATCGAGATGTTCGAGCACATGAAAAACTACGCGCGACTCATGAAAAACGTCGCCGGGTGGCTTCGCCCCGAAGGACTTCTTTTCGTTCACATCTTTGCGCACAAGAGCTTTGCATACCCGTTCGAGACGACGGACGAGGACGATTGGATGGGGCGGCATTTCTTCACGGGAGGAACGATGCCGTCGAAAGACCTTCTGTTGCGCTTCCAGGACGACGTCGTATTGTCCGACGAGTGGAGCGTGTCCGGAACGCACTATCAGCGAACCGCTGAGGCGTGGCTCGACAACCTGGATCGAAACCGAGCTCGAATCGAGGAGATTTTCGAGGCGACGTATGGTCGCGAGCACACGACACGGTGGATTGTCCGTTGGCGGACTTTTTTCATGGCCTGCGCCGAGCTATGGGGCTTTCGTGGCGGTAACGAGTGGCTCGTGAGTCACTACCTTTTCCGGCCTCGGGCCGCCGCAGTGGCTGCGGCTTCGGAGCAACGGGAGCTAGCGACCGAGCAAGTGTCTTAGCGCCGGCTCGAGCTCAGGGTAGAGAAAACCATACTTTGTCTTGGACTCTACCCTCGTGCTCGCAAGAAGAAGCTCTTCCGCCATCTCGCCCATCGCGAGCTTCGCCGCGAACCCAGGGAGCGGGAACAGCGTCGGGCGCGCCAGAACTCGACCCAGAGTTTTCGTGAAATCCCGATTGGTTACCGGGTGCGGGGCCACGGCGTTCACCGGGCCCACGACCTCGTCCTCCATGAGCGCATCATGGATGACGCCGACGAGATCGTCGATCGCGATCCAGCTCATGTATTGATTTCCCGTTCCAATCACCCCACCGGCGCCCATTCGAAACGGCGTCAGCATTTTGGCCAGAGCGCCACCTTTCGGACTGAGCACAATGCCCGTCCGCAGGTGCACGACGCGGATTCCAGCCTGGCTCGCGGCGTCGGTCGCCGCTTCCCAGTCGCGGCACACGCTCGCAAGAAAGCCTTCGCCTGACTCCGAATCCTCGGTGAGCAGCTCATCTCCACGATCCCCGTAATAGCCGATCGCCGATGCGCTCACCAAAACTCGGGGCTTGTTCTCCATCCGCGCCAGCGCCTCCGACACGAGACGTGTGCCGGTAACGCGGCTCGAACGAATGCGCTCTTTCCTCGCCGCGGTCCAGCGACCGGATGCGATGCTCTCGCCGGCTAGATGCACGACTGCATCGAAGCCCTCGAGCGCCGCCTCGTCGACATAGCCACGACGAAGATCCCAGTCCGAGCCCCGACGAAGAGCCACGACGCTGTGTCCGCCCGTGGTCAAGAAAGGCCCAAGCTGACTGCCAACGAGCCCGCTCGCTCCGGTGACCAAGATTCTCATGCGTTGCTTCCCCGTGTATTTCCCGTGCGCCGAAAGATCGTTCGACGTTATCTCGTGTCGATAGGCGAAGAGCCTCTCGAGCTCGCCGCGCACGTAGCTGCCGCCCGCGAAACCGCCAAAGGGGAGCTCGTAATGAATCTCGTCTTCGAGAATACTCCTCGACCCGGTTTCCGGTACGAAACGATGGTGGTGTTCCCAAACCGCGAAAGGCCCTTCGACTTGCCGGTCACGAAACTCTCGACCCGGGACAGCACCGTGATGCTCAGAAACCCACCGGCGCCGAAGCGGCCCGAGTGGCACGCTCAGCGAGACCCGTGAGCCCGGTGTCTCGATCCCGCCCGTGCGGCTCACGACACGAACGTCCTGCCACGGAGGACTCAGGCGCTCGAACGCGCCAGCTCGGCTGTGCCATGCGTAGACATCTTCGGCACTCGCCGGCATCGCGCTCGATCGGGAAAAGTTTGGCATAAACCTGATTTCCTATCTTTGTCGTCTCAAACATAGTCATAATTGTCAGGTTATGTCCAATAAAAACATTGACATCAGTCCATCCATGACGAAAGAATTAGGTTGTGACTGAATGGCACCCAATCCGTGTGGCCGCGCGCCGAACAGGGCTCTCCCCTCACGTGATTCGTGCATGGGAGAAACGCTATGGCGCGGTAACACCTCACCGGACCGAGACCAACCGCCGCGTGTACTCCCAAGACGATGTGGAGCGGCTCACGCTCCTACGTAGAAGCACCCTTCTCGGCCGAAGCATTGGCCAGATCGCGAAGCTTTCGACCGAGGAGCTTCGCCGCCTCGTCGCCGAGGACGAAGCAGCCCAGCGCGCCGCCGATTCTAGCGAGTCGCTCGAAATGGTGCCCACGACCGGACACAGCGCACGCGTGCTCGCCGCGTGTGTGGAAGCCGCCAAAGAGCTCGACGCCGCTCGCCTGCAACACGAGCTCGACGATGCCATCGTCACGTTGAGCCGACCGGTCCTGATGTCGGACGTCATCGTGCCGCTCATGCAATCGCTTGGAACCGCGTGGCGGGAAGGCTCGGTTCGCGTCGCTCATGAGCATCTGGCGACGGCAGTCGTGCGCAGCTTTGTCGGAGGACTCAACGGAGCGTTTCATATTCCAACCAACGCTCCGCAAATCTTGGTGACGACTCCCAGCGGGCAACTCCATGAGATCGGCGCACTCCTCGCGGCCGCCATGGCCGCTGCAGATGGATGGCGCACCACCTATTTGGGTCCGAGCCTGCCCGCGGATGAAATCGCTGGTGCGGCTCGTCAGAGTGAAGCACGCGTCGTTGCTCTAAGCATCGTCTACCCAACGGATGATCCTCACGTCCGCAATGAGCTCATCAAACTCGCCCAGTTCCTTCCGTCCAAGACCCGACTGCTCGTCGGCGGCCGCGGTGCGTCGAGCTACCGGAGCGTCCTCGACGAGATCCGCGCCATTCACGTGAGCGACCTGGAATCCATGATGCGGGAGCTCCAGGCGCTCAGGCTCGAACCCAACGCGTGAATAAAGGGGCCTCGAGCTCCCTCCTGCGGCAGAATTTGGAACCGAGAGCAAAATTGCTTTACGTCCTCGCCCTGGCTAAGGGCCTTCGTCTCATGCCGGCACTGGATCAGCCTGGCTCAGGCGAACTCGGTCCATGCAACCTTTGACCCGCTACGGTCGGATTTACCGCTTTCAGGATATGCGCCGCCGCGTCAACCTTCACTCGAAATAACGCATCCTAAACGGTCGACTCTCCTTTTCAGTCGTATCCGACAACTGCCGTCAGGTACGCTGGACGACTGCGCTAGTGTCCGACAGACTAGGCAGTATGGCGCCCGTGCATTAGGTTGAACAGCATGGACGCGGACCGCCTCCGAGAGATCACCGCATACTAGTGGACTGTAACAGTTATTCGTTGCCAAAATCGCGGGCCCTTTTGCGCGCTGGCTGCGTTGCGAATCCTCGTTTTATCCAGATAAATCGTCGTCATCACGCCTTGCCAGCCCACAAAATGACCTCGCGATTTGCGCAACGAATAACTGTTACAGTCCACTAGAGCTTCTGGGTAGATACGGTGCCCGCAGCCGTATGACGCGCTTTCGTGGGTCGTCGGCGGGACGGTGCCACACCGCATCCGTCCCGCCGACAGAGTCTCCTACTGCACTGCAGGCAGCGTCGTCGGGTCTGCGGTGTTGATGCATTCCGGATGACCGAAACCGCCGGCGCTGACACCGGTGCCGCCGGTGGGGTTCGGCGCGATGTCGTAAACGATGTTATCGGGCCGATCCGTATCGCCGCTGATGCCACCGACGGTTGCGCCGAAATTATCCAGGTCGAGCTCGTGGCGGACGCGCCAGCCAATCATGTGATCTGCGCACGACGTATCGCCGCTCACACCCACGGCTCCGATGATCTTGTTGGTCGCGTCGTAGAGTGCGAGGCCCCCGCCAAACGTGTTCACGCCGCCGGGTTTCTTGCCGACCATCGGGTCTTGTTTTTGGCCATACTTCTTGGAGGGACCTTTGTACGCTACCTCGGTATCCACCGGGTTGCTGTCCGCCAGGCCGAAGAGGCTTCCTCCTGGCTGAACCGCAGAGAAGAGGTTGGCAGTCGAAAGCGCGAGTCCGTCGAGGCTGAACGCATTGGCGGTGTTCGCTTTTTGCGCCGAGATCACGCGGCTCCCCGGCCACTGGTCCCCTCGATCATCACCGGAGAAGGCGACCGCGCACACGATCCCGTCTCGGTTGACCACCGTAGCCCACATTTCGAAATCGAGGCCGCTGGACTCGGTGGCGACAGCTGTTTCGAGCGCGCGCTCCAGAGCGCTATGACTTGGCAGCCCCTTGCAACTATTCTTCGCACGATCATTGTTATCGGGCATTGCGGTCCCCGCGAGACCCGCGACGAGCCCCAGCGCCAGTACACATGAAAAAGCATTCTTCGCTACAGAAATCGACATTTGACTAACTCCCCTTTAATCTTCTTGTTCCCAACCCAAATGCCGGCGGGTGTGGACGCCGTCGCACCTTTGAAGGGTTTGTTGGACAGGGCAATACCGGCCCCTGAGATCGAGTATTTAATGGTCTGGTCATCGGAGATGCCGAGGTTAAATATCCCATAGTCGAAACTGAAGCTGTATTCACCTCCGACTACAGTCGGAATTGTCTGAAAGAGTCGCGCAGTCCCGATGGATCCAGTTCCCGGTCGCCCGTCGTTGAATCCTGCACTGTATTGGCCGCTGCCCGTGCCCACTCGGCTGCCGGTAAACACATCGATGAGTTGTCCATCAGTGTCCCATCCAGGGAAATCGCCGGCCAATACTTGACCCGGCGCTATTACGGTAGTATTCGCTATTATCTCGAAGTCACCGTTGCTAACGAGGTTGACATCTGCGTGAGCCATTCCGACTATCACAGAAAGAACCCCAGACATCAAGGCTCCCGATAAGATTGTGTTCTTGAACATAGAGTTTCTCCTTTTTGAGTATTCGTGTAATTGAGACGGCGAATGCGTGCTGCCCGTGTGACCCAATGTTGGGCCGGAAGGGTTGGTTTGCGCATCGGGGCGCTGCCCTGATTCTGTTATGGGGGATTCCCCCATGGCCCGCTTAAGGCTAGGTGGTATCGCCGAGCGCGCCCGCGATCTTCGGACTCTCGTACTTCTCCCCGCCGAGCACACAGCGGATGGCGATCAGCAGCGTCTCGCTCATCTCCTGCTTCGTCACGTAGCCGCTGGCGCCGGCGAGGAAAGCGCGTCGGGCATAGACCGGTGCATCGTGCATGGTGAGCACCAGGACCGGGAGGTCCGGATAGCGCGCGCGGATGTCTTTCACCAGGGCCAGGCCATCACCCTCCCCGAACGACAGATCCGTGATGACCAGATCGGGGCTGGAGGAGGCAATCGCCTCGAAGCCCTCTCGGAAGGTGGCCGCTTCGGCGCAGACGGTGAGGTCGGGCTCGCTGTCGATCATTGCGGTCAGCCCGCGTCGCACGAGGGCGTGGTCGTCGATGATGAGAATGCGGCGCTTGTCTGGCGTTTCACCTGAAGATCTGGTGCTGCTCATTGGCTCGGAACGTCTGCCCGGATGGATCCACTCCTCCTGACCGGACAGTGTGATGCAGACGCGGCGCAAAAGAATCGGGGCGACGCCCTGTTTGTGGCATGGGGGAAAGCCCCATACGGGGAGAATCAGGAGAAGCTAATAATGATGAAGGACAAGGGTTCAGCGGTCGCTGCCGGTTTCAACCCACTGGCTCGCGCGTTGGGCCAGCTCGGCAGTGGACTCGAGGCTCAGCTTGTCCTTGATGTGCTCGCGGTGGGATTCGATGGTCTTGATGCTCAGATGGAGGGTCTCCGCGATCTGGCGCGTGCTCCGGCCTTCGCCGATCAGACGAAACACCTGCAGTTCGCGGTCGCTGAGCGCCTCCAGAGGCGAGTCCGTTGCGAGGGTGTGTCCATCCACGAATTTCGCGGCGAGCTGCGACTCGAGCTTGCTGCTCATGTAGGTCTCGCCGGCCAGCACGCGACGGATGGCAACCAACACCGTCTCGTCGAGTTGCTGCTTGGTGACATAACCCCGAGCACCAGCCCGCAGGGAGCGCTCGGCATAAACCGCTTCGTCGTGCATCGAGAGCACCAAGGCCGGGATCTGTGGATGCCGAGTTTTCATGTCCTTGACCAGGTCCAGGCCATCACTCCCCGAGAGCGCCAGATCGACGATCACCAGGTCGGGCCGGCTTTCGTCGATCGCTTCGAGCGCGGCCGAGCAGGTGAAGGCTTCCCCGCAGACAGCGAGGCCGGGCTCCGAGTCGATCAGGGCGGTCAGTCCGCGACGAAGCATCGGATGATCGTCGACGATGAGAATCGTCGTCTTGCCCGGCTGTCCTGGTTCAGGTGTCGTTGCCGTCATCGTTTGGGTCCTCGTGCGCGTCGGGTGTCTCGGGCAGTGGAAAGGTGCAGGTGAGTTCCGTTCCGCGCGGCGTACACTGTCCCACCTCGAGGGAGCCACCGATCAGGCGTGCCCGATAGGCCATCGTGTGCAGCCCGATCCCGTCTGAATTGCTTGCCTCCTCGGGCAGTCCTGCGCCATCGTCTCCGACACTCAGGAGGCCTTCCCCGTCCTTCCAGCTCAGGCGGAGTTCGATTCGATCCGCTCGTGCGTGGTCAACCGCGTTGTGCACGGCTTGCTGTGCGATGCGAAACACGTGCGCCTCGACCTCGCGGCGAAGCCTGGGAAAGGGACGATCACACTCCAGTATGCAGGGCACGCGAAAGAGTTGCTGGACATTGTGGGCCAGGGTTTCGAGCGCTCCCTCGAGACCGACCTCGTTCAGACCTACCGGGACGAGACCGCGGGCCATGTCGCGGGCCTGGCCGATGGTCTCGTTCAGCAGCTCGGTGATCTGGGCGGCTGCTTCGGACGCGGCGGGTTCGGAGCTCGCCGATAGCGTTCTGGAAAGCGTCGCGCTCAGGGCGGCAATCCCGGCCAGGCTCTGGCACAACCCGTCGTGCAGCTCATGTCCCAGGCGCTCCTTTTCCCGATCCACGATCTCGAGGACCTCCCTCTCCAGCCGCGTGACGTCCCGGGCGGTGGCGTAGATGCTTTGGCCTCCGGGCACGGTCCGCGCGTTCCACTGCAGCCAACGGTACGAACCGTCTTTGTGGCGGTACCGATTGTCGAAGAGGATGGTCTCGACGCCCTCAGCGAGCTTCGCGACTTCCGCCAGTGTGGCCACGCGGTCTTCGGGGTGCACGAGGTCGACGAACGGCTTGTCCATTAGCTCCTCGAGGGTCCATCCCAGACAAGTTGTCCACGCCGGGTTCAAGCTCTTGAAGAATCCGTCCAGACCGGCGATGCACAGCAGGTCGAGCGACTGGGCGAAAAAACGCGCCAACTCATCCTCGGCCTGCTCGCGCGCGGAGCGAGGTGCCAGGGGTTCCACCTCCCGAGGGAGAGTTGCCGGATCCTGGAGCAGCTCGGCCCTGCTCGTTTGGGGCCGTCCCTTCTGCGACGACGGTTTTTGTGGCGGCACGGTCGGAAGGATTCTAAACGAAGTGCGAAGTATTCTGTGCGAAGTACAGGGGTTGGGAGGGGCTTGACTACGAGCGCCGGAAAACGACAAACGAGAGCTGGCATAGTCGGCGGCGGAGCTGTGAAGGCCCTTCCAACCTACGGATTGCGTACCCGTTGCGCTACCCATTGCGCTAGCTGCCGACTCCGACGCAGGCAGTTGGGTCGACCGAATGGGGTGAAGTCTGGGCTCGCGACGTTTGTACGTGTGGGTCGGAGCTCTCGTTGCGTTCTCATCCGATCGTGTTCACGAGCGATATGGCAAGGGCCGAGGGCTATCTCCCATTCTGCCGAGCCGAACCCACGGCCTTTTTCGTTTCTTCTGGCAATTCTTCAGAATCGTGCATAATCCTTTGTTTTAAAGGAGCTTCTGATGATGAACGACCTCGCTCGGTATGTAGACATCCAGGCGCTAACGATCCGTCTTATCGACTTCCTACCCAACCTTGGCGCCGCGGCAATCATCTTGGCCGTCTTCTGGATCGGCTTCGGCGTTGTCCGGCGGCCTCTCGTGGCAGCGCTCGAGAAGATGGACTTCGACGAGACGCTGCGCGACCTTTTGGTCGACAAGCTGTGCCGCTACGCGGTGATGCTCATCGGAGTGGTGATGGCTGCCGATCAGCTCGGCATCAACGTCGGTGCCGCGCTCGCCGGCCTCGGCGTCGCCGGGATCGCCATCGGATTCGCGGCGCAGGACTCGGTGGCCAACGTGATAGCAGGGATCCTGATCTTCGGGGACAAGCCGTTCCAGGTTGGCGATTGGATCGAGACCGAGGGCCAGTACGGCAAGGTCTCCGACATCACGCTGCGCTCCACCCGGATCCGCACCGCGCGCAACACCTACGTGGTCGTCCCCAATAAACGGATCATCGACCAGACCCTGGAGAACTACAGCAAGCACGGCGCGCTGCGTGTCGACGTGCCCCTTGGCATTGCCTATAAGGAAAACGTTTCCGAGGCTCGCAAGGTTTTGCTGGACGCCGTGAAACGACTCGACGGCCTCAGTGCCGAACACGAGCCCGACGTCGTGGTGACCGAGCTCGGCGACTCGAGCGTCAACCTGGCAGTGCGGGCGTGGATCGACAGCGGCGACCAGAACCAAGCGACCTTGTTCCGCGTACTCGAAACCTCCAAGACGGCCCTCAACGAGGCCGGGATTGAGATCCCGTTCCCGCACCTGCAGCTGTTCGTGGATGACGTCCAGGAAAGGGTCTGGAAAGGCCTGTCCTCTGTGCCGGGGCTGTCTGTGGCACGAAGTGATCGGGCGGCGATCTAGGAGCTGCCCGGACTACTCGCGCGGTGCAGTGACCGGTCTCCGGCACTGGGAGCACACTACCTACAACCGGGAGGGACGGTTTCTGCGAGGGACGATGTCTGCACGGGCACGTAGCGACGCTTCCGTTGAAGATCGTCGTGAGCCGCTGGTCGACGCCTCAACGTCGGCGACGGCCTCCCAGCCAGCCCTTTCGGTGGAAGAACAGCAGGATCGTCGCCACTACCAAAAGCATCGCACCCAGCAGGAGGAAATAGGCGCCGCGGAATCCAAGCTCTGGCATGAACTCGAAGTTCATGCCGTAGACTCCGGCCATGAACGTGATTGGGACGAAAACCACGGTCACGATGGTGAGCGTCTGCATGATCTGGTTGAGTCGGTGGGCGGACAGCGAGAGATAGCCGTTCATCAGGTCGTCGGTTAGCTCGTAGTACAAGCGGGCGAGGCTCAACAGCCGGTCGAGCTGCTCCTGCACGTCGGTAAGCTCGTGGTCGTGGCCATGAAGTTGTTGCGGCGTGTTCGAGCGGGCGGAGGTGAAGACCTGAGCATGGTACTGGAGAATGCGCAGAACTCTTTTCAGGTCGCCTTTCTGCTGCAGGAGCTCGCCGAGCAGTTCGTCGCTCGGCCGCTCGAGCATCTCCGTCTCCATCTCTTCGAGCCGTTTCTCCACGGCGAGCAGCAACGGCAGGAACCGGTCGGCCACGGCGCGGCACACACGCAGCGCGAGGGCGGGCCTCGAGATGTCAGGAGCCAGGCCCCCCGAGGTGAGCTCGGACAGCACTTTCGCCGTGCTCAGCGAATGCCCCGAGCTGCGGGTAACCAAGAAACGTTCACCGACGAACAGCGACAGCTGGATCGTATCGAGCTTGAGCGACGTCGAATCGGCGTCCAAGCCTTTCAGAAGGATAAAGGTGTTCTCCTTAAACGGCTCGATCTTGGGCGGGTGTCGGTCACGCAGCGCATCGGACAGCGCGAGGGGGTGGATGCCAAAGCGCTGCGACAGGAGATCCTCCTCCGTCTCGCGGGACTCGTCCTCGATCACGACCCAGATGGTGGTCGCCGTACCCCGCTCCCATTCGTCGATCAGCTCGGCTCCCCCGTTGCGAAGCCGCCCGTCGGACGGATCGTAGAGTATTGCAAGAATCAATTTGGCACCTCGATGTAAAACAGACCCGACGGATACGGACAGACTTCATGCATCGGAACTTGCTGGCCGCGAACACGGAGTAGGCGTTCAGCTCAAAGAAGACGATGGCACAAAGACACGTCGCCAAAAAGTATATATCGGACTGGATGTCCCGTGGCAGAACAGTCGCGGACAGCGTGCTGCTCCCAAACGGTCGCCGACCCCTACCAGTTAGCCCACGAATCTATTTTTTTACAGGCTCCCATCAAGAGGCCCGCCGCTGCTTTCGCCAAACCTCGCGGAATCGAGTGTAACCAAGCTTCGGTTTCGACTTCCCGCTGAACTCGTCCACGCAGTCGAGGATGGTACACGTTTCGGTCCCACCGAATTTCGGTCCGCGTAGTCCCCGGCCAACGATTTGCTCATACAGGACCTGGCTGACTGTCGGTCGTGCCATCACGATATGAGTAACTTTCGGTGCGTCGAATCCTGTCGTTAGAACTTCGCAGTTGCACAAAACACGGATCTCGTTACGTCTGAATCGCTCAATCAAGACTCGCCGCGTTTCATCGCGAGTTTGGCCGCTCACTACACCTGCGGGAATTCTTCTCTCCCGCAGTAGGTAGGCCATGCATTCGGCGTCACGGACACGGGGACCGAAATAGAGAATGCTATTCATGGGGTCCCGGGCTAGATCGATGATCGCTTCCAATATCTTGAGGCGTCTCGCCGAGCTATCGGCGTGAGTGGCCAGGACGTTATCGATGTGCTCGTATTCTTCGAACGAGAAATCATGGTCCGGCGGGATCTCGGGGGCGCGGAGCTTGACGTGCGTTTCGATGTCTTCGAAACGAGGTTCTGCGAGGACTCTCCGCTCGACCAACGTATCTCGAACGTTGTCTCTTAGCGTCTCTGTTGGTTCGATGAGTCTTCCAAAAACGGACTTGAGTTGCTCTGTCCCGAGCACCTGATTCGATTCCAGGTACTCCATACGAAACGGCGTGGCGGTAAGCCCAACGACCGAAACCTGTCGGTCCTTCGGAAGCAGCTCCTCGAGAATGCGTCGGTACGATGGAGCGCCTGCCCGGTGTGCCTCGTCAACGAGAAGCAGTCCGAGGGTCTCGCGAAGGATGTTCACGATGTTCTTTGCGTCGGGATGTTCGCTTACGAGCAGGTTAACGACACGCTGTGGTGTCGAAATCAACACACTCGGACTGTCGAGAACCTTCTTCAGCGTAGCTTGATGCTTGCGGAAGTCATTCAGATGGCGTCCCCAGAAACGAGCAAGAAACAACGGAACGACGTCCGTTGAGGCTTCCCAGACTTGCTTGAAGCACGCATATGCTTGCTCGCAGAGTTCCTCCGTGTGGGCGAGCCACAGGACATCGTCGCCGAGGCTCAGAGTGTTCTTCGGGTCGTAGATGTCGCCTAGCCAGTCTCGGATGGCCTCGACGGCGACGCGGGTCTTCCCTGCGCCCGTCGGTAGGCTGACGATGGAAACTTAGGCAATTAAATCCAGCACGCCGCTAGGAAATCGGCTGAATTACGTTCGATCGTGTACGGAAAACAGAGTGAAAGAAGGTGAATTTGGGAACACGGGTCATGTTCGCTTGGCTGCTGAATGGCGCCAAGCGCTAGGTCCGCGACGTGGAGCTCGACGGAGTAGCCAGTTTCCGGTCGGGACTGGCGATAGACGAGTGTTTCTCCATCGCGTGATGCCGATGCCGCGACGGTGAGGTGCGGAGACGTAATCAAACGGGTCGCTCCACCACCAGCGTTTGGATCAAGCGCTTCAGTTCCTTCGAACAAGCGTGACCCGTCGGGGCTCCACAGTGGCCGAAAGTACGATCGCCCGCTGAAGGTGAGTCGCGTCAAAGTGTCGCGTGCGACATCGTGTGCCCAGAGATCCCATCGTTGCTCGTCATAGATTGCGACGGCGAGCCGGTTGTCACTCGGAGACCATCGGGGTCCCCAAAATCTCCGAGGTGACTCGAGCAACGGCACAGACGTTCCTCGTTGGTCGACGCTGACGAGTTGGCTGATCGGCGCCGCCGAGTTGGCGTCGTCGACGTAGAGCAATGTGCCGTGGTTAGAGATGGCAAATTGGTTGTTACCCCGGCCGATGGCCCCACCCGTCAACGCGTCGACAACGACCGTCGATGGTTCGTTCACGAGCAGATTGTCGAGATCGAACGGCACGGCTAGGATGATTCCGGCCCGACCGAACACGAGGTGTCCGCTCGGCACATATTGCGGGGCGTTACCATCCTCGATCAGCGTGCGCCTCTCGCCGGTTCGAAGTGTTTGTACCGCGATGGTGTTGCGACCCGACGCCTGTCGCGCCACGAACAGTACGGAGTCTCCGCCGGGAAGAAGATGCGGCGAGCCCAGGTCCGTGTCACCGAGGTCTTGTCTCAACGGCACGACGATTTCCGCGTCACTGCCTTGTTCGTGCATGCGAGCGATGCCCGCTCCCCTTTGCGGGGAGAAGTAGATGTAACCGTCGGCCCCCCAAAATGCACCTGCGTTGTCGGTTCTTGGAGCGAGCTCTACCGATGTGCCGGATCCGACCGCGGCTCGTTTGAGCGGCCCTCTGATGCTGCTGAAACCCACCGACAGACCGTCTGGAGAAAAGAATGGATTGCCCGCCCCTTCGCTGCCCGGCACCAGCTCCGGGTCGAGTCGGTCCAGCCGTCGGAGGAAAAGGCTGTATTGTTCCATTCCGCGAATGCCGACGTAGGCCACCTGTTTCCCGTCCCGGGAGATCGCGAGATTTCCGGCAAAGCCGGATAGCAGTTGATCCCCGGAAGGCAGCTGGAGCGAGAGCCGTACTGGCGACGCCTCCGACGTCTCTCCGGCCGGTCGCAGGAATGCGATGACCGCGAGCGCGACCGCGAAAGTGGCCACGAGCCATGGAGCGAGCCGGAGACCCGAGCGCGGTGAGGCGTCCGCCTCCGTGAGTGCTTCGAGCTCGAGGCGAGCGTGCTCGAGACCGCGCAAACGCTGGTGTACGTCCTTTTCGAGGCAGCGCCCGAGCAATCTTCGCACACGTTCGGGAAACGTGACGCACTGCGGCGTTTCGTTCATGATCGCAGCGAAGACGTCTGCCGTCGTCTCTCCAGGAAATGCTTTGCGTCCGGTGAGTGTCTCGTAGAAACAGCAACCGAACGCCCATACGTCGGTGCGCCCATCCACGGGCTCACCGCGAGCTTGCTCTGGGCTCATGTAGGCGGGTGTCCCCATCACTGCCCCTAGCTCCGTATCCTTCGTCAACGTCGGCGCATGGGAATCATCGCTGTCCGGCGTCGGGTCTCCAGTCCACGCTCTCGCGAGCCCGTAGTCCAGAATCTTTGGCTTGCCGTCTGTGGTGAGCTTGATGTTGGCAGGTTTCAAATCGCGGTGAACGATGCCCCGGGCGTGTGCGGATTCGATGGCGTCGGCGATCGGACCGAAGAGCTGCGCGGCCTCGTTCAGGCTGAGCGGGCGCCGGGCGACGCGCTCCGCCAGCGTTTCGCCCTCGACGAGCTCCATGACGAGGAACTGCCGCCCGTCCGCCTCTTCGAAGCCGTGCAGTGTCGCGATGTTCGCATGGTTGAGCTGCGCGAGCACCCGCGCCTCTCGTTGGAAACGCTCGGCGCGTTCATTGTCACGGGAAAACGCTTCGGGAAGGATTTTGATGGCAACGTCACGTCCCAGCTTCGTGTCTCGAGACTGGTACACCTCGCCCATCCCGCCCTTGCCGATGAGCTCGACGATCTCGTAGTGGGCTAGCGTACTTCCGGAGGTCAACGACACCGCGTGACGATAATCTTGTCCGGACGAGATAGCAATTCCCGATATAGTTGAAGCAATGAAGGTGCTCGAACCCGTAACCGTCGAGGACGCACGCGCTGCCGCGAGGCGTTTGAAAGGCCTCGCGCTTCGAACACCGCTGGTGCGGCTCCACGTCGATGCGCCCGCGGAAATCTATCTCAAGCTGGAGAACCTCCAGCCCATCGCGTCGTTCAAGATTCGCCCCGCGGGAAACGCCATCCTCGCACTCTCCGAGGAGACGCGCCGGAAGGGTGTTTACACCGCGAGCTCTGGCAACATGGCGCAAGGCGTCGCCCACGTCGCGCGCGAGCTCGGCATTCCGTGTACGGTGCTGCTGACCCGAAACGCGTCGGCCAACAAAGTCGCCGCGCTCGAGAGGCTCGGCGCACGACTCGTGACCCTCGAGGACGACGCGTGGTGGCGTATTCTCGACGACCACGGGCATCCAGACGAGCCCGGCCATTTCATCCATCCGGTCTCGGATCAAGACGTCCTCGCGGGCGATGCGACCGTGGGACTCGAGATCGTGGAGGACCTTCCCGACGTGGATACGGTGCTGGTGCCGTACGGCGGCGGAGGCTTGGCGTCCGGGATCGCCTCGGTCGTCCATGTACTGCGACCCTCAGCACGCATCGTTGGCGTGGAGCCCGACTACTGCGCGCCGCTCGCCGCCGCGCGCGAAGCCGGCCGTCCCGTCGAGCTTCCGTTCGTCGACACGTTCGTGATCGGCATCGGTGTGGGTCGAGTCGTCGAGGACATGTGGCCCCTCGTCCGGCGCGTCGTCGATGACGCGGTGTCGGTGAGCCTCGCCGAGATCGCGTCCGCGATTCGCCTTTTGTGCGAGCGACAGCGGATCGTCGCCGAAGGTGCGAGCGCGGCCCCGGTGGCGGCCGCGCTTTCGGGACGAGGCGGCGGGGGCAAGATCGCGTGCGTCGTCTCTGGCGGCAACTTGAACACGGCCGACCTGGCGACGATCTTGCGCGGCGGGGTGCCTACGGCCCGTTGACGTTTCTTAGGTTCAGCGGACGAAGAGAAAAAGGGCCTGTCCAGGACAGGCCCGGATAGATCCTCACAAAATCTTTCGGCGCGCAGTGGAAAAGCGCCTGTGGCTTCCACTTATTCATCCGGGCGCGTCCCTATTGATCTTTCTCGCACGCGGGCGTCAGGATGCCGCGATGATTTGGTCGCTTCTATGCTCGTTCTTCTCGGCGTTCAAGACGCAGCGCTCGCTCGCGATTGAGAATCTCGCTCTCCGGCAGCAGCTCGCCGTCCTCGGCCGTTCGGTGAAACGGCCCCGGCTTTCGAATATCGACCGAGGCTTCTGGGTCCTCTTGCAGCGAGTCTGGACTGACTGGGACCGCGTGCTCGTCATCGTCAAGCCCGAGACCGTCGTCCGTTGGCATCGCGCCGGGTTCAGACGTTAGTGGACTTGGAAAAGTCGGCGGCGGCGACCCGGTCGACCAGGCGTATCTCGGGAAGTACGTGAGCGGATCCGGGATATGTGCCGAGCCAACGTCACCTAGGGAAGGACGCGCCTGAACCTCGTCCTGTCCAAGCACCGTCGACGGGCAAAGTGAGCGCCGTTCCGAAAGTAGGCGGACTCCATCATTATTACAGTCGCCTCGCTGCCTGAGCTTCCTGGACTTTACGCGATGTCGGGCGTGTCCGCGCAATGGGCCCGATTCTTGTGATCACCGCAACGTTGACCATAGTCTTCGACTCTCGAGAAATAGTTCCGATCGTCGTGTGACCGGCGTCAACCACTATTCCCGCCCTGGGTCGGGTTTATGGAAGCGACAGGCGGAGTTGATCGCAGCCGGCACGTCCCTTCCGCGTCCCAACGGGATCCATTGAAGCTCTCTGGCACCGATCACGTCGCTCCCGAACCGAGGCCTTCACGACATCTTGATTGCGTGTGTGGACGGGCTCAAAGGTTTCCGGAGGCCATCGAAACGGCATTTCCAAAAATGCAGGTTTACCTGTACATCGAGCACAAACGGCAAGCTGTGCGAAAGCTCAGAGCCCCAGCTTGCGCGCGAAGTCGTTGAAGTCGGTGCCGACCACGTCGAAATCGGGGTCCGGCGTCAGGTCACGCTCGACGTCGGGCGCGAACTCGGTGGGTCGCGGCACGTACCCGGTCCGGAAACCGACCTTCGCCGACGCACGCAGGTCGCCCTTGTGCGCTGCGACCATCATCACCTGGCTCGGCTCTAGCCCGAGCAGGTCCGCCGCTTTCAGGTAGACCTCGCGGTCGGGCTTGTAGTGCCCGGCCAGCTCAGCCGAGAGCACGGCGTCCCATGGTAGGCCGGCGTTTTTTGCCATGTTGACTAGAAGCGCAACATTGCCGTTCGACAGGGTGGCGAGCGTGTAGCGCTTGCGCAGTCGTGTGAGACCGGCGACGGTGTCTGGCCACGGACGCAGTCGGTGCCATACGCGATTCAGATCATCTAGCTCCGCCTCGCTTAGACCGGACAGCCCGAACTCCTCCCCTTCCACGAGGCCGTCGAGGATGATCCGATGCAGGTCGTCGATCTTGGTCCATCCGAGCTCGCCGCTTCGAACGCGTCCCATGGCGGGCCTATACCCGGCGCGCCACCTGTCGGCGAATTTGGCCCAGTCGGCATCGATGCCTTTGCGCGCGCCGAGTGCCTGTCCCTCGGCGATGATGCTCGAGCGCCAGTCGACGACCGTGCCGAAGACGTCGAAGGTCATCGCGCGCACGCCCTGCACACGCGCGGACAGCGTTTGCGCGCCGGCCGCCGAGGTTTCGGTGCGAAGCGCCATCCCGGCGAGGCTCATCGAGCTCGCGGCAAAAAACGCGCGGCGGTTGAGGCGTCGTGTCTGCTCGGGCACGGTTCCCTCCTGGTCAGGGGACCAGCCTACGCCCGGATGCGAGGCGGGTCAACGGGAGAACCGAAACGCAGCAGGTAGCAAGTATTCATCGCGGAGAACGAGGCTTTCTACGAGCGCGACTGCGACGCACCCTCGCTAGAAAACTAGGCGACCGGGGGTCGGATGGGCCTGCGCCGTGGACTCGGTTGGCGCTGCGTTCCCCGATCGCAATATAGTGCGACTGCACCACGCCAGGAACAACAAACGATGCGTTCTACTGAGAGTTCCCGTCTTTCGGTACGGTTGGATCAACACTTTCCACCGCCAACGAACGAATAGTGGATAACGGCCTGCTCGGTTTAGCGGCGCTCGAGGACTGGGTCCGAGGCAACCAAGCGCTTCTGCGGCTGCTCGGCACCGCGTCGCTGGTGCTGCTGGCCACGACGGCGTTGGCACTGCCGGTCATCGTGGCCAAACTGCCCCGAGATTACTTCACGCGGAGGCGGCGGGAGTTGACGGGCCGAGTTCGGAAGCGCCCTCTGTTGTGGGGCTTCGCCACTCTCCTCAAAAACGCTTTAGGTGTCGTTCTCATTTTGGCGGGACTGGCGATGCTTGTCCTGCCCGGACAGGGAGCCATCACCATCTTGATCGGCTTGGCGCTCACCAACTTCCCTGGCAAGTACGCCATCGAGCGCCGCATCGTCAGCCAGCCAGCGATTGGCAAGACCCTCAACCGCATCCGCGATCTGGCGGGCCAGCCGCCACTCAGCCTGCCGGCGCCATCCGACGGAATCGAAGAGTCGACCAACTGAAGTGGCCAGACCGACCTGGGAAACGCCGGGTTTGATTCCGTTCTCCCCGAGGCCTGTAGATTCCGTATTAATAAGGTTGGCGGGGTGCGTTTGATGGGCAATTTGAAGCCGGTGATACCGGAATACGATAGCCATGTCGACGTCTATGGCGACTGGAGCACAGCCGAGAATCCCTATCGCGCCATCGAATCCTTCACGTTCATGGAGGTCGTCCGATCCGTGCGGGACCTGGACATCGTCGATCTTGGTAGCGGTGAGGGCCGGACGTGCCGGGCGTTCGTCCAGCAGGGTGCCCGGTCGGTGTTGGGAACCGACGTCTCTTCCGAAATGATCCGCCGAGCGAACGCGAAGAACACGGCTGAAGACGGCACGTCCATCTATCCCAACCTTCGCTACGAGGTTCTCGACGCGCGCGACGAAACGTTCGCGCTCCCACAACCTGTCGATCTCGTGTCGGCGATGTATCTACTCCGCTATGCGTCGACGGAAGAAGATCTGGAGCGGATGTGCCGCCTCATCGGACGTACCTTGAAGCCGGGCGACCGGTTCGTGACCTACGGTGTCAATCCGGCCTACGACCACTCGCGTCGCGAGCCGCGGCTCGAACAGCAGTTCGGGGTCGACTCGCGACTCGTTAGCGGAGCGCGTGCCTCGATTACATTATTCAGGATCTCAGGCTTGCACTGCGTACACGCTCTACGCCGTGACGCCTACTTATTCGAGAGGCTCACCGGGCATCGAAGTAAGTACCTGCAGAGTCTTTCGCCTTCGCCAAGGCTTCGGCGGGACAGGTTCGAGCCCTTGGGTGTCTTGCGGCCAGACGGTGGGAGAGGTGTCGACCGAAAAACCGCTGTGTCGAAACGAGCGGAGCAGCTCGATCCGTTCGTCACTCAAGAGTCCTTTGTTTTTGAGCAAGAGCATTATTTTGTCAGTCTGGTGCGCAGACAGGGGGGGCCTACATCCCCGGTAGGACGTGGTACTTGCCCATTCGGTCGAAGTCTGCATCGAATGCGAAGACATCCTTGATCTTCAAGCGATCCATCAAGACAAACGAAGTGCAGTCGGTAAGGGAAAATGGGTGATGCGAGTGCTTTCGAAACAGCTTCCACGCGGCGGTCTCGATGTCTTGGTCGATCCACTCGAGACGGACCGAACCGCCGCGCAACTTCTCTCCTAGCTCGATCTTCTTCTTTGGATAGCGAGAGAACCAGGACATCAACTCGTCGAGCACATAGTAGCTGGTGACGAGCTCTCGAAAGGCTCCGC
>CAMYKY010000066.1 GCA_947259165.1 uncultured Acidobacteriota bacterium | reverse complement strand
AGGGATAGGCCGTAGGCCGAACTGCAACGATGCTCGCAACGCTGTCAGCGCCGAAAAGGGCCAGGAATTTACGGCAGGATCAGCGGGTTCGTGCACTAGGCCAGTACTTGAAGACGAACGAGCGGATCGGCTATGCGATCACGGTTTTGAGCAAAAAGTACCCGTCGCACGCGAGAGAGACTGCCCTCATCCCGCCGCTACCGATGGGCTCGAGTATCTCCGAGCGAGCGAGTTGAGTGCCTGGGTCCGACATCGTCAGTCAACGGGTCCAAAGCGCGCTTCGATAGCGTCGTCCAAATCTTCTTTGCTCAGCGCCGCGGCTTCGGATTCGAACCACGCCTCGAACTCGGACCAGTCGACGACCGGCTCCACGGTCGCACGGGTCGCAAGATCCGCCGCATCCCACGCAGCTCCTCCACCCACGCGAACCCCCGCGTAGATGAGTTGCGTCTTCTTCCCCGACACACCGTCAGAGAGCATCGCCAATCGAAACATCTCGTCGACTTCCTTGCGCGCCTTGCCTTGATGAGCTCCGTAGTACACGTCGTGGATCACCGCAGCGCGGCGATAGTCACCGACGAAGGGGCTCCCTACGATCGACCACAGCCCGCTAGGAATACTCGCGCCATTGACAACGCTTCCGGCGGGCGCCTCCCAACGTTCGGTCGGCTCGACGAAGGCGAAGTCCGCGGTGAGCTCCATGTCCCGGTCTTCACCGGTTCCCGTCAACCATTTCGTGATGACGTCGTCCTCGAAATGATTCGACATTGTCGACCTCTCCCCAGATACTGGAAGATACTAGTCTCAAAGCGATGCGCAAGACACTCCTGTACCGACTGTTCGGACTCGGCCGAATTCCCAAAGCGATGAGACCGATTCTCGAACGCGAGGGCATCGTATTGATGGACAAGGGCATCGGCGGATCGGTGACATTCCGGAAGTTTCGCGCTCCCGGAAGACGCTACTCGTATCGCAAGAACTGGTTCTGCGGCTCGCTCGTGGTGACCGGGCTCCGCTTCGCCGGTTTCGCTTTCAGAAGACCCGTGATTAACGTGCCGCTCGAAGGTCCGCATCTCGATAAGCTCGATGTCTCATTGGAGAACAACGACACGGTCGTTCGCGTTGGATTCGAATCCGGGGACTTCCACGAAGACTGGTCGGGAAGAGTCGAGTGTCGCTTCCGAACGGCGAAGGCTCCATTGTTTCTAGAACATCTTCAACGCTAGGTTATCCACCGAGGAGGACGCGGATTGCGTCGGTGATAAACTTCCGAGAATGGAGCAGGGCGAGTACCGAAGGCTGTACGAGCTCGAAGAGAGCCTTTGGTGGTTCCGCGGGATGGAACAGATCTCGGTAGCCTTGCTCGATCGATTCGTCGACTCCGACAAGAATCTCGACCTCCTCGACGCCGGCTGCGGCACCGGCGGCATGTTGGCTCCTCTGGCACGCTACGGCGGCGTGACCGGGCTCGACCGTTCTGCGGACGCGCTTCGCTTTGCTCAGGAGCGGAGCGACGGTGCCCTCGCGCGCGGAACCGTGTCGCAACTACCGTTCGCGAACAACAGCTTCGATCTCGTGACGTCGTTCGACGTTTTGTACCACCTCGGTGTCAGCGACGATGTCGAGGCGATGAAAGAGATCGAACGGGTGATGCGGCCCGGCGCGACGCTGCTCGTTCGGGTGCCAGCCTTCGAGGCGCTGCGAAGTCAACACGATGAAGCGGTCCACACCCGCCAGCGATACGGCAAGCACGAGCTGAGCGGAAAACTCCGCAGCGCCGGGCTCGAGCCGGTATTCGTCTCGTTCGCCAACTGTTTCTTGTTTCCGCTCGCAGCGCTGCGACGTGTCGGCGAGCGTGTTCGTTCTGTCGCGCGCGACGGCTCGGAGGTCGAAGCGGTGAGTCCGTTTCTCAACAAAACGCTAGTGATACCGCTTCGCCTCGAAGCGTGGTTGTTGCGACGCACCGCGCTCCCGTTCGGGTTATCGCTGGTCGCGGTCGCTCGGAAGCCAGGCTAATGCCGAATTGGGACGCTCTTCGTACGCACTTCCCCGCCCTGGAGGGGCGGGTGGACCTCAATACAGCAGGCGGCGGTCCGATGTGCCGCGAAGCGGCTGACGCCGCCCACGCGTACTTCGACGAGCTCTTCCGACAAGGCGATACTCGCTGGAATGCGACGCTCGAGCGGGTCGAGGCGACGCGGGCCCAAACCGCACGTCTACTAAATGTGTCTCCCCGCGAGATTGCGTTTTTGGGCAACGCGTCTTACGGCTTGAATCTCGTGGCCGACCTGTTCGCCGGCGACGGTGAAGTGGTCGCGTTGTCGGATGAGTTTCCGTCAGTGACGTTGCCGTGGCTTCAGCGGAAACGCTCCGTCAGATTTCTAGACTCTCCGGAAGAGCTCGACGGGGCCCTCACCCCCGCAACCGGTGTCCTCGCGTTGAGCTTTGTTCAGTACAAAACGGGGTACCGGGCGAATCTCGCAAAAGTGAGTGAGCTGTGTCGGTCAAAAGGCGTCAAGCTCGTTGTGGACGCGACCCAGGGATTCGGTGTCTTCCCCATCGATCTCACCCGCACTCCCGTGGACGCGCTCGTCTTCAGCGCCTACAAGTGGGCGAATGCAGGCTACGGCGTCGCGCCTCTTTACGTCCGCCACGCGCTCCTCGAGGAGCACGGCCTACCGTCTGCCGGGTGGCGGAGTGCGAACCAGCCCTACGATCTTCAGGCGACGACGCTCGACCTGACGACCGATGCCCGCGGACTCGAGCTGGGGCACCCGCCGTTCGCCGGCGTGCTCGCGCTCGGCGGGGCGCTCGGTCTCATCGAGAGCATCGGTATCGACGAGATCGAATCACGCGTCCAAAACCTCGTCGATGTGCTCCATCAAGGGCTCGACGCCCGCGGCGTGGCTATCGACTCGCCACGAGAGCGCGAGCTGCGCTCCGCGATTACGATGGTGCGCGTCCCAGATCCGGCGGCGACGGCAGCGACGCTCGCGGAAAAAGACATCCTCGTGTCCGCACGCGGGGACGGACTGAGGGTTTCACTTCACTACTACAATACCGAAGACGAGATCGAGCAATTCCTCGAAGCCGTCCAGGCCTCCTAGGGAACTTGATTCGCGGCGTGGTAGGAGCTTCGAACGAGCGGGCCGGCCTCCACGTGACGAAAGCCGAACTCTCGACCCAACTGGGCAAGCTCGCGAAACTCGTCGGGGTGAACGAAGCGCTCGACCGGCAGGTGGTCGCGCGTGGGCTGAAGATACTGGCCGAGAGTGAATGCGTCCACGCGCGCCTCGTCGACGAGCTCCCGCATGACGACTTCGACTTCGTCGAGCGTTTCTCCGAGCCCCAGCATCATGCCGGTTTTGCTAACGATGGACGCCGTCATCTGTTTCGCGCGTTTCAACAGCTCGACCGACTGCCTGAAACTCGCTCCGGGGCGGACGATCTTGTAAAGCCGCGGCACGGTTTCGATGTTGTGATTCAAAATCTCCGGGCGGGCGCGAACCACTGTCTCGAGCGCCGAACGGGAACCTTTGAAGTCCGGGATCAAGACCTCGATGGTCGTGTCGGGCATGCGTTCGCGGACCGCCTCGATCGTCCGCGCAAAAATGGCTGAGCCTCCATCCGGAAGCTCATCCCGGTTCACCGACGTAATCACGACGTGCCGCAGCTCCATCGCCTCGACCGCATCCGCGACCCGCGCGGGCTCATCTTGATCGAGAAGCTGCGGAAGCCCCGTCTTGACGGCGCAGAAACCGCAGGAGCGAGTGCACACGTCGCCCAGGATCATGAAGGTCGCCGTGCCCTGTCCCCAGCACTCGGCAACGTTGGGGCAGCGCGCTTCTTCACAAACCGTGTGAAGCCCCTTGTCGCGCATGATGCCCCGAAGCCGAAAGTAGTTATCGCCCGTAGGCAGGCGAACTTTCAGCCAGTCAGGGCGTGGGGAACGTGTGATCGCCGCCATCGCTGCACTTTAGGGTCCACGTAAGAATAACTTCATATTTTCGGACGTCGAGGCGCCCGTTTGGCAAGGCGCGAGACGTGAATCATATCCGGATATATGAGCGGCGAGCAACGAAGCCAGCCGGGATGCATCGGCGTCCCAAAATGTGTAGTTATTCTTGCGCGGGCCCTCACTACAATAGCTTCTCGTCCCAGTTCTCGAGCCGAGACTTCAAGTCGGCCATGAACCGATCGGCGAGCGCGCCGTCGATGAGACGATGGTCGAACGACAGAGCGAGATATACCATCGAGCGCACGCCGATGCCGTCGCCGACAACGACCGGGCGCTTGTGAATCCCGCCCACGGCCAGGATCGCAACCTGGGGTTGATTGATAATCGGCGTCCCAAAGAGTCCGCCGAAAAAGCCCGGGTTGGTGATGGTGAACGTTCCCCCTTGCACATCCGCTGGCATCAACTTTTTCGTTCGCGCTCGCTCTCCAAGGTCATTGACCGCACGAGCGAGACCCAGGAAGCTCTTCTCGTCCGCGTTGTGGATGACGGGCACGATGAGTCCGCCATCGAGGGCGACCGCGAGGCCGATGTTGTGGTCCCGGTGATAGACAATGGAATCGCCGTCGATCGATGCGTTGAGGAGCGGGAACGCCTTCAAGGAGCCGACCGTCGCCCCCACAAAAAACGGGGTATAGGTAAGCTTGACGCCGTCTTGTTGGAACGCGAGTTTGTGGTCCGCGCGCAGCTCGACGATGCGGCTCACGTCGACTTCAAACACCGTGGTGACGTGCGCAGACGTCTGTCGCGAGGCCACCATGTGCGCAGCGACCGACCGACGCATCTTGCTCATGGGCTCGACCACGACGCGGCCACCGGACGCTGAGGTCGGCGCAGCTGTCGCGGGCGCCGGGGACTCGGATTTCGGCCCCGACGGCCGAGCCGCAGGTGTCGGCGGCGGCGGCGCCGGAGTTGGGGCCGCCGCTGGCGTCTCAGGAGTTCCCGGCTCGACCCCGGGCGCGCCGAGGTGCTTCAAAACGTCGTCTTTCGTCACCCGTCCACCACGGCCGGTCCCTGTCAACTGCCCCAGGTCGAGGTCGTGCTCACGCGCCATCTTGCGCACGAGTGGCGAGCTGCGCAGTCCTGCCTGCGTCGACGACGTTTCCGTCGGAGGAGCGGGAGTCGGGGTGACGCTCGACGGTGGCGACGGCGGTGCCGGTGGCACCGGTGTTGCCGCGGCCGCGATCGGTGGCATGGTTTCCGAGCTAGCCGTCACCGCGGCGGCGGGTTTCACCTCTCCGCCGATCACCGCAACGACGGTGTTGATCGGAACCGTCTCCCCCTCCTGGACTTTGATCTCCGAGAGTATTCCCGACGTCGGCGCGGGGATCTCGGTGTCGACCTTATCGGTCGAAATCTCCAGGAGCGGTTCGTCACGCTCGACTTGGTCGCCGATTTTCTTGAACCATTTGGTCACCGTTCCCTCGGCGATGCTCTCGCCCATTTGCGGCATGATCACGTCCGTCATGAAACCGTCATCCTTTTCTTAGAGTCCCACTCAATAAGCGTGAAGCGTTCGAGCGGCCCGCACCACGTCCTCCACTTGAGGAATGAAGGCATCTTCTAGAGACGCCGCATAGGGCACCGGAGTATCAGGTGCGGTCACGCGCACGATGGGTCCATCCAAATCATCGAACGCCTGTTCCGCGATGATGGCAGAAATCTCTCCAGCCATACCACCGGTGCGAGTGTCTTCGTGAAGCAGCAGGACTTTGTTGATTCGGCGCACGGCATCGAGGATGCATTCCTCGTCAAGGGGCACGAGACTCCTGAGGTCGATGACCTCGAGCTCAATGCCCTCGCCCGAGAGCGTCTCGGCGGCGTCGAGGGCGGTATATAGCATGGCTCCGTACGTCACGAGCACGATGTTCGCGCCTCGCCGTTTTATCGACGCTTTGCCAATCGGGACGATGTCGTCTTGCGCGTCGAGCTCGGATTGGGGCACTTTGATGTGACGATAGAGCTTCTTGTGCTCGAGGTAAAGTACCGGATCCTCGTCACGGATCGCAGCTTTCATCAACCCGCGAGCGTCGGCCACAGTAGCCGGTGTCACCACTTTGATGCCGGGCGTATGCACGAAGTGCATTTCCGGATTTTGCGAGTGGAACGGTCCGGCTCGCACGCCGCCTCCAGAAGGACCGCGCATGACGATAGGAACACCCGCGCCCCATCGGTAGCGACTCTTCGCCGCGAAGTTCGTGATCATGTTGAACGCGTTGGCGATGAAGTCGATGAACTGAAACTCGACGATCGGCCGCAGGCCATTGAAAGCGGCACCGATGGCAACCCCGGTGTAGCCTTCCTCGCTGATCGGAGTATCGATCACTCGGTTGGCGCCAAAGTGGTCGAGAAACCCGGCCGTCACTTTGAACGCACCTCCGTAAAGGCCGACGTCCTCGCCGAGGAGCAATACGTTCTCGTCGCGCTCCATCTCATCCCACATTGCTTGGCGCAGGGCTTCGAGGTAAGTGATTTCGGACATCTTCGAGCTCGCACCCTAGGGCGATGCGTAAAGACCTTCGGTTAGCCGATCGGTTTTGGCTGGAGCAGCACCATCAACCGCTCGCAAGGCGTCCGAGACAGCTTCCTCGGCGCGGGCAATAAGGCTGGCGCGATCGGCTTCCGACAGCCAATCCTGTTGCAGAAGAAATTTCTCGAACCGCCACGCGGGGTCGTTGTCGACGTCTTTTGCCCCTTCCCCGCCGTCGGAGTCGAGACGCGCGGCGCCCTTGAATGGTGCGGGCACCGCACTTTCGTTACCGAAGTACCGTCTAGAGCTTCGTAGCACTGCCTCGATGAGTGTCGGTCCGTCGCCCGCCTGAGCACGCGCCATCGCCGTCTCGACGACTTGGACGATTTGCAGCAAATCACTCCCATCAACCGGTAGAGAAGCAAGGCCATAGCCCTTCGCGCGCTCGTACAGCTGGGTAACTTCCGAGCCTTCACGCGAGAGCGGGTACCGGACGACGACGACGATCAAGGGGCACTTCTGGACAGCCGCGAAGTTGACGCCCTCATGAAAATCTCCAGTCGCGACAGCCTCCTCGGGTACGAGCGCGAGCGCGACCCGCTCCTGATTCCGAACGCGATACGCAAACGCCATGCCCGCCATGACGCTGACGTGCGTCGCCACGTGCCCGGTGGTTGCAACGAGTCCACGCGAGAGATCGCCGAAGTGAAGGAGCCCCTCACGCCCGTGACTCGGTCCCGCTTCTTTTCCCAAAAACTGAAGCATTATCTGCTCAGGCTTGACACCGCGCAGCAGCAGCGCCCCAACGGTCGGCAGGGACGACGCAAGCGCATCTTTTGGCGTGGGCACGAACGCGGCACCAACGCTTATCGCCTCGAGCCCGGTGCGAAGCCCCAGGGGTGTCGTCAGCTCGTTGTCTCGATGAAGTCGAACCAGCGTCTCCTCGAGCCGTCGCGTGAGCACCATGTAGTAGAGGAGCTCTTGAAGCTGACGTTTTCCGAAACGCATTACCGCGCACACACCTCGAGGTCGGCCTCTCGAACTTCCTGAACGTCTCGGTCGAAAGCACGAGCAAAAGAGCGGGAGACAGAGTGCTTCACCGGACCCCGCGCAACCGGCGCTTTTAGAACATTTTCCATGGAACTGACTGCGCGACCGAAGATACCACACGGTACGATGTGTTGGTAATAGTCCAAGTCGGTCGCGACGTTGAGCGCGAATCCATGCGACGTCACCCAGCGCGAGACCCGCACTCCGATCGCAGCAAGTTTACCGCTGGGGTGCCAAACACCCGTCAGCCCCTCCTCGCGACGAGCCTGGATTCCGAGCTCACGAACCGCGTCGATAAGGAGCCCTTCGATCGCCCGCAGGTATTCGTGGACGTCGCGTTTCCAGGATTTCAGATCCATGATCGGGTAACCGACGAGCTGGCCCGGACCATGGAATGTGATGTCACCGCCGCGATCGGTTGCGATCACGGCAGCACCCAGACGCTCCAAGGTCGCCGCGTCCGCCAAGAGATGCTCGGGGCGCGCGCTTCGACCGAGCGTGTACGTCGGCGGGTGCTCGGCGAAGAGGAGGACGTCCGGAATGCGATCCTCTTGCCGCGCCGCAACGAGACGCCGCTGCAGTGAGAGCGCGTCGTCAAACGGGCACCGACCCAGGTCGACGCGCCAGCAGGGATCAGACATGGAGCGGTAGCTCGAAAGCCCCATGGGCGGCTTCGCCGACCGCCTCAGAAAGCGTGGGGTGCGCGTGCACCGAATGCATCAGCGATTCGGCCGTGGCCTCGTGTTCGAGTGCGACGACCGCCTCGGCGATGAGATCCGTCGCGTGCGGGCCAATGATGTGCACTCCCAGCAGCTCGCCGTACTTCGATTCGCTCACCATTTTCACGAAGCCATCGCTCTCGCCCAGAATGGTGGCCTTCGGGCTCGCGGCGAACGGGAATCTCCCGATCTTGACGTCGTAACCCTGCTCCCTCGCCGCCGATTCAGTCAGTCCAACACTTCCAATTTCCGGGCTGCAGTAGGTGGCGCCCGGCATGTGGAGGTAGTTCAATGGTCGCACTGCACGCCCGGCGATGTGCTCGACCGCAAGGACCCCCTCGGCCGACGCCACATGAGCGAGTTGCTGCGTCGCGACGACATCGCCGATGGCATAGATCCCCTTGGTGCCCGTTTGCATGAATTCGTCGACAACGACGGTACCGCGGTCGAGCTCGACGCCGGCTTGTTCAAGGCCGATATTCTCAGTTCTCGGCTTCCGGCCCACAGCGACCAGCAGCTTCGTCACCGAGCGGGAATCTTTCGTACCATCGGGACGGACGAACTGGACGTCCACACCCGATCCGTCGTTAGCGGGTGTCACGCCTTCCACTCGCGTGTTCGTCAAGGTCTCGATCCCACGCTTTTTGAACAGCTTGAAGAGCTCGTCCGAAATCTCCTCGTCCTCAACCGGGACAAGTTTAGGCAGCACCTCAAGGAGAACGACATTCGTCCCAAAACTGTGGAACATGGAGGCGAACTCGACACCGACAGCGCCGGCACCGATGACGCCGAGGCTTGCCGGTTGCGAGGCGAGCGCGAGCATCTCCGTATTGGTCACAACCGACTGGCCATCAATGGGGACGCTGGGGATGGAACGCGGCTCAGAGCCGGTCGCAATAATAATGTTTCGTGCCGTGACGAGAGACGTTCCCTCTTCCGTCTGGACTTCGAGCTTCCCGGGACCGGCTACCCGCCCCAAACCGTGGAGCGTCTCGACGTTGTTCTTCCGGAAAAGAAACGCGACCCCGCCTGCGTTTTTCCTGATGATCCGGTTTTTCCGCTTCATTAACGCGGGCCAATCGAGGCGAAGCCCATCCACCACGACCCCCTGCTCACCACCGCGGCGCACACGATCGAGAAGCTCAGCGGTATTGAGAAAAACTTTGCTCGGAATACACCCGACGTGGAGACACGTGCCTCCGAAATGTCTGTCTTTCTCTATCACCAAGGCCTTGAGACCCAACTGGCCGGCACGGATTGCTGCAACGTAGCCACCGGGGCCGCTTCCGAGAACTGCAACGTCGTAGCTCGTCTCGTTCGCCATTTCTTCCCTCTCGGCCCCGATTTATATTTTCTAGTTTTGTTCGTATCGCAAGGCCGGTCGAGGCGGACCCAGCCCAGTAACCTGTTGCAAATAAAATAATTATGTCATCTCAGTCAGTTCGCGCAAGCGCCAAAGTGTATCGCGCCGACGGCACCGAGGCAAATAAATCGTTGAGAACGAGGCGCGAGCCTATATATTTATTTAGAGGCGCCGGCCACCACGCGTGATAAACTATTTGGATAAGGCTCGCCTAGTGGCATCTATTGAGTTTTATTAGGCTTATACGGATCGCTCGTCAGACCATCCCCAAGACAGATGTCCTCACAGTGTCACTATGAACGACGATCCGCTCTTGGGCCTTATGAATCGGTGTTGAGCACGGATGGCAAAAAGTAAAGCTAAAGCGAAAAAGAAGACGCCCGCCCGAGGCCGTGCGAAAGCAACGGCGAAGAGGAAGGCTAGCGCGGTCAAGAAGACCGCAAGGAAGGCTTCTCTCAAGGCAAAGAGCAGGAAGAAGCCTGCTCCGCGGAAACCGGCGCCAAAATCGAAGGCCGGACGCCCCAAGAAGAAGCCAAACACGGCCCGCGCAGCGGTCAAGAAGCGCCCTCAGGCGGTCGTGAAACCGACGCCGGTGGCACAGCCACCCGCATTGATCCCGGTTCCGTTGCCTGAAGGGGTCCGCCCGCAACGAAGCGGCGAGCCTAGCGAACGCTCAGCTCACCTCGACAAGCTCAAACAACTGTTCGATTCGGCGCCCATCAGCCGTTATCTCGGGATGACCCTTGGGTATTGCGAGAACGGTGTTGCACGCGTGCGGCTTCCGTTCCGACGGGACTTCGAAGAGGGTCACGGCGTCATCCACGGTGGGCTCATCGGCCTGCTGGCGGATACGGCAGGCAACTTCGCCGTCGGGTCGGTTTCTCCTGGCTCGACGGTCAAAACCGTCGAGTTCAAGCTCAGCTTGCTCGCGGGCGTTCAGGGCGACCTTCTCGCGATTGGCGAAGTCGTTCGCAAGGGAAGAACGCTTGCGACCTGTCGGCTAGAAGTGGTCGAAGGCAACGATCGCGTTGTTGCGATCGGTCTCGCCACATACGCACTCCAGGCCGTCTAGCAACGCCTTCGGCAGCGCCCCCTCACCCGACGAGCTAACGCTCGCCCCCTTGGGGGAGAGGTTGGGTCCGCTATCCTGCGGGGCTGCTGGTGCGGGCTTCGGCTTCGATAAAGACACGTTTGACGCGTGGAAGGGATTCCTTGAGGCCACGATCTAGCTTTGCGATCACGGCTTCGATCTGGTCGGCGTTCGCGGAGTCGATGAAATCGACGCTTAGATTGACGAGAATGAATTCAGGGCCCATGTGCATCGTCAGCACTTCGTTGACGTGCACAATCTCCGGGGTGTCCTGAGCGAGCTCGCGGATCCGATGCACCACTTCCGGATTCGCGCTCTCACCGATCAACAATCCCTTCGTTTCATACGCTAGCCAAACGGCCGTTGCGCCGAGGATGAGCCCGATGACGATCGACGCCGCGCCGTCGAAATACAAAATCCCGGTGGCCTGCGATAGCCACACTCCGAAAAAAGCCACGACGAGCCCGGCCATGGCCGCCGAATCCTCGAACAAGACCACGAAAAGAGTCGGGTCCTTCCCCTCGCGCACTGCGCGAAAATAGCCTTTGCGGCCCTTACGCTCGGTGAACTCTCTCCACGCGAAAAGCCAGGCGCCCCCCTCAAAAAGCATGGCCAATCCAAGAACCACGTAGTTCACGTAAGGCCGACCGATCGGCTCGGGATGGATCACGTGATGTATCCCTTCGTAGACCGAGACCCCGGCACCGACGGCGAAGATTAGAATCGCCACGACGAAGCTCCAAAAATAGAGCTCCTTTCCATGGCCAAAAGGAAATGCCTTGTCCGGGGGTTTTTTGGCCCGCCTCAGGCCGTGCAGTAGCAAGACCTGATTGCCCGTATCCACGAGCGAGTGGATACATTCAGATAGCATGGCGGAGCTTCCCGTCAATGTCGCAGCCCCAAACTTGGTTATCGCAATCAGAGAGTTTCCGACGAGCGCCGCGTAGATGACCTTCTTGGATCCCGATGCCACGTCAGCTCACTTTCTACCGTTCAACCGGACACGCCTACGTCGACGGCCACGGCCCCACAAACCGCCACATCTCGTCAAAGAGTCTTTCTTTGTTCTGTGTCAATCGGTGGTCTCCCCCGTCGATCTCGACGAGATCGACGTGCTCCAACCGCTCCGCGAACCGGCGCGACAGCTGACATGGAACCACCTCGTCGTCCGAGCCGTGCAAGATGAGACTCGGAGTTTTGAGACGTCGTCGGAGACTCTCCGTCGGGTACCGCGCTTCATCTTCCACGAACCGATACCCGAGGTCGAAAGCTGCATACCCAGTATCGAGATTAAGAGCGCCCTCCCGCCGCCACCGCTTGGCTTTCTCCGGTCCGAGCGACAAAAGCAGACGCCCGGCCATCTCGAACGCCGGTGCGATTACGATATTGCGTGTCACGATCCCGGGCATTTGCGCCGAGAACCACAACGCGGTGAACCCGCCCATCGACGAGCCAATCAAATGAACGGCAGCAAAAGGGCCATGAGTCGACTCGACAAAGCTCAAGCCTCGTTCGAGATCGCTGATGTTCCGCGTCATCGAAAGATCGACGAGGTCACCCTCTGAGTCGCCGTGCCCGGTCAAGTCGAGACTCGCAAACGCCTCTCCACGTCGTGCAACCTGCCGCGCAAAATGGAGCGCTTTCTCACCTCGACGATTCGAGTTCAGGCCGTGAAGAAAAAACCACAACCGAGAGCTCTTGGTTGCCGCCGGGATGAAGTCCAACGCCAGCCGCGCGTCATGGGGGGCGATGGGCTCGACCCACTGTGGGGGGCTTTCGCTCATATCAACTAAGTGTAGCGTCCGGCTTGTTTGCCACGCAATGCATCACGCGTCGACCAAGGCGCGCGCTTTCTTGAACACGCCGTGGAACATCGGCCTCGTGAGTCTTCCGGTGAAGGTGTTTTGCTGCGAGGGGTGGTAGCTAGCCAGCAGCCGCACGCCGCCGGGAAGCTCCGCCTCCGCACCGTGAGCGAACTTCGGCTTCGGTTTTGGGATCTCGCGACCCGACTCGCGCCACGCGGCGAGAAACCCGTCAAAAGCGATGCGGCCCAAAACGACGACCACACGGACCTGAGGCATCGCCGCGAGCTCCCGCACCAGGTAGACTCGACACGATTCGATCTCCTCACGGGTCGGCTTGTTCGCTGGCGGGGCACACCTCGCAATCGCCGTGATGTACGCGCCGTCCAGCTCGAGACCGTCACCGCGCGACAGCGACTCCGATTGATTCGCGAACGAATACGTGTGGAGCGCGCGATACATCCAATCCCCGCTGCGGTCCCCCGTGAACATCCGGCCAGTACGGTTCGCGCCGTGGGCGGCGGGGGCGAGCCCTACGATCAGGAGTCTTGCCCGCGGATCGCCGAACGCCGGTACAGCGTTGCCCCAATAGGAATCGTGCGCAAAACGCTTCGTTCTCGTTACAGCGACCTGCTCGCGGTGAGCGACCAAACGAACGCAGGCGCGACACCGGGACACATCGTTTTCGATCGTGGAGAGCTTTTCTCGGCGACCAACCATTAGAATGTAGGAGCATAGCAGGGTTTCTCCATGGGCGAGAGCTGGACCGAAGACGACAGCGAAATCTACAAACGGCTAGTGGACGTCGCCGTGCCTCGACGCACCGAACAATTGGCTACCCTACTGACGCTTTTGCCAATGGGTCGACGCGAGCCTTCACGGGTCGTCGAGCTAGGTTGCGGGACGGGTGCTCTGAGTTTCGCGATTCTCGACGCTTTCGAAAACTGCACCGTCACTGCCCTCGACTGTTTTTGGCTACAGGCCGGCCATGCCATCTACGGTGGGTATCGCGACCTCAAACGTCGCCAGGCTCCGCTCGCCTACTCGCGAGCGCTAGAGTCGGCTCGCCGCGCGGTATCCAGGATGTCCCCATAACTTTCGAAATCCTTGGCCGTGAGCGCCGGTCGCATGAAGGTGATGTTGAAATTCTCGGAAGCCACTCGAACCGCCAGCGCATCGCCTCGGGCGCGATCGAGCTGCTCGATCTCGTCGGCGTGCCAGTGCCAAGTCCCGTGGCGCGACGTTTCGAGGACGATTCCGTCTTCCCTCAGAAGCAGGTCTCCAGTGCAGTGACCCACGAGATGTTGGTGTCTCGCCACGAAGCGCAAAGGAAGCGTTTGACGGAAGCGAGCGCGTTCGAGATTCAAGCTCAAGGCTTCCGAGCCCGGATAATCGGGACTGTGTGCCGTGATTGCGTTCAACAAGGCTTGGCTTTCCTCGAGCCGGCCCTCGTCGAGCCCCTGCTCGGCGTCAGCCAACAGAGCACTCATCGATTCCTCGCGGGGATCTTGCTCGAGCGGCACGAGGGTTGGCTCTGGCGTAGACACGACCCCAAACCAAATGACGATCGCCACGAACAACAGCGGTAGTGCCAGAATCCAGACGTATCGAAAACCGCGCGGCGGCACGCGGATTGGCTGCGTGGAATCTTGCCCCACCAGCGTTCCCCGCTCCAGCGAATCCAAATCCTCAATCAGCGCCGCGGCGGTGCGGTACCGGTCTGTCGGATCTTTATCCAACAAGCGAGCACACACGATATCCCAGAGTGGGGAGAGCCCCTCTCGTTGCTTCGACGGAGGCGTCGGCTCTTCGTGCAACACCCGGTAGATGGTGCGGCTCACTGTTTCAGCTTCGAAGGGGCGCTTTCCCGTCAGAAGCTGGTAAAGAATGACGCCGAGGGAGAAGAGATCACTCCGCCCGTCGACACGTTCTCCCGAGAAAATCTCCGGGGACATATAACTCGGAGTGCCAATGAACTCACCGGTCGCAGTGAGGTCGAGGGCTCCAACTTTAGCGATTCCGAAATCAACGAGCTTGATCATTGGCCCGGGCTGATAAAGCACATTGGCCGGCTTGATATCACGATGCACCACGCCTTCCCGGTGCGCGTAGTCGAGGGCACTCGCGAGCTGACGGATGATGAGCCGGACTTCGTCCACCTCGGGGAGCTCGCGGTCAATGAGCTGTGATAGTGCGATTCCTGGAAAGTACTCCATCGCAATAAAGGGTTCGTCTGCGGAGAAGTCGATATCGTAGACACCGACAATATGGGGGTGTGCCAGATTGCCGACTATTTTCGCCTCGCGGCGAAATCGCTCGATAAAAGTTTTTCGTTGCGCGTCATTGAGCGAGAACCCTAGCCGCACGACTTTGATGGCAAGAATCCGGTCGATTTCGGGATCGCGCGCTTTATGGACCACACCCATATTGCCCCGCCCGATCTCTTCGAGCAGTTCGTAGCGGGAAAGATAGTTGCTGGGCAATGTTTGCAGAACTCGGCTGGGCGTCCCAACAGGCACGCCTAAAACGTAGGGGGTGGTAGATTCAAGAACGATTGACGCTCTTAAGTAATGTTAGCACCTGAAAGCGACCGAAACCGTTCTTTCGACCAGCACTTCCTGATGTAGGTATTCACCCACTAAAGAGCATGGGGAATTCACCACACCTCTCGTGAGCCCTATGGACACTTGCGTTTTGCATTCGGAGCCAGTAGCCTGGAGTATCTTCCGTCACGATCGGCAATGCATTTACCCTCGATGTATGTGTGCGGTTCACTGATCGTGAGGAGACTCGATGGAGCTTGTTGGACACCAAGTAGGCACATACCGGATCTTGTCTCTCCTCGGTCGCGGGGGTACGGCCGAGGTCTATAAAGCGTTTCATCCCGCGTTGAAGCGCGAGGTCGCCATCAAGGTGATCCTCCAGGAAGTCAGCCGCGACCACGACTGGGTCCGGCGTTTCCGACAAGAAGCCGAGCTTCTCGGCCGACTCGACCACCCGCACATACTCCCCGTCTACGACGCAGGGGAGCATGAGGGGCGACCCTACTTGGTCATGAAATACATGACCGACGGCCAGACGCTCCGAACTCAGCTCTCGGGACAACCGTGGCCCTTGAATCGCACCGTCAAGGTCGTCTCCCAAGTCGCTGAAGCGCTCGATGCGGCGCATCATGCCGGGGTCGTCCACCGAGACATCAAGCCGTCGAACATTCTCGTCACGTCCGAGCTGCGCTGCCTCGTCTTCGACTTCGGTATCGCCAAGCCTTTCCGTCGGGACGAGAACACCACCGGTTCAGGTCTCATCGTCGGTACCCCGGAGTTCATGTCACCGGAACAGTGCAAGGGCGACAGAATCGATCACCGCTCGGATGTCTACTCTCTCGGTGTCATGACCTACCAGATGCTGACCGGCCATGTGCCGTTCTCGGCAGAAACGGCCGTCGGCATCTTGATGAAGCATCTCACCGAGCCGCTGCCGATCCCTCCGCGGGGCATCGCGCTGACGCCAGCGGTGAACAGCGTGCTCCGCAAATCGATGGCGCGCGACGCTCGAGATCGCTTCAACACAGCGGGCGAGTTCGGTGAAGCCTTGCAACTCTCGGCCGACGAGCGCTCGACGGTGACACTCAACGCGACCGCCATCCGTCGCGCGGTGACGCCGACGCTCAAACTCCCAGGTTGGGTTCGCAAGCTCAGGCGACAAGAAGTCCGCCTCGGCCTCGCTGGCGGGGTGCTGGCGTCGATGCTCGGGGCAATCTACGGCCTCTGGCCATCAACGACGCCGGCGGTCAGCAGCGAGTCGATCATGGGCCCGGAGCAGCCGGCTTTGATCGCTCCACAAACTCCCGAAGAGGGTCCGACCAATAGGGGGCTTCCGACAACGCCGCCCGCACCCACGCCTAATGCTTCGTCGTCTCACTCAACCCCGAGCGGAGCGGATACAAACACTGCCGTATCCTTCGGCAGTCTCCAGATCGAATCGAACGCGACCGCCAAAGTGCTCTTGGACGGGCAACCCGTGGGTGTCGCACCGGGGTTGTTCCAGTCGGTCGAGCCGGGCCCAAGAAGTGTTGCCGTCGATGCCGGACAGGGACGACTCCAACAACAAACCGTGGTCGTCACTCCTGGATCGACGCACCACCTTCGGTTCGACTTCGAAGAGACTCCGATCGATGTCACCGGGGCCATGGTGCGACCCCACCAGAGCGATGGTGAGGTTTTCGCGGCCGACGCGGTGACAGCCAGGCAGTTCGATACACCCCCACCGATTCGGGAATGGACCGGATGGCTGACGGACGCGGATTGTGGAACGACCGGAGGCAAGCAAGGGGCGCTCCACCTTCGCTGCGCCGAGCGTTGTATCCGCGCGGGACAACAACCCATGCTGTACTCCCGGGGGAAGCTCTACCGCATCGACGGGTTCGAGCACGTAACCCTGGTACGCGGTGAGCCGCTAACCCTCCGGGGTTGGCTCGAACTGGACACGATCCACGTCAGCAAGCCCGAAGGCTGAAACAGTACAGCCACCGGCCCCCCCCGGCAACTGTACCCGCTTCGACGAGGACGCTCCCGGAGGAAGAACGCGAGGTCACAGGACGGGAATTCTGTGACTCGACGTTCCTCCTCCGGGTTCCCCGGATGCCGGACCGGTTGCAACACCTACCCCCCACACGAGTAATTGGTGTCCCCGCCGAACCGGCATCGCGTCGCTCCCATCGGTTGAACCCACAATGTCTTCCAATATTGCAAGGCGAATGCCAGCTCGCTGAAATGGAGAAACTTTCGCTAACTCGCTACACCAGAACGAGTTGCGACGGCGAGAAGGTTAGCCGAAGTGTAGCGGGACAGGCACACTCGGCGCGATTCGGCGAACGTTGTAGCTCGGGTCGCTACACTTCGTCGGAGTCGCGTTGTTTTCGCGATCGAAGATTCTTGTGGATCAGGGTGCGGTGCATGCCCGACTCTTTGGCGGCGCGGCTGATGTTGCCGTCCGTTTTCGAGAGAACGTAATCGACGAAACGGTCCTCGAGCTCCTGGGCATAGATTCCCGAGAGCTCCTGGAGCTCATTGCGACGTCTCTTGAGCTGCCCGTAGTCCCGCGGTACTTCGGCGAGGAGCCTCTTGAACGGGTCTTTAGCAATCGTCAGAATCTTCTTGCGCGCGCCACCGACTTCCGGCGGGAGATCATCGAGAGTAATCGATCGACCGCGATTCTCGACGACGAGCCGCTGGACCATGTTCTCGAGCTGGCGGATGTTCCCGCGCCACTCGTGGTTCTTCAAGCAGTCGTAGACCTCAGGCTCGACTTCGGGACGATCCTTGTTACCGAGCTCGATCGCGAAAACGTTGACGAAGTGGTCGACGAGACGCGGTATGTCTTGTTTCCGCTCTCGCAACGGCGGCAGCTCAATCGGGTAAACCCAGAGCCGGTAGTACAGGTCTTCGCGGAAGTCGCCCTTCTGAACCATCTCCCGTAAATCCCGGTTGGTCGCGGCCACGACACGTGTGTCTACGCGGATCGTCCGCTTGCCCCCGAGACGCTCGAAGCTATGCTCTTGAAGAAACCTCAGGAATTTCACTTGAAGTTTCTTCGACAACTCCCCGATCTCATCGAGAAACAGCGTCCCCGAATCCGCCATTTCACATCGGCCGATACGATTCACAGCGCCAGTGAAGGCACCGGGCTCTGTGCCAAAAAGCTCGGCCTCGAGGAGATCCTCGGGAAGTGCAGCGCAATTGACGACCACCAGCGGCTTGTTCGCGCGATCGCTCGCCTTGTGAACGGCTCGTGCCACGAGCTCCTTGCCCGTGCCGCTCTCACCTTCGATGAGGACTGTCGCCTGGGTCGGCCCGACCTGTTCGACTCGCTCGATGATCTCGAGCATTCGCGGCGAGGATCCGACGAGCCCGTCGAAATAAGTCTTGCCTTTCAGCTCGCGATACAGGCGCTTTCGTGCCTCGATTTCCTGGTCGAGACGTAGCGTCGCATTCAAAAAGACCGCGGTGAGCCGACCAAGAGCCCGTAGCAGCGTGAGATCTTGCTCGCCGAAGGCTCCGCTGGCTCGCTGATTCTCGAGATAGATCGCCCCCGCGAGATAGTCTTTGAAGCGAAGCGGGATCGCCAGAACCGAGCGGAGCTTCAGTTGTTGGGCGCTCTCTTCGTTCGCGAGTAGCGCATCGACCTCGGCATCGTCGACGAGGACAGAGTCATTGCCGGCCGCTATCTCGCGAATGATGGTCCGGCTGACCCGGGGGTCGTGCTCGATGCTCTGGTGCCGGTCGTTGCGAGCGGCCATGACCTCGGCCTCGGTCTCGGTGCTACGAAAAAGCAATACCGCTCCAGAGCCCGCGCCCACCTCGGCGAGCAGATCGTCGAGCACACGCTCCGAGAAACGATGGGCGGAGCGTTCCTCGAAAAAGTGCGTGGCGGTTCGCGTTGCCAGGTCGACAAAGGGCGAATGGAGCACGCTAGCGCCCATCGTCTCGAGCTCATCCTGGAGCTCCGAGATCGCGGTATCGAACGATTGCAGGATATCGGGCGCGACCGACGATCTCTGCTGGGGCGCAGCCTCTGTCAGCGCGTGAACCTGCTGATGCAGCCCCCTGAGCCCTCTGAGGACTCTCTGATAGGAAGCGCCTTCTTCCGAAACAGGTTCTCTGCTCTGCGACACGTCGGCTCCACTGAGGCACCAGGGGGCGGGAAAACTCCCACCTCAGACGTCACACTCTAGGATGACCGCAGCAAGCTCACGGACGTTACCCGCAAATCCCGAGCTGGCAGCCCACTGAAAACCTACTCTAACTCAAGAGGGACTCGCGGGGGAAGATGGCGCCTCTTCCAGAGGTCGTCCGCTCGACGTTTCGTATGGACGAACCACCGTACTTCGAACAACACATCCGTGCACGGCTCGCAGCAGTCCAGATGATGCAGCCATCTCGAACGTTCTGCCGCATCCGCCAGGTTGTCGATGAGTCGAGCGAGCGCTGCGTCATCGGGACACAGCACCGTTCGCCGTACCCCTTTGGACGCGCTCACAGCGTCAGGCTGGAGGCTCGGTTTTCCGGGCTCCGTGTCTCACTCGGCGACGCCCCCTCTTCGACGCTCACCCGCCAAAGGATCCCCATGTCCAACCTCCCGTTCCTTATTGCAAGTAACTCGACCGATTAGACGGACACCGAGGGATGATTCACTGCCGTCCCAAAAACACGGTCCAAGTTCACGCTAAGATCCCGAGACCCGACCACCGCTTCGAGCTCTTTCCACGAAACGCCCGACCCCTCGAGGGCCACACGGAGCTGTTTCAAGAGGCGAGCGATGCGTCCATACAGCGGCTTGGGTTTCAGCTCGAGCGCCTCGGCGATTTCGGGCACACTCTTTCCGTCGTCGAACCGCATTCGGAGAATGACGCGCTCCTCCGCCGTCAGTCGCCCCGACACGTGCGCGAGGCGGGACTCCAAGCTCTGTAGGATCGATGCCTCCTCGCGTCGGACGAGATCGTCCTTTCGGCCGGCCGCACCCACGTTTTCGAGCACCTCTTCGTCCAACCGTTTGGGCCGCTCGCGACGCGGCAGCTCGATCGCGAGCTCCCAAATAGCGTCTCCGCTTACCGTCGTGTCGGGACGCGCCAAGAGCATCTCCCGAGCCTCCTCGAAGTCGATTCCGTCGCGATAGAGGAGCGTTTCCAGCTTCATCGCCGTCGCCCCCAACCGTCTGGCGGTCGTGGACGGACGCCATTTGCCCCACTTCTGCGTCCGGAAGTCCAAGAAAAGCCGCTGCAAGACCACTGTGAGATACGTCCGCAAAGTGCTGTCCCCCCGGTATTTCTGGAGTCGCCCATAGTCGTTCTCGACGAGTTTCAACATGGCGTACGACGTGAAATCTTCGCGCTCGTCGGCGCTCAGACGATGGCGTCGAGACAAAAAGCGAATCAACTCCTCGATCAGCGAATAGTGGGCCTCGAACTGCTTGCGGCCTTGGGCTTTGTTGGCGTTCGACATCGCGTTCCTCCCGCTCGTTGAATTCGAGCGCTTCTACTGGAGTCAACGTCGAGAATCGAAAAACCGAACAGTTTTTCTTCACCACGGAGGCACAGAGAAGAAACGGAGGAAATTGGGTCCATAGAACGCGAACAAAGGAACACGTCGTTTACTCCGTGTGCCGTCCGTGTCCTCCGTGCCTCCGTGGTTAGAGCAGTCGTTCGTAGAGGGCTTCGTATTGCGGGATGATTTTCTTGCTATCGAACTCGGACTTGGCTCTGGCGCGGGCGGCAGCGGCGAAGCGGGCGTGTTTTTCGTCGCTCGAGAGCAGAGCGATGGACGCGTCAGCCATGGCTCGGACCTCGCCGACCGGAACCAAGAACCCAGACTCGCCGTCGGTCACGACCTCGGGGAGCCCGCCGACGGCGGTTCCCACGACGGGAACGCCGCAGCTCATCGCCTCGAGGGCGACGAGGCCGAAGCTTTCCTGCTCGCTAGGCAGAAGCAACAAGTCGACACAGGACAGCAGGCTTTGAAGATAGTCCTGCTCGCCGAGAAAATGCACGTGCTCGGACAAGCGCAACTCTTTGACGAGCTGCCTGACGAAGAGGCGTTCGGGGCCTTCACCAACGAGAAGCAGCTTCGCGGGGATCTCGCGTTGGAGCAAATCGAAGACGCGAACGACGTCGCTCACGCGCTTCACCGGGCGAAAGTTGGACGCATGCATCAGGATCTTCTCGCCACGGGGAGCCCAATGCTCGCGCCCCGGATCTCCGGATTTCGATGGGCCGCTCCCGCGCGAGGTGTCAACGAAGTTGTAGATAACATCGACTTCGCGCTCGAGCGAAAACTCCTCAACGGTGCGCTTTTTCAGGAACTGCGACACCGCCGTCACTGCATCCGAAACCTCGATAGCAAATTTGGTGACGCGGTGGAACGACTCGTCGGCGCCGACGAGGGCGAGGGTGATGTCGGTTCCATGCAAAGTCGTCACGATCTTCGGAGCACCCTCTCCCAGAATCTCCCGGGCCAAATACGCACTAACAGCGTGGGGCACGGCGTAGTGAGCATGGATCACGTCGAGGCTCTGTTCCGCACCTACCTCGGCGAGCTTCGTCGCAAGCCCGAGTGTGTACGGCGGGTATTTGAACAGAGGATACGTTGCGACCTCGACTTCGTGGATCCGGACCCGGGGGTTAAACTCACGAAGCCGAAACGGAACCGAGTAGCTGACGATATGGGCGACGTGGCCGCGCTCGGCCAGTCCGAGCGCCAACTCCGAAGCGACGACGCCGCTGCCTCCATGAGACGGGTAGCAGACCATAGCGATGTGCATCAGGTAATCCGCGTAAATGGGTGGTCGAAAAATTGGAGTGGGTCGTCGACTTTCATGGCCTCGCGCAGATAAAACGCCTCACCGAAGTCGGCATCGATGAGCGATCCGTGGTAGCGATCGAGCGCCTCGACGCGTGTCAAAAACCCAGGTTGACTGATATAAGTCGCCGGCGCCGACTCGTCGTCACTGTGAAGCTGGGAGACGTATGCACGCACCGCCCGCATCTTGCCGTCGTGAAACGCGGTGATATCGATAATGAACGAGGGCGCAATCTTATGCGGCACCAAATAGTAGAGCACGCGGTTGGGTCGGTGCGGCTCACCGTCGGCCTCATAGTTCTTGAGTCCGGCGAGATACGCAGCTTCAGCGACGAGCGGGCCCGAAGCCGTATGGTCCGGATGGTTGTTTTCCGGGTAGTTTGTGAACACGAGCGTCGGCTTGTACTCTCGAATCGCCTCGACGACGGCTCGCTTCGTTTCCGAGCTCGCCCCGAGACGCCCATCACCGAGATCGAGAGATCTTCGCACCGAAGCCTTGAGAAGCTCCGCCGCTTCCGCCGCTTCGCGCGCTCTGTCTTCACGCGTCCCGCGCGTCCCCATCTCACCCGCCGTGAGATCGACGATCCCGGTGCGATAGCCGAGCGAGTGCAGCCGAAGGAGCGTCCCCCCCATCGTCAGCTCAACGTCGTCCGGGTGTGGCCCAAAAGCAAGAACATCCAACCGCATGGAGGAGTGATTCTAACCCGGTATACGGCATACGGTATACGGCATACGGCAAGAAAACAGCGACGTCAAGGAGATACGTGGACCAGCAGCAACCTCTCCCCCCCTGGGGGAGAGGTCGGCCGCCGGGGGCGGCCGGGT
>CAMYKY010000065.1 GCA_947259165.1 uncultured Acidobacteriota bacterium | reverse complement strand
CTGCCGCTTGCCTACCCATCGCCCGAGCGCATCGTGCGAGTGTTCGACACCGCTCCGACGATCCCCGAGTTCGCGCTGACGCCGGCAAACTTCCTCGACTACCGCGAAGCGACTCAGGCGTTCGACGATTTTGCAATCTACCATCGCGGAGACGCCGAGATCTCTTCGAATGACACACCCGAGCAAGTGTCGGGGATGCTCATCTCGAGCGGATTCTTCCGCGTCGTCGGCATCGACCCGATGCTCGGACGGGGGTTTACACGCGAGGAGGAAACGCCCGGCAATAGCCGCGTGGCGATACTCAGTGCGCGCTTCTGGCAGACGCGTTATCAGCGGGACGCCGGTGTCGTCGGCCAGAAACTCGTCGTGGACGGTGAGCCTCATACGATCGTCGGCGTCGCCTCCGATCGATTGAAGCACGTTGGCGGCCGCTTTCACTCACTCCCCTACGGAACGACGGTCGACATCTGGAGACCCTTCCCATTCGCGCCCGAGACAATTCGCTGGACGCACTACTTGAATGGTATCGCCCGTCTTGCGCCTGGCGTGACCCGCGCGAAAGACGTGGTCGCGGAAGTCCTGGGCCGGAGCCTGCGATTCGTAGCTGCCGGCGTCCTCATCGGCGTCGTCGGGGCACTCGTCGTGGCACGAGCGCTCCAAGACGTGCTCTTCCAGATCGCACCTCACGATCCGCTGAGCCTGATCGGTGTGACCCTCGTCCTCGGCACCACCGCTCTGGTGGCCAGCATGGGCCCCGCGCGGCGAGCCAGCCGTGTCGACCCGATGCAAACGCTCCGCTCGGAGTGAACCTGGACGCGATCGCGCGGTCGCATTTTCCATCGAAAACTGGCAAAATATTCTTATCCACAACATTTGAACAATGGTTCGCACTCCGGTGCGACTGCTTTCGCCAAACGGTGAAAGGGAGGTCGTATGATCATCTTCGGAACACGCGGCGTCACATCGACGAAGGAGACCGGCCCGTTCAACTGCCCGTCTTGCGGTGACCAGCGGGCTTACAACCGGAAGAGCGTGAGGCGTTTCTTCACGCTGTACTTCATCCCGTTGATCCCGCTCGACCAACTGGGTGAGTACATCGAGTGCATCACCTGCAAGCAGCAGTACACCGACGAAGTGCTGGCCTATGATCCGATCGCACAGGCCCAGCAGCTCCAGGCGGACGTAGGCGCATCGTTGAAGCGGGTCCTCGCCATCGTCATGATGGCAGACGGTGAAGTCGACGACGCCCAGATCGCAACAGCGTGCCAGGGCTACGAACAAGTCCTCGGCCTGGCGATCGACGAGCACGAAATGCACTCTGAGCTGAGGTCGGTCCAAGACGGCGCGTCCGAGCTTGCCGCGGAATCGAGTCGTCTGCGCGAGCAGCTGAACGAAACCGGCAAGCAGGCGGTCATGCAGGCAGCCATCGCCGTTGCCCTCGCCGACGGGCCTGTCGAAGGCGCGGAGCGAACGTTCCTCGGAAATCTCGCGCGGGAGCTCAAGGTTCCGCTGAACGAAGTCCAGACCCTGATCCGCTCTGCGACGGTCGCGTGATCTTCGTCGGCGGGATCCTCCACCTTGCGGTGATGCTACTGCCCCTTGTTTGCCTGGGAGTCCTCGGCAATAGCCTACAGGACGCCGCGACACTGGTGTTCCTAGCGGGCGCATCCGCCCTCTACGCGGGCGATGCGGTGACGATGCGTTGGAAGCCGTCGGAATCGCGAACGCCGCTGAACACGCGCGCGAGACGATGGGCCGCGGCGACGGGCGGTTTGTTGCTGTTGCTCTTCTGGGCGTGCCTGATCGAACGCTGTCTCAGTGAGCCCCTGGGCTCGTGGCTTCAGACCCTCGGAGGTGCCCTGCTCCTTTCCGGAGTCACGCTCCGGGCTCTGGCCGTCCGCACGCTGGGCTACAACTTTCGCACCGAGATCGAGAATGTGGAGGGCGTGCTCGTGCGCGAAGGCGTCTACCGTTTCGTGCGCCACCCTTCGGAGACGGGCTTGCTGGCAGCATCGCTCGGAGTAGCTTTGCTACTTCAAAGCATGCTGGGGCTCGTCATTTGGTGCGGCGCGCTCCTACCGGTCACGCTGGCACGTCTGTCATTGGAAGAGAGCGCGTTGGCACAACGCTTCGGCGCGGAATACAAGCGCTATGCCAAAGAAGTCGCCGGGTTACTACCTGTGTCTCGCGGCCTCTGACGCCGCCGCACGCGTGTGCAGGCATTGAGTTAAGAACGCTTCACTCCTGAACGACATCCACTACCCAGATGTCGCCGGGTGATGCCTTCTTGGCGCGCAGCAGCAACCGCATCCGCCAGCGGGATCGCGATATCAAAAAACTCGTTCAGCGGGAATCCGGCTTCCTCGACCGAGAAGACCTCGATGATGTTGGAGTGGTCAAGAGCTGCGATGGCCTTCGCTTCGCGCTCGAATCTGCTACGACAATCCTCCAACGCGGCGAGCTCAGGCGGGAGACCTTCAGCGCGATCTTCCGGTCCAACTTGGTAATCCTGCGCCAGATATACCTCGCCCGCCCGGACCGATCTTTTCCAAGATCTTGTAGCGGGCAAGCGTGCGACCCATCATTTGGGCCGACGCAACTTGAGGCAAAATCAATGCGCGTTGCGCGAAGTGAGCTTTGATCGAAGGTCAGGGCCGCGCGCACCTTTGCACGCATTATGCATAATGAATCGCGCCACTCATCCTCGAGGCGCTACCGGCGACCCCGCGAAACCCGAGTCCACCAGCACTGTCCCAGTCCGAACGCCATGAACCGGGAAGTGCGTACGAACATTGGTGGCGTGTCGGAGGAGTGCTGGCGCTCTGAGCGCAAATTCTCCAATCGCAGCGTGGGCTTTCGCCCACAGTAAAGATCTTAGCAACCGACTCAAAAGCCATGAGATTCAATGGTTTAGCTATCCTGCTAGCCATGGCACTCCTCTTGCTTCGTTCCGGTCGACCATGCTTTGCCCCTCCTGTCAGCACAGTCAGCCGTTGGCGTTTCGTTGCGGAAGCTGCGGCGCCCAGATGATGCAAACAACCTACCAGCCCGCCGCGGGTCCGCCGATGATGGACGAAGGGCTCACACCCATCCCGGTTGTGACCGACAACCCTTACAGCGCGCCTCGACCCGGATCTTCAGCTCGCACTCCGTCACCGGTTCTGGGCATTCCCACCGAGGTTCTGGCGTCCCGGAGCTCTCGACTGGCAGCTCTGATCATCGACTACTTGGGCTTGCTCGTTGTTTCCGTTCCCGGACTCGCGGGGTTCCTCATCATGGAATCTACCGGGACAGCGAGCGCCAATATGAATTTCGTCAGCCTGGCCTTCGTACTCGGGCTCGGAGCCTTCGGCGCGATGCAGGCTTTCTACATCGTTCGCGATGGCCAGACGGTGGGCAAGAAACTCATGAAGATTCGAATCGTCGACTACATGGACAGCCAGGTGCCCGCGTGGCCGCGATTGCTGGTGATGCGCTACGGCGTCAACATGGCCCTTCGACAGGTTCCGTTCTACTACTTCATCGATGCGTTCTTCATTTTCGGAGAAGAACAGCGCTGCTTGCACGACTACATCGCGCGAACCAAGGTCATCGAAACGTAGGGGCCCTTGGGGGGCGGAGCCCGCGGAAGGGCACTGCGCTCGAGATGGGCTCGACGAAGCTCAGCCCGAGCCCTTCCACTCGTAGACGCATGAGACAATATCGGGAGGCGAAAACCTTCTGAAATGCAGACCTTCGAACCCCTCAGCAACCGCATCTATCTGGAAACCCCAGAGAACGTGAGGCTAGCTTTCCGGCTGGCCGGACCCGGAACGCGACTGGGGGCCTACGGGATCGATTTGGTCGTCCGGTTCACCATCTTCTACGCTATCGCCTACGCTTTGAGCCTTCTACAGCCCGTCACGGGATCCGGCCTATCCACCGGCGTTTTCTTTGTTCTGGCGTTTCTTCTCGAGTGGGGTTACGGAGCATTTTTCGAAACCTGGTGGAACGGGCAAACACCGGGAAAGCGCGCCCTCGGGCTGCGCGTGATCAAGACCGAAGGCTATGGCATCGGGTTCTACGAAGCGATGCTGCGAAACCTTCTGCGAGCCGCCGACTTCGTTCCATTTTTCTACGCCGCAGGGTTTATCGCCGCCGTCGCGACGCCCCGCATGCAGCGAATCGGAGACATCGTCGCCGGAACGATGGTGGTTCGAGAAAAACGTCCCGAGCTGAAGGGTGAGCTCGCGGGAGTCTTCGAGTATGAGGCGTTTCCGATGTCGGAGTTCGAGCACCGGTATCGACCGTCGGAGAAGACTCTCGAAGCCATCGAGATGTTGTTTCGTCGACGAGGCGAGCTCGCACCCGCTCGCGTCGACGAAATCGCTTCGGTGCTCGCGGAGCCGATGATCCAACGTCTCGCAAATGCCGAGCGGCAACGCCGCGCCCTGGAAATGCCGAGTGAGTTTCTGTTTCGAGTGCTTCGCACTGCGCGCATCGCAAGCACGGCAGAGGCGGCATGAAGAAGGTATCGTTCCTTCGGGAACGAAAGCCCGTTTGGGAGCGGTTCGACTCTCTGCTGGGACGAGCAGAATCTCCCGGCCCGTCGAAGCTTTCTCAAGACGAGGTCAGCGAGCTCTCCGAGCTTTTCCGTGGGCTTTGCTACGATCTGGCCCAGATACGCTCTCGTGAGTGGGGCTCCTCCATCGAACGCTACGTTAACGACCTCGTCATTCGTGGTCACAGCGTTTTCTACGGCGCACAGCCTTTGAAGCGCGGCCAAATCGTCGGTTTTTTTGCGCGCGAGTTCCCGCGACTCCTTCGGAAGAACCACACGTTCTTCTGGGCAGCCGCCGCTTTGTTCGTCATCCCGATGGCGGTGAGCTGGACCGTCGTCGCCTCCGACCCAAGCCTGGCGCACCGGGTACTACCCGGATCGGTGCTCTACACCATGGAGCAAATGTACTCACAGGACTTCGATGCGCTCGACGAAGAGGGCATCGGTCGGCAAGACGCGGCGATGGCGGGGTTCTACGTCCGCCACAACACCTCGATTGCATTCCAATGTTTCGCGCTGGGGTTTTTCATCGGATTGGGCACTGTCTATGTGCTGCTGTCCAATGGCATCCAGCTCGGTACCATCGCCGGCTACATCATTGCCCAGGGCCACGGCGAGCGTTTTCTGGGATTCGTTGCGTCCCATAGCTCGTTCGAGCTCACGGCGATCATGGTCGCGGGGAGCGCAGGTCTGGTGCTGGGCCATTCGATCGTCGCTCCCGGAAACCTCGCGCGGGTCGAATCTTTGCGCGTGCGCGGACTCGTCGCTGTGCAATTGGCGCTCGGCGCGGCGGGATTGCTCTTCATCGCCGCAATGATCGAGGGATTTTGGTCGCCGCAATCGCTTCCCTTTAGCGTCAAGGTCTCCGCCGCAGCGCTATTCTGGATTGCCGTCATCAGCTACCTGAGTCTGGCAGGAAGAGCGCGGTCATGAGGCTCGAGAATGCGAACCTGGCGCTCGAGCCGCGCTCGGTCGGAGAGTGTATCGATCTGGCGATCCTTTTCTACCGCCGACATGCGAGCAAGCTACTAATGATGTCGTTTCTTTTCGGGGTGATACCGGTGGCGGTCGGTGTCCTTGCGGCGGAAGCTGGAACCGGTTGGCTTTGGTCAGGGGTATCTTTCATCTTGCTATCACCCTTTCTCGGCGCGACGGTCGTTGCCGGCGCAGGGCATCACGTTTTCGGCGACGATTTCACCGTCAGAAACGCGCTGCGGCATGTGGCCTCGCGCTTCGGAGTGCTTCTGGGGTTCTTGCCGACGGCTCGGATGGCATACGTGGCGGCAAGTCTCTTGTGTTGGGGCCTGGTGACCGTTCCGGTCGCCGCGCGCTACGGCTTCTTGTCCGAAGTCATTCTTCTCGAACAGCAAAGAGGGTCACGGATCGTCAAACGTTGCGAAGAAATTCTACGGGACGTTTTCTTGGAAGCCTGTGGGCGCTATATCGCTATCGCCGGTTTCGCGTTCGGCTCGAGTATCGTTTTGTTCATCTTGTTCGATCTCGGCTCACAAGCGCTATTCGGAATCCCGATTTTCGTCGCGAAGATCTCGTGGGCCATCGCCGTCGACGACATGTTGAATTTGCTCGCATACGACCCTCTTATCGTGGGTGCCCTTTCGTTGACCTGGTGGTTAGTGTATCCGTTGGCGCGCCTTGCATGGTTTTTCTGTTATCTCGATGCGCGGGTTCGCAAAGAAGGTTGGGACGTTGAGATCGCCCTTCGCGTCGAAGCCCGCCGACTCCAACATGCCTATTAGGCTGCTTCTGTTCGGTCTCATCCTGCTGTCCTCTCCATTGACAGCGGAAGCCGTCCCCCAGGATGCGCCGCAAGCTGACGTACCGGGGAGCTACGAGTATCAGGACCCCGTCGTCGTGCAACGCACGGTCGAAGACGTGATGGCAAGGCCGGAGTTTCTACGCTTGCACCGAAAGGACGAGGGAGACGACACCAACACTGCATGGCTCGATCCATTCCTCGATTGGCTCGAAAGAGTCTTCACCCGAGGTGATGAACGTAGCGCCCGTGACGGCAGCTTCGGAGCTGGATTCATCTACCTAGTCGCGTTTGTCATCGTGGTCGCCGCGTTGGCCTTCATCGTCAAGTCGGTTCTCGATGCCTCCAAAGAGCAGGAGCTCGACGAAGAGCCAGGTCGCGCACGGATCGCTCGAGGCGGCGCCGCGCCGGGTGAGACGCCACCCGAGGAATATTGGGCGCGCGCTCAGGCGCTCGCCGCAGCGGGCGACGAAAAGCTTGCGTTGCGCGAACTTCTGCTCGGCGCGATGAGCACCCTCGAGCGGCAGGGCTTCATCCGCCATCGCCGCGGCCTAACCAACCGCGACTACTTCTGGGCGGCAACGGGTAACGCGCGCGAGTCCATCCGTACCCTCATCACCGCGTTCGAAAAGGTGTACTTCGGACGTCGGGAAGCGAGCGCCGCAAGTTTTCACGAATGCGCACGCGCCTACCGCGCCAGCTTCCACGACGAGCTCGGGATGGATTCCGCCTCGGCGTCGATGGAGCCGCCCGAATGAGGCGATCCGAGCTGCTCTGGGCAAGCGCGCTCATCGCCCTCTTGCTACTCGGATACGGAGTCATCCCGACACCCGGCGTCCGGCCACCGGACGATTCCTTCAGTGAGGAGTCGGCCGGAAAGAAGGCCTTCTACTGGGTCACGGAAGAGCTCCTCACCGAGGTGTCGCGAAGTGCGGACTCGCTCATACCGGATGACGACAACGCGGACACGCTGGTCATGCTCGGACCTGCTCGATATCCGGACCGAGCTCAGTGGCAAACACTCCACGATTGGGTCTCTCAGGGAAGGGCCCTCGTGTTCGCGGCCCGCCGGGAGGACCCCGCCGTCGATCTCGGGCCGTTCGAGATCGAGGTGGTACCGCATAACGGTGATCCAGCACCGGTAACGCCCACGGAGGAGACGGACGACGACGCGTCCAACGATCCGGCATCAGTCGTTACCGAGCTCTTGGACGGATCGTTCGAGTGGCGAAGCCAAGGCCAAGTGCGTACCTCGGCCCAGGATGCAACGGTCGAGCTCACGATGGACGGCACGGCCCAAGTTGTGTGGCGGCCGATCGGAGATGGCGCCATCGTGGTGGTGGCGAGCGACTACATTTTCACGAACCGTTCCCTTACCTCGGACCCTCATGGACTTCTCGCGTTCCGCATCCTGGAAACCGCCGCGCCCGTGGGCCCAGTTTACTTCGACGAATCCATGAACGCGGCCGGCGCTCCTCGAGTCGTTGGCGTCCTGCTCGAAACACCGTTTCGGCTCATCACCTTGCAGCTTTCCATTGTGATCTTACTCTTCGGGTGGATGGTGAGCCGGCGATTCGGGCCGGTGCGTTCGGTCAAGGACTCAGCTCGCCGAAGCCTGGTCGAGCACGCCGAAGCTCTAGGCAACTTGCACTTCAAAATCGGCTCGGGTACTCGCCTCGTCTCGTCCTATCTCGAGTTTTTTCGTCGCGACTTCGGACTACGGCACAAGAGTACGGGTGGTGGACTCGAAAGGGATCCGGCTATCGGGATCAGGGGGACAGAATCGGGCGCGATCGATTCAGCGCTTGGCGCGGCACGCAGTTCCAGTCTTTCCAGGGACAGGGTTGGCGAAGTGGTTCGATCACTGGCACGATTGCGAGGGCGGGCGCGGCAATAGTTCGGGCAGTGACGGGGGGGAGCTCGGTGCAAGGTTTTTCGGGAACGGGAACGGGAACGGGTACAGGGACGGGAACGGACAGGGACGGACAGAGAGGAGAACACAGTGGACGACACGCCGGTAGCAAAGGCGATGAGTTTGGAGCGCGTCGCGGAGCTTTTCGAGGCAACACAGGCAGAGATCAGCAAGGTTGTCGTCGGGCAGGAGCGACTCATCGAGGGCGTGCTCGTCGCTCTTTTTGCCGAAGGCAGCGTGTTGCTCGAAGGTGCACCAGGTCTCGGTAAGACCCTTCTCGTCAACGTCTTGTCAAGAGTCGTTTCTTGCGAGTTTCGGCGAATTCAGTTCACGCCGGACCTGATGCCCTCGGACCTGACCGGACACAGCGTCTTCGACATGAAACAGCAGGAGTTTCATTTCAAACCGGGGCCCATATTCACGAACCTGCTCCTCACCGACGAGATCAACCGCTCGCCGCCGAAAACGCAATCGGCCCTCCTGGAGGTCATGCAGGAACATCAGGTCACCGCCGACGGCCAGACGTACCCGCTCGACAGGCCGTTCCTCGTGCTCGCGACTCAGAATCCGCTCGAGCACGAGGGCACCTACCCTCTCCCTGAAGCGCAGGTCGATCGCTTCATGTTCAAGCTGCTCGTGGACTATCCAACGACGGAGCAGGAGAACGGCATCCTCGCGCACTACGCGGCCGGACGTGACCCACGCGATCTGACCGGGTTCGATCTCTCACCCGTCATGAAGGGGAGTGAGGTCATCGCCGTTCAGAAGGCGACGGAAAACGTCATTGTCGAGCCGACCGTGATTGCCTACATGACCGAGATCGTCTCGAAAACGAGAGGCTGGCACTCCGTCGCCGTCGGTGCGAGCCCGAGGGGCACTGTGAACCTGCTTCTCGCCTCCCGGGTGCTCGCCGCCTGTCGCGGACGCGATTTCGTTACCCCGGACGACGTGAAAGAAGTCGCTCCGTGGGTGTTACGTCATCGATTGATACTACGATCCGAAGCCGAAATCGAAGGCGAGACACCGGACGGTGTCGTCGCTCAAATCCTGAGCACCGTCGCAGCGCCTCGGTCGTGATCCCGCAACCCAGACTGCTCGCCGGCTTCGCAGCGATCAGCGCGCTGCTGATCGCGGGAGTCTGGTTCCCGCCTCTCATCCTCGTTGGTCTCACCGCGAACGGGGTGCTGGTGTTGTTCGCTGTGGCGGACGCCTACCTGGCGGTGCGGCCAAAGCGCATCGAGATTCTGCGCGAGGTCTCGCAGGTTCTGAGCGTGGGCGCTGCGAACCCCGTAACGCTCCGAATCCTGAGCCGCGCACCGAGGCCGGTCGCAATCGAGATCACCGACGAGCCGCCGGTTCCGAGCCGTAGCGAGGGACTTCCGTTCGAAGCCATGCTCATCCCACAGCGCGAAGTGGAAGCCACCTACCACCTCTACCCCGGGCGTCGCGGGGCGAGCCGTTTCAAGACCGTTGCCTTTCGGTACCGAAGCCCTCTAGGGCTATGGGCGCGCAACGTGACCCGGCCACTCGTCAACGACGTCCGGATCTACCCGGACATCCGAACGGTTCGTCGATTCGACCTACTGGCGAAGCGCAACCGGCTTTCGGAGATGGGTCTGAAGCTATGGCGGCTTCGCGGCAAAGAAGGTGAATTCGAAAGACTGCGGGAGTACCGGCGCGACGACGAAATGCGTCATATCGATTGGCGCGCAACCGCCAAACACCAAAAACTCATCAGCCGCGAGTACACGACCGAACGTAACCAAAACATTGTCGTATTGCTCGACTGCGGCCGCTCGATGTTGAACGAGACCGAGGGGATTTCTCATCTCGACCGAGGACTCAACGCGGCAATTATTCTCAGCTACATCGCCCTCGCCCAGGGTGATAACGTCTCGCTGACCGCTTTTTCGAACCGCATCGAACGCTACGTTGGACCCGTGCGCGGGAAGGCTGCGATTCAATCCCTCATCCAGAAAACCTACGACCTGGAGGCAAGGCACGAAGCTTCCGATTACGGCCTCGTATGCGAGGACTTGCTCCGCCGACAGAAAAAGCGCGCGCTAGTTCTGCTCATCACCTACGCGCTCGATGACCAACACCTCGACGCGATTGGCCGTTACTTGAGAACCCTGATTTCATCTCATCTGTTCTTGTGTGTTCTCGTGAAAGATCTTCCCCTGGCAAGTCTGGCCGAGGGCGTACCCGATACCGATGTCGAAGCCTACCAAGTCGCGGCCGCCAGCGAGATGCTCGGAGCGCAGGAGCGGAGATTGTCGGCACTGCGCGCCTCAGGAATCCACGCAACCGAGGTCATCCCCAATGAGCTCGCCGCCGAAGTCATCAACCAATACCTAGACGTGAAGGCCCGCCACCTGTTATAGAACTACACAGGCACAGAGAACACAGAGGACCACGGAGAAAATCCTGGCTCTCCTCCGTGAGCTCCGTGCCGCCATGGTGAGATTTTCTTTCAAAGGAGGACCTATGTCATCGTTTCATCGTCGAGGGTTTTTTGGAGGGGCGCTCGCGCTCATTATCGGGCGCGGGCGCGCGGCCGCGAGTCAGTCGGGGAAGACACCGGAAGAGCGGTTGGCGGAGCTCGGGCTCGAGCTTCCGCCTGCGCCAACGCCGGTCGGCATCTACGTTCCCTCGGTTCGGTCGGGGTCGATGCTGTACGTCTCCGGCACCGGGCCCGGTGTCGGCCCGGACGGCGAGCCGGTTCGTGGCAAGGTCGGTCGAGACCTGACGCTCGAACAGGCTAACGCCGCCGCACGACTCGCCGGACTGCGTATTCTCGCCAACGTTCGCCATTCGCTCGGGAGTTTGAACAAAGTCGAGAGGCTCGTGAAAGTGCTCGGGATGGTCAACGCGACCCCGGATTTCGGACAACAGCCCCAAGTCGTCAACGGCTTCAGCAACCTCATGGTCGAAGTCTTCGGCGAAGAGCGCGGCAAAGGCGCCCGAAGTGCCGTAGGAATGGGCTCCCTACCGAGCGGCATCCCGGTAGAAGTGGAGGCTATCTTCGAAGTTAGAGACTAGTGCATGGACCCGCTGATCCGGTCGGTAAATTCCGACGTCATTTTTGGTGCGGACAAGGCGCTCCGACGAATTCATATCTAGATATTTGCCTTCCGCAGCGAGCTTGTCGAGCGGGAGGGATAGGCCGTAGGCCGAACTGCAACGATGCTCGCAACGCTGTCAGCGCCGAAAAGGGCCAGGAATTTACGACAGGATCAGCGGGTTCGTGCACTAGCAAAGAGCTTCACCACGGAGCCACAGAGTGACTCCGTGGTGAAAGCTCCTAAAACGGTGAGATGCGGAAGCCGTCGACCTGGACGGCTACGGTGAAGCCGTCGTAGCCGCCTCTAGGCGGCTCGTCGTCGAATTGGCCGTCGCCCCAGACACTCACGTCGGCGGAGATACCGAGCCCGCCGCTTCTCGTGACGAACACGTTGGCGTCCCGCGCGACGAGGAAAGCTTTGCCTTCGCCCAGGTCCGTGGACACTTCGCCCGCGCTCGACGTGTCGAGATCGAACTGGGCGAGACCACTCTCGATGCCCGTCGCATAGAGCGTGCTCCGGAAAGAAATCGTACAGACATCGAAATCGAAGGTCTCCTCCGACGCAACGAAAAACACCACGGGCGGCGCCACATCGCCGATCTGTCCAACCGTCACGGCCTGCTCGGACATACGTTCCCCAACAACCACAAAGGTCTGTTCGAACGGCACTGCATCGGCGGCGGCGTATTGGAGCGTGTTCGCTCCGTCGAGGTCCGCGTCGATCCAGCCACGGAAATGGAACCCTTCGGCCGGGACTGGAGCGCGACGGTCGCCTCCCGATCCCGCCATGACAAACACGCGAGCAGGGTCGAAAACGTCATTCAGAATCGTAACCGGCGCCGTAATGGGATGATCGGGGCCCATTTCCGCGAAGACCCCAAACGTCCAGTCAGCCGGGTCAGGCCGGGAAGTATCCAGCTTCCACACGTTGCCTTGGACGTCAGGGATGTAGACCCGAGTGACGTAATCCTTGAAGTCGGTGACATCCTCCTCGTGCGGGATGAAGAGCGTCGGACGCGCCGGCAACGCGTTGTACGGAATGGCCGCGCTTGCATTGTTCGTCACTTTTTCGCGGTTGTAGATGAAGCCGTCCTCGGCACGGAACGCGAAAAGGTATTGACCTTCGTCGTCTGGAGTGTCGCAACCGTAGCCACCACCGGCGAAGACGAGCCATTGGTCCACGTCACTATCATCCGGAGCTGGAGGCGAATCGATATTAACGTTACCCAGCACCGGCGTGGACCACGTTTCGCCGAGGCCGTCGATCTGTCCTTCAGCCAGGCCTTCGCGGTTACCCCGATTCCACAAAAGCAGAAGCGAGCTCGGACTCGACGGTACCGTCGTTATGTCCAGCGCGGTCAGGAATCGACCCCCGCGCCCACGTCCAAAAACCAGGACGGAGCGCCAGTCGTCCGGGCCTCCAAAATCGTTGCGAAGGAATGCGTCTCGAGCCGTGGGCGCTCCGCCAAGCGCGAACTTGTGGTTGATGATCCCGTTGTTCTCTTTGACGATCAGAGCCACGACATCTTTCAGCGTGTCCCGGCTTCCGGCTACCTCGCCGGGGGCCAATCCCAGGGCGTCGTCCGGAATAAATGCGACCAGCTCGGTTCCGAATTGAGCGTCGAATCCGTGCATGAAGCCCAAGTTTGACGGGTAATAGACTACCGTCCTGCGATTGATGTGATCCCAGTAGAAACCATCCCCGGGCTCAGCCCCGCCAACACCATACTCCGTCGCATGGCTCAGCGGTGGATCGAAATCAGGGGAACGCGGCGGGTTGGACACCACGGCAACACTACCGCTGATGTTCTCGTACAACTTCCACGTCGCCGTGCCATCTTCATTAAACGCCGAAAAATTGAGGAGGGTGTCGGGTCCGTAGATGGTGCCGGTGTCAGGATGCACCGACAAACGATAGCCCCGCGCTACTTGAACCACGATATCGCGAGCGTCGTTCGCGGTATTGGCGCCGGTGCCATCGAGCTCGCTAAGATAGCCGGCAGTGACTCCGAGGTCGCCCGGGGTCACATTGACCTTCGTGAACGCAAGGACGTTGGGCGAGCCACGTTGGTTGAAAAACATCGGCCGAGCATCGGGGTCATCGTCCTGAAGCTCGACGCCAGCATCCCATAGCTCGGTGAAATCCTCCACGCGATCGGTGCGAGGATTGAGACTGTCCGGATCGGGAATCGCGGCGTTTTCGACTCTGTAAATATTCGTGGCCTTCAGATGACCTCGAAAACCCGGCACGTCGACCGATGTCGAAATCAGAACGTTGTTCCGATGGTCGGCACGAATTTCGCGGGCTCGCCGAAAGTCCTCGCTCTCCGAACCCAGCGGCGGTATCACTTCGAGCACATCCACGTGGGTGTTCGTGTGTGTCGAGATGACTTCTTTGACGGAAGCAACCGTGGAAGCACCGAGACTCAGCGTTGACGTCGGAACGCCGACTCGGGCAAGAATGTCTTCGAAGGACGTCAAGACGCCCTCCTCGTCATCGGCGAAAAATGCCGAGTTCATGAGAGCCCGGTCGCGCCCGGGCAATCTCGCGCCACTCGCCATCCACGCGATGGTGTTGATCTTTCTTTTGTCGTCGGCGGTGAGGTCCATACCGAGAACGAAGATATTGCCCTTGGACTCGTCCAGATCGGGATCGATCGCTAAAAGCGCCGACTCTCCCTTGAGCCCCGCATTGTAGGAAGCGATGTCATCATCGGTGCCGTTGATGGGGTCCAAAATGGTCGGGTCGACCGCGTTCGGTCGCATATCGACCGGGTCGTCTAGCGGATCGGAGGCGATGGGCGGGTAGCCTCCTTCTTCGCACTCGCACGTGTCTTTACCGTCGGTAACCTGGATGATGAAATTCTTCTGACCCGGCAAGAGTCCGGCGACGAAATCCGTCGTATTCGGGGGGTCCGAACTGGGGTCTTCGGGTCGGTGCTGGCCGACGAGATACTCGGCAATGTCGGTGAACGCCACGCCGATCGGGGTAATCCCGCCCCCGGTCACTCCGTCGAGAATCGCGTTGACGTCCTCGCGCGAATCCCCTCCGCAAACGCTGGGAGGCACCAACGAACTATCTCGGAGTCCCCTGCAATCGTTCGGCTCATCCGGATAGAGATCGAGGTCGTCGAGAGCATCGAAGGCGCTACATTCCGGGCGGGGCTGGGGGGCGGGGGGCGCAGAATCTCGCTGACTCTCATAGTGCGCGAACGCCCAATTCACGAGTGGCCGCCCCGCGCCGTCGACAAGAGTTTCCATCAAGTTCTTGATGACTCTTCGGGCCACGTTGATCTTGCATCCAGGCCCGACGCCGTCGTTATTAACACAATCCCCTCCCCCCTCAAACGGATCGTTCATCGAGCCCGAGCTGTCGAGCACGATCCAGACGTTGTGCCTCACGCCCGAGTTGATGACGTCCAACGGATCGAGTCCGCGCCCGACGACGCACGGTGCTGCCGTGTGTCCCGTACGCGTGAAGGTGACTGCGACCATGACCGCAACGAGCGCCAAGATCGTTCTCTTGAAGGTTTGACTAAGAATTGGCATGATTCCGTTCCTCGAATCGAATGAGCCGGGCCTCAGTTACCGAGCCCGTCAGTGCGAACCTGGTCGTAGGTTTGCCGTCGTTCGTCCCCGCTGCTGGCGCGGCTCGTGTCCGCGTATGCATCGCCCTCGATGCCGGAGCCCGGGCGCCGGACCGTCATTTCCAGGCGCCTCACCGAGACGGGGCGTCCCGCGCCGACGCCCATCGCGCCCGGGGCGGTGCCTTCGGCGGTGAGAATGACCCGGTCGTTGAACCCCGTCGGGAAATCGGCGCTCGGAGCCCCGTAGTCTTGAAGGCCGACAATCGGGCGGCGTACCCACAACGTCGTCGTACCTTCCAAGTCGGCCGTGCCGTCGCCGTTCAAATCGCCTGCAACCGCAGCGCCTGGCAAGCGGAAATCATACTGGGCGAGCGTGCCATCGCTGCGTCGAAGAACGCGCCCGATATAGACCCGCACGCAGTCGGCGCCACCGGGAGGGCAACGGTCTGCGTAGTATTGGTAGTCCCGACACCCCGGGCTCGCGGGGTCGCATCCCGGCTCGGGAATCGCGTCCCCCCACGGCGCCGACGAGTCCGAAACGGTCACGTCCAAGCGCGGCGGTGGAAGAATGGCCGCGAAGTCGTTGGCTGCTACGAGGTACGCCGCCAATATGTTCTTGCCATATTCGAGCGCCGCGTCCGCGTTGAAAAACGCCTGCTCGCCCCATCGGTAGTTGGCGGCGATGTCTTTCTCGGTGGTGGTCGTCAGCATGAGCGCGATCCCGAGAACGGACAAAACGAACAGTATCAGGACGGAAATCACGAAGGCAGAGCCTTCCTCTTTCACTCTCGTCACGGATCTTGTTGAGCGCATCGTTGAAACACCTCGATCTATCGTGAGGATATGAATAACTAACCAACGTTGGCGGTTCGAAACGTCGTGAACCGCGCTTCACCAATAATTGCAAACTGATCCTGCATCCCTGCCGCCGGCAGACAGCGAACACGGATTTGAACCATCGACAGAGGCAATGGGCTCGGGAAGGTCTGGATCTCCCAGCGCACTTCGTACATGGCCCCACCGGCGCCGGCTGTCGGGATCCCGTCAGCATCGTAGTACTGGACGTAGCCACCGATGGTGGCGTCGATGTCGCCGCCATCGGCGAGCATCGGATTGCGCGTCTGTGCTCTGGGGTCCGTGTAGTACGGAGCCGCCTTCAGCCTCTCGAGCTGTTCCTTAGCCAAGGCCGACGAGGACGTCATGCGTCCCGACAGCGTGTTCGAGCTCGTCGCCAACACCATCATTTGCGCGAGAGAAAGAAGCCCGACCGTCAGAATAACGATGGAAACCAGGACTTCGATCAGCGTGAACCCACTCTCGCCGCTGCGGATCCTATTCGATACCGTCATCTCGATTCTCCCTCCCAGCCCTAATTCACGGTGTCGAGCCGAACGCGACCACCCGGGCTGACCCGGATGACTCGAGTCAGGCCCGTCGAAGAGTCCCGAAGCGTCACGAGCCAATCGTTTCCGTCTTGGACGAGGGCGCCGCCGCCGGCAGGACCGCCGGCGTTCACCGCCGAGACCGAGCCGTCCGCGCGAAATAGCAACGCGTTGCGGGTTCCGGGATCAAAACCCAAATCTTGCCCCAGAACAACCGGGAGGCCGTGCGGCGACTGAATGCCCGCCACCGGATCCGGATCGACGACGTTGGAGGGCGGCGCTGGAACGCTGCCGTAGGCGATCGTGCCCACCTCGAACACGCCGGGATTCTCCGGGTAGACCGCGCCATCCCAGTTGCCAGTCATGGGATCCGGGTCGAGGCTCGTGTACTGGTACTGCCCTCCCGCGGGGTAGTTGAAATTCAGCAGGACGCCCCGGGAGGAGTTGAGCTTGACGGCTTGGGCCCGGGCCCTCTGCGCCTGGGCAGCCACGCCCTGAGCGGCCCCCGTTATCTTGTAGTGACGAACGTAGTTGAGCCCCATCGGGATCGAGGCAGCCGAGACAACGATAATGATGGCCATCACGACGAGGAGCTCGATCAGCGTGAAGCCCTTATATCGAATGGAGTTGGAAGCCACGCCTTCCTCCTTATTATTGTTATCTGATCGGGGGAGACGGATTCTATCACAACCCGCCAAGTCAACGCCACCTGATGAGCTGACGTCTGCTGGGAACCGAAGACGAAGGTTTCCGTTCCCGTTCCCGTTCTCGATTTGATAACCCCAAGCCCGAAGCTGAGGCCCAAAACCAGCCTCAGAAGCTCAGGCGTTCCAGAACTACACCTCCCCCACACTCAGCTCACAACCATCAATCAATCGGCAACGGGAGCGATTTTCCTCAACAGTGTCAGTCACGGGGCCTGATCAGCCTCTGGTGTAAGCTACACAAATGACTGATCAGCAGGACAAGCGTGTCGTTTGGCGGGAGGCTCGGGACATCATATGGCAGCGGCGATACCGGCTCGTCCTGGGCTTCGTTCTGATGGTGTTCGGGCGGCTTGCGGCACTGGTCCTGCCGGCGACGTCGAAGTATCTGATCGACGAGGTTATCGGGAATGGTCGCGCCGAGCTCCTCGCCCCGCTAGCGACCGCGGTGGGCATCGCAACCCTCATACAAGCGTCGGCGGGGTTCGCTAACTCTCAAATCCTCGGTGTCGCCGCGCAGCATGCGATCACCGAGATGCGCAAAACCGTGCACGACCACGTCCTGCGGCTGCCGACGGCGTACTTCGATTCGGTCAAGAGCGGTGAGCTGATCTCCAGGATCATGGCGGACGCCGAGGGCATTCGCAATCTCGTGGGAACAGGACTCGTCCAGCTCGCCGGCGGCATGCTGACGGCGTCCGTCGCTCTGACGGTGCTGTTCTACCTCAACTGGCGCATGACGTCTCTCACTCTCATCGTTCTTGCGGTGTTTGGCGGGATGATGGCGCTCGCGTTCATGAAGCTGCGTCCGTTGTTCCGCGCACGCGGCGCGCTCAACGCGACGGCCACGGGCCGTTTGGGTGAGGCGCTCGGCGGGATCCGCATCGTGAAGTCCTACAACGCAGAGAAGCGCGAGTCGGGGATCTTCGGCGCCAACGTCGACGCGTTGTTCCACAACGTCAAGAAGTCCGTCACCGCCGTGGCCGGTATCTCGGCGGGCTCGACGCTCATCTTCGGAGTCGTCGGCGTTCTCATGATTCTGATGGGTGGCCGAGCGATCCTGGCAGGCACCATGACTCTGGGCGACTTCGTGATGTACATCTTCTTCACCGGTCTCGTGGCGGCCCCGCTGGTTCAAATTTCTTCAATCTCCACGCAGCTCAGCGAGGCGTTCGCGGGACTCGACCGCATCCGTGAGATCCGATCGCTATTGACCGAGGACGCGGACGACAACTCGCGCGAGGCACTTCCTGCCGTCTCTGGGGACATCGTCTTCGAGGACGTGAGCTTCGCCTACCAGGAAGGCGTCCCGGTTCTCAAACACATTTCGTTCGAGGCCCCTTCCGGAACGACCACGGCGCTCGTCGGCTCGAGCGGCTCGGGAAAGAGTACGCTCGCCAGTCTCGTTCTCGCGTTCAACCGGCCGCAGTCGGGACGAGTCCTCATCGACGGAAAGGACGTCGAGTCGGTGCGGTTATCTGACTATCGATCACACGTCGGCGTCGTACTGCAGGAGAATTTTCTCTTCGATGGGACGATCTCGGAGAACATCGCCTATGCGAGACCGCAGGCAACTGATGAAGAGATTCGGGAGGTGAGCCGAATCGCTCACAGCGACGAGTTCATCGTCGGATTCGAAGACGGCTACGACAGTGTCGTGGGCGAGCGCGGCGTCAAAGTCAGTGGCGGCCAGCGCCAACGCATCGCGATCGCTCGCGCGATCCTCGCCGACCCCAAAATACTGATTCTCGATGAAGCGACGTCGAGCCTCGACAGCGAGAGCGAATCGCTCATTCAAGACGGCCTGCAAACGCTACGCTCGGGACGAACCACGTTCGTGATCGCGCACCGCCTATCCACGATCGTCAGCGCCGACCAGATTCTCGTCATCGAAGATGGCGAGATTGTCGAGAGAGGCAATCACGAGACACTACTCGCGCTGGACGGCCGCTACCGCGAGCTTTACGACCGACAATATCGGCTCGAGCTCAATCGGTTCATCAACCCCGGTGAAGACTTCACTCCGGAACCGGAAGCGCCCGAGACTGCCGCCGCCGCATTCAACCCGAGAAGAAATCTCTGAGAGTCCCGTGACTCTTTCTCAGCGAATTCGCAACCTTCCCAAAGTCGAGATTCATCTGCATCTGGAGGGCGCGATCCCGCTCCCGGCCCTCTGGGAGCTCGTCAAGAAATACGGCGCGACCGACGAGGTGCCCGACATCGCCACTCTCGCGGACAAATTCCGTTACCGAGACTTTCCTCATTTCCTCGAAACGTGGATGTGGAAAAACGGATTTATCCGCGAGTACGACGACTTCACTTTCATGGCCGCCGCTGTTGCCGAGGACCTGACCCACCAAAACATCCGCTACGTCGAGGCATTCCACTCGCCGGGTGATTTCCACGAACTCCACGGACTCGAGGTTGCCCGGATCACCGAGGCGGTGCGCAAAGGCCTCGACTCGCAACGTGCCGGAATCGAGATACGACTCATTGCCGATCTAACCCGCGACTTCGGCCCCGACCGCGCGCGGGGCTGGCTCGCGGAAATCGCCGGGACGCAATCGATGCAGATCGTCGGGATCGGGATCGGGGGTTCGGAGCACAACCATCCACCGGAACCCTACGAGGGCGTCTACGACGAAGCGCGCTCGCTAGGGCTTCGCACCACTGCCCACGCCGGCGAGGCGGCCGGCCCCGCCAGCGTCTGGGGAGCGCTACGTTGCCTAAAGGTTGACCGAATCGGTCACGGTACCCGCGCCGCGGAAGACCCTGAGCTCGTCGAGTTTCTGCTGCAGCAAAAGGTTCCGATCGAGATGTGTCCGATCTCCAACCTGCGGACCGGAGTCGTCGAAACCCTCGCACAACACCCGATCCGCTCCTTCTTCGACAAGGGACTCCTGGTCTCGGTCAACACGGACGATCCGAAGATGTTCGACACGTCACTCGACGCGGAGTACGTCGCCCTCGCCAATGAGCTGAGTTTTTCGCTGACTGAAATCAAGAAGCTGATCGAAAACGCTATCGACTCCACCTGGGCCGACGAACCCACTAAAACCCGACTCAAGACCGAGCTAGCCGAAGCGTAACCGGATAGCCGATAGCCGATAGCCGATAGCCAATAGCTGCACTAGAATCGGCAAATGATCTACGTCGTCGTCGTCGCTGGGTACCTTGCGTTTCTGGTCGCCGTCAGCCTGTATCGATCTCGCCAGGTCAAGACCCAAGACGACTTCATGGTCGCCGGGCGAAACGTTCCCTGGTATTTCCTGGTGGGCACGTTGGTTTGCACCTGGATCGGCTCCGGGAGCCTGTTCGCGGGCGCGGGGCGCGGTTTTCGAGAAGGATTCTCCGCCCTGTGGATGAGCGCCGGCGCTTGGGTCGGGATCGCAATCGTCTACTTTCTGGCTGGCCGGGTTCGGCGTATCGCGCAATACACGGTGCCCGATCTCCTCGAGACGCGGTACAACCCCGCCGCGCGTTTGCTGGGCACTCTCGCGATCACGATCGCCTACTTGACGATCGCAGGCTACCAGTTCATCGGCGGAGGACGGCTGATCAATATCCTTTATCCAGCTATCGATGCTGACAAAGGTAAGGCCATTATCTGCGTCCTCGTGATCTTGTTTACGGTCACAGCGGGAATGCTCTCCATCGTGTCGCTCGACGTTTTCAACGGGCTCATTATCCTGGTGAGCATCGTCATCGCCGCACCGCTCGCTCTAGCGGGCGCGGGTGGTTGGACCACGCTGACTGAAACTTTGCCCGCAACGCATTTCACGGTGACCGGACGACTTGGTATTTCGGCGGCGTTCGGTCTTTTCCTGCCCACGCTTTTCCTCCTTCTGGGCGAGAGCAGCATGTACCAGAAGTTTTTTGCGGCGAAGGATGAAGCCGCCGCGCGCAAAGCGGTTATCGGAATGATCCTGGGAGTGATTCTGGTAGAGACGTTGCTCGACACGACCGCGATCTTCGCCGCAGGGACCTATTGGACCGACACGGCGTTCAGAGCTGCCGATGGGACCTTCGATGCCCGTGCGACGGAGACGATCCTGCTCGTACTCGCCCGCAACAACCTTCCCGTTGTCGCGGGGTGTCTTCTGCTCGCCGGCAGTGTCGCGATCGTGTTCTCGACCGCGACGACGTTTCTCATGGTCCCGTCGACAAACTTCTCCCGCGACATCTATCAACGGTTCATCAACCCGGACATCAGCGAGAAAGGCATCATCCTCTTCCAGCGAGCCATGATCGTCGTCCTCGCGATCGTCGCCTACATCGTGACCACGCGGTTTACCAGCATTCTCGACATGGCGCTCTACGCTTACACCATGGTCGGCGCGGCCGTCACCCCAGCGCTTCTCGCGGCTTTTTTATGGAAGCGAGTGACCCCCACCGGGGGGGTGGTGTCGATCGCGCTCGGGATCGCGACGACCATTTTGTTTGGTGCCCTCGCCACCGCTGGTATGGGCCACCTGGATCTGGGCTTGTTCCAGCTTCCGCTCGACTACGACTACATCATCTACCCGGCAGCGACCGCGTCAATCCTCGGTCTCGTCATTGGGAGCCTATTGACGCGCCCCTCACCAGAGGCCACGTGGAAGCAGTTCGTCTCGAACGAAGATTCGTAATCAAGGAGAAGCGTCTTGCCGTATGAACGAATTCGCATAGAAGCAACCGGACCCGTCGCTCGACTAACCCTCGCCTGGCCCGAGAAGCGCAACGCATTATCGGTGGAAATGATGAACGAAGTCACTCGCGGCCTCAAACACTTGAGCACGAACGCGGATGTGCGTGTCATCATCCTCGGCGCGGAAGGCCCGGCGTTTTCGGCCGGCCACTACTTGCCCGAGATGGTCGACAAAGATATCAACCATCAGCGCCATGTCTTCGAAACCTGCGTTGAAATGATGCAGACCGTTCAAGGGATTCCCGAGCCCGTGATCGCCGAGGTCCCAGGCATCGCCACCGCGGCTGGCTGCCAGCTCGTTGCGACCTGCGATCTCGCAGTCGCGGCCGAAGAGGCCCGATTCGCAACACCCGGCGTGAAGATAGGTCTGTTTTGTACCACGCCGATGGTGGCGCTATCACGGGCGATCGGGAGAAAGCGTGCGATGCAAATGTTACTGACCGGACGCCCCATCGACGCGGCCACCGCAAGCGATTGGGGCCTCGTCAATACCGTCGTTGCTCACGACAAGCTCCGTGAAGAAACCGAAGCTCTCGGCCAGCAAGTCGCCGATGCGAGCTCTCTTGTCGTCGCCCTCGGCAAGCAGGCGTTCTATACTCAAATAGATCTCGATCAGGGCAAAGCCTACGACTACGCCAAAGAAGTCATGAGCATGAATGCCATGGCGCTCGATGCTCAGGAAGGGATGACGGCGTTTCTCGAGAAGCGAACGCCGTGCTGGGTCGGCAAGTAACCGGCTCAATCGGAGGCGTCGAGCTCGCGCGTGAGCCGGTAAAAGGCGCTGAGTTCGCCGCGATGGAGGCCTTCGACGCGATAACCCTTCTTGAAATACTCCTGAAAAAGAGTGCGCGCCTGATACCGCCATTCGAGCGCGAGGTCGCGGTCTTGGGCCATCAGATCCGCGATCTTCATCGGGACCTCGACCAGTAGCGCATCGACCTCGAGGTTCACATCGAGCGTCTCCTCGCACGTCAGCAAGTTGTCCGAAGTGAGACGGGTGCGGTTGGCTCGCGGCAACTTCTCCCAGCCCGGCCATTCGTTCCAACGACCCGCGCGCGCGTTCGAAACCCGCCCGCTCTTCAGGTGCCACTCTGCCTCGAATCGATCGGTAGGAAGACCTCCATGGAGCGGGCTGTCGCTCACCCCGTAAAGATTCACGATGTAGCGTCGCACCACGCAACCCAGTCGGTTGATGTTTAGATTCGCATTGGGCGCTTGCAGAGGATCGTAAGTCCAATTGATGAGCTCGACGCCCTGGGTGAGGACTCGATCCCGCTGGGCCCATTTGAGGTTCTCGCCGATTTGCTGCCCTCGATACTCGGGCAGGACCGCCAGCATGTGCGAGTGGTGGTACGGCCGCCCACCGTCCCAACCGCCGAAACCACAGACGAAACCCACCATGCGCTCACCGTCGAACGCTCCGATGACCGTCCCGCTGTAGTGGTGCATCGCGATGAGGAAGCCTGCTGGGACGACCTCGATCTCGGGGAACCCCCAGACGTCGAGCTGCATTTGCGCGCACGCTTTGTACTCAGACTGGCGCTCGACGTCTCTAATCTCGACACTCATCGCGCCGGATAATACCAAATCCAAAAGCCTTACCACGATGCACGGAGGTTGCATCGAGACTTGGCTCTTTGTCTCCGTGTTCCCTCAGTGGGCTCCGTGCCTACGGGGTGGCTATTGGGTGATGTCGTCGCAGGCTTGGGTCATCAGGATTTCGGCGTCATCGCCGTCGTCGGGGTAGCTCGAGATGCCGAACTCGAGCGCGGGAACGATCGGCGGCATTTCTTCGCTGACACGAAAGGGAGATTTGTCTACGGATTTTCGCATGCGCGCGACCACACGGCCGCCGCCGTATTTGTCCGACGCAAAAGCCGTCAACGCAACCAGGTTCTTCGAAGAGATCATCCCAACGAGATCGACTTCGCGCAACGACACCATCGCGTGCTCGGCGACGTGCCAGAGTACAGCGTCACGGATCTCCCGGCCGAACAACTCAACGATCTGAGCCAGGTCACCGACCCGGATCACGATCAGCGTCAGCGGTCGGTCGACCCGCCGGCACTTCGACAGCTCCCGTTTGAGCTCGGAATGAAAGTCCTCTTCGTCATAAACCGGGACGTCACCCACACGGCGCTGTGGTCGTCGCACTGCGGTCTTGTTCGAAGCCTCGACCGACCCCGCGGCCGGGGCCTGCTGGTCGGGTCCATCCTCCTGCTCAGGCTTCTCCTCTGCCTCGGGCTTCGCGTCCGCTGCAGACTTCTTTTCCGCCTTGGACTTCTTTCCCGCCTTGGACTTCTTTTCCGCCTTGGGCTTCTTTTCCACCTTGGACTTCTTTTCCGCCTTGGACTTCTTTTCCGCCTTGGGCTTTTCCTCGGCCTTAGCCTTCTCTTCCTCAGGCTTCTCTTCTACGTGGGGCTCGCTCGTCGCCTGGAGCTTTTCTTCGGCTCGCGGGGTTGTCTTCGCGCGGGGTTGCTCCGTCATCGATCCTGGAACGAGCTCGGCGGAAGCCTGTTGGCTCTCTACCCGTTTCGGGGCGGCCGGCGGCGGCTTCTCCGTGGTCCACTCGATCGTCCTCCCGCTGTCCGCGACCGTAGCGTTGTCGAGATCTAGAGCTTCAACGGCTTGCGTTTTCGCCCTCTCCTCGTTGTCCAACTCGTTAGCCGGAGTTTCACCTGCAGAGGCAGCCACGGCAGGCGCAGGGCTGGTCGTTTTGGTGCTCGGTGGGCCCTCGGTCTCAGGGAGCTCGGAAACCTCTGGCGCCTGGTTCTCATCCGGGGCGTCCTCGTCTGTGGACGCCGGTCCCGCGTTCATCGTCTCCTTCGCGTCAGAGTAGACTCCCGCCGTTGTCTGTTCGTCCTTCGCTTGGGGTTCGACCTCAGTCTCCGGAAGACGCGATTTCGCAACCTCTACCTCCCCGGCAGCGGGTGGTGACGACACCGCAGATGTGGGAAATATGACGCCGGGCACGCTCGTCGGGGTGGGCTCCGGCTTCGCAACCTCGGGTTCTCCCTCGGGAGCCAAAGAGGAATTGCCGAGAGGTTTCGGTTGCGGCCGACCCTCGACGCGGCTCCGAGGAACTGGAGCGATGCGCGTCGACGCTGGATCCTCTTTGCCGAAGAGCCTTCCGAACAACCCTCGTTTTTTCGAGTCCTGGGATTGAGACCCGGCCGGGAGCCCTAGGCGACTGAGAAAGCTGGCCTGCGGTTTGCGGGTCTTTTTGGAGAGCATCTCGACGACGAGGCGTTGCAGCTCAGGGGCTCGGAACGGTTTCGTGAGAAAACCGTCCGCCTTGAACTGCTGAAGCGCCTCTTGGCGGTACTGTTGCCGCAAGTAGACGCCAGTGATGATGACGACCTGGATGTTCTTCAGCTCGCTATCGGTCTTGATTTGTTTGCAGAGATCGAATCCGGACAACCCCGGCAAGAGTGCGTCCAACACCACGACATCGGGTTGTTCCCGATATACCGCGGGAAGCACATCGTGCGGGTCCGACACCGTGTGAAGCTCGCATCCCAGCGATTCGAGCGCGCCTTTGAGCGCCGATAGGTCCTCGGAATCGTCGTCGACGATGAGAATAGAGGATTGTGTCTCAGCCATGAACGCTCGCGGTTCTCAAACGGCAGGTGGGCGAAGATCGAAGCTTCGCACGGCCAGAGTGCGCCTTCCGGAAGGCGGAACAACTTTACAAGTTTATCATCGGGACAGAACATATTGCTAACGCAACGGAATAACTCACCTTCCGACAAAGATATAGAGCAGCTCAGGGTGACTCGAAAATCCTTGTCTCGTTGATAAAGTCGGGATCGGAGTGCTAGTCTGGTGCGAGCACACTCACATGACGACTGAAAGTGCCTCAGTGGCATACCCGTGGCGAGCCAACCTCCCGCGACTCCTCGTTTTGGTTTTCCTCGTCGTTGCGGCGGATCAGGTCACCAAGGCTTGGGTCACGAGCTCGCTTGGACTTGGGCAGTCCGTGCCGTTGATTTCCGGGTTTATGCACTTCACCCTCGTGCGCAACTCAGGTATGGCGTTCGGGTTACTGTCCCGCACTGACATTCCCTACAAAGCCGCGCTGGTGACGCTGCTCTCCGTTGGCGCCATGGGTGCCGTGACGTATTACGCGCTGAAATCTCCACAGGACGAAAAATGGACCCGAATCGGACTCACCATCATTCTGGGCGGCGCGCTCGGTAATATCATCGATCGAATCCGACTTGGATACGTCGTGGATTTCGTCGACGTCTTCTACCAGGACACCCACTGGCCGGCGTTCAACGTGGCCGACGCTTGCATCTGCATCGGCGTGGGCCTCTTGCTTTTGGACAGCTTTCGTCGCCGCGATGACGGACCCCAGCCCGCGCACGACACCCGAGTCGCCCGCGAGCCCGGGGGAGGAGTAACGTAGACTTTGTTCCCGAAACTGTTCGACTTTGGTGAGATAAGCCTTTTCGGCTTCCAGTTCCACGCAATCCTTCACACCTACGGCTTCCTGCTCGCGACGGGTTTTCTGGTCGCGTTGAAGGTCGCGGCAATGCGAGGCAAGCGCTTCGGTTACGAGGCCAATCTCATCATGGACCTGGGCCTCTACATCCTCGTGTCCTCGCTCGTCGGCGCGAAGCTCCTGTTGCTGATCGTCGACTGGCAGCACTACCAGCACGACCCTTGGAGCCTGGTCCGCTCGGGCGGCGTCTTCTACGGGGGTCTCGTCGCCGCCGTTTTGACGTCGATTTGGTTCTTCCGCAAGCACAAGCTCTCCGTTTGGCTCACGACAGACATTCTCGCGCCGTCGGTCGCGCTTGGACACGCCATCGGTCGGCTAGGATGTTTCAGCGCCGGTTGCTGTTATGGCCGGCCGACAACGATGCCCTGGGGCGTGACCTTCACCGACCCCTACGCGAAGGAAATCGTTGGCGTTCCTCTCGGGATGGCTTTGCACCCGACTCAGCTGTACGAATCCATCGTCGAGTTCGCGATTTTCGGAATTCTCATCTACATGACGACCCGGAAGAAATTCGATGGTCAGATATTTTGGAGCTACGTCGCCATGTATTCCGTAGCGCGGGTCGTCATCGAGCACTATCGTGGGGATCTCGATCGCGGGTTCGCATTCGGCGGCGCAGTATCGACGTCCCAAATCATTGCAACGGTCTTGTTGGGGATCGCAGTCATGGCGCTGTTCACGCTGCGCCGACAACCTCAAAACCGTACAGCGTGAGCTTCGTTGCGAACCTGCTGAACAACACAGTCGACGCGCAATCAAGCACGGGCACGGGCACGAGGTCAGCCTGGTAGTCGAAAAACAAGCACCCACCACGCGGCCGTGGCGCGTCGGCACAGAAGAAGTCGGCTTGCGGCTGGACGTCGCTGTGACGAATCAGCTCGAGGACGTCAGCCGGGCTCAGGTCAGGAAATGGATCGATGACGGACTCGTACGCGTTGATGGCAACCCTGGGCGCGCGTCGAGACTTTGTCGCGAGGGGGAGTCGATTGAAGTCACGGTTCCGGCGCCAGTTCGGGCGATACCCGAGCCGGAAGACATCCCACTCACGATCGTGTTTGAGGACGAAGATCTCGTCGTCGTCGACAAGGCGGCGGGCATGGTCGTTCACCCGTCGCCCGGTCACCCAGCAGGGACGCTGGTCAACGCACTCTTGGCCCACTGCAACGACTTGAGCGGCATCGGGGGCGTGGAGCGCCCCGGTATCGTTCACCGACTCGACGTCGGAACGACTGGCGTTGTCGTCGTCGCCAAAAGCGACCGTGCCCATCGCCGCCTGGTGGCCGAATTCGAGGAGCGCGTCGTGAAGAAAAACTATCTTGGTATCGTCCACGGCGTGACCCCGAACGAGCTCAGGATCGATCGCGCTATCGGGCGTGACCGCAACCACCGGACGAAGATATCGAGCCGAACTCACCGGCCCAAGCCTGCACTGAGCGAAATCCAATTGCGCGAGAGTCTTCCCGCCAGCTCCCTGCTCTCGATCCGAATTCACACCGGTCGAACCCACCAGATCCGAGTCCACCTGAGCGAAGCGGGCTACCCATTGGTGGGCGACAACGACTACGGAGCCCCCACGAAACCACCCACTGGAATGAGCCACGCCGAGTTCCGCGAACTGCGCGAGTTCCCCCGCCCCGCCCTCCACGCCGCCACCCTGGAACTAGAGCACCCAACAACCGGCAAACCTATGAAATGGGAAGCTCCCCTCCCCCCTGACATGCAAAACCTACTCGAAAAACTGAGACTTCTCCGCGACGAGAAGCAACCATGAGCGCAACGCGCGAACCACGCCCATTGCCGATAGCCGATAGCCGAACGAATGCGCAAACTAACGAATAGCCTCGTCGCCGGCCAAGTCGTCGCCCTTCTCTTGGCCGAATGCGTATTCCTCCTCAATCCAGACGTCCCGCACACGTGGGCGAACGTCTTGTCGGTGTGGGGAACCTTCGCTGCAACGTATGGGATAGCATCATGCTTGGCATTCTGGCTGCTTCTGTATGCTGTCGAAACCGTTCGCGGCAAGCCGCTCGGTCCGGCGTGGCTCTCGTACCGGGTGCTCACCTGGCTCGTCATGTTGGCGCTCGCCGCAGCAGCCGGCCTTCTCTGGCTCAATCTCCTGAGTTTTCGGCAGTTTATCCCGCCCGAGACGTTGCGCGTCGTGGCCATCGCGGCGACGGTCGTGACCGCCGCGGCAGGCGTCCTCCTCGTGGTCGCCTTGTTCCATTACTCGTTTGGACGGCGGGGTCTCCTTGCGAGCTACGCGGTTTCCGGTTTCTTTCTCGTCGCTGCCGTCGCGCTCCCCCTCATCCTACGCCCGGAGCCAAACGCGGAGGACGTGGTTCCGAGGATGCCACTCGAGGAGAACACTTCGTCGCGCCGTTTGACCATTATCGGCATCGAAGCGGCATCGATGTCCTACGTCCTCCCCGCGGTGGCGGAAGGCAAACTACCCAACTTCGCGCGGCTCATCGAGGGAGGCGCGTCTGGCGCGATAAGAACGCTGTACCCCACGGAGTCCCTCGCCGTTTGGACGAGCCTCGCGACCGGAAAATTGCCGCGGCAGCACGGCCTCAAAGCTTTCTATCGCTACCGCTTTCCATTCGTGGAGGCTCACTTCTCCCTACAGCCTCGCGGACTCGACTTCCCGGCCCTCGACCGCATCGGCGCAGTGGATCGCAGCGCTGTCACCGCATCGCTTCGGCGAACCCAACCGTTTTGGAGCATTCTCAGCCGCTTTGGCGTCAAGGTGGGGCTACTGCGGTGGTGGGGCACGTACCCGGCGGAGGAGCTCGAGGGTTTCGTGATCTCGGAGTATTTCCATCGCCAGGTCCGAGAGCGATTCGATCCGCCGCTTCCGGATCTTACCTACCCTGACGACTTGTTCGAACGGTTGAGCCCGTACGTTGTGTTGCCGGAACAGCTCGACGAGCAAACGTTGAACCCTTTCGTCGACAGGTCGGTCCTCATCGACGACGGTTTTCCGTGGCAAACCGAGCTCCGCCGCGCTCTCGCCGACGACACCACGTATCAAGCGATCGGGACGCTCCTACGTGACGAGATAGACCCAGAGGTATTCGCGATCTACTTCTTCGGCCTCGACGCGATCGGTCACTACTTCACCCGGTATCACCAACCCGAACGATTCGGCAATGTCAGCGACGAAGAGATTCGCAAATACGGACGAACGGTCGAATCCTACTACCGTCATCTCGACTCGATCCTCGGTGGCTACATTCAGTCCCGTCGCGCCAACGAGACGATCGTCGTGGTGTCGGGTCACGGCATGGAGCCCCTACCGATCATCCGCCGCATTGTCGAACCGTTCCGGGGAAACCCCCATCTTTCTGGATTTCACGAAAACTCACCCGATGGGCTCCTCATTCTCTACGGCTCCGGCATTGCGCCGGGCGCCAAGATCCAGGGAGCGTCCGTCCTCGATGTCACGCCGACACTGCTGTACTTGATGGGCCTGCCGTTGGGCCGGGACATGCCCGGCAAGCTCCGCGCAGACGCACTCGAGGACGAGTTGGTACGAACCCAGCCAGTGACGTTCATCTCGTCTTATCACAATTTCCTAATCGAACCTCGCCGCGCCGATGCCGACGACTGGTCCCCCCTCGACGCCATCCCTGAGCTCGAGGTCCCCGAGTAAAAGATTCACCACGGAACCGCGGCGAAAAGGGGACAGGTACTGAACAATCCCACAAGATCTTCGGCTTGCATCGGGCGCTGATTTGGTTTCGAGCACTGCGCCGCCCACCCGCCGTGGCTCCGTGGTGAAAAAGCAATGATAGAATTCGCGCCGTGGCAGATACCCGGGTCATGGACGCTTCCGCGTTCGAGCAGACGCTCGAGCGTCTTGCGGGGGAGATCGTCGACAAGACCCGTGGCTTCGACGGACGATTAGCTCTGGTCGGGGTCCGGACTCGGGGCGTGCCGCTCTCTCAGCGGCTTGCGAAGCTCATCGAAGCGTCGACCGGCCAGCGGCCGGATTTGGGAGTACTCGACATTACGCTGTATCGCGATGACCTGTCCGCGATCGCAGAACAGCCCATCGTTCGCCGTACAGAGCTTCCTTTCGCCGTCGACGATGCCTGGATCGTGCTCGTAGACGACGTGCTCTACAGCGGCCGAACGGTCCGTGCCGCGATTACCGCTCTCATCGACTTCGGCCGGCCGAAAACCCTACAGCTCCTGGTGATGGTCGATCGTGGATGGCGCGAATTGCCGATTCACGCGGACTATTCCGGTGCGACGCTCGAGACGACCCGCGAACAGACCGTGCACGTCCATATTGACGAAGAAGACGGAAGTGACGAAGTGGTTCTCTCCGAATGAAGCTCGCTAGCAAAGACCTCCTCGATATCGAGAGTCTGAGTCCCGGGGAGATCGAGCTCATTCTGGATACGGCAACATCGTTCAAAGATGTGAGCGAACGGACCATCAAGAAAGTCCCGACCCTTCGCGGCCGAACCGTCATCAACCTCTTCTTCGAACCGAGCACCAGAACACGAGTCTCTTTCGAGCTTGCGGGGAAACGGCTATCCGCGGACACCATCAACGTGAGCGCCTCGGGAAGCTCGGTATCGAAAGGCGAAACCCTTCTCGATACGGTTCGGAACCTTCAAGCGATGTCTCCCGATGTGATCGTCATGCGACACGGGTCCTCTGGCGCCCCTCACGCGGTCGCGAAAAGAGTCGATGCAGCGGTGGTCAACGCCGGGGATGGAATGCACGAGCATCCGACCCAAGGTCTTCTCGACGCGTATACGATTCGCGAAGCCAAGAAGAGGCTTTCAGGGCTCAAAGTCGTCATCGTGGGAGATTTGCTGCACAGCCGTGTGTTCCGCTCGAACCTCCGCCTACTCACAAAAATGGGAGCCCACGTGATCATTACCGGACCGCCGACGCTCATCCCGCCGCACGTCGCCAAGCTCGGCGCGGAGGTGGCGCCGACAATGGACGACGCGATCGCGAACGCGGATGTCGTGATGATGTTGCGCGTCCAGAAGGAACGAATGGAAGGTGCCTTCTTTCCATCGGTGCGCGAGTATTTTCGGCTATACGCCCTCACCGTGGCTCGTGTCGAGCGCGCGAAACCCGACGCCATCATCATGCACCCGGGGCCGCTCAACCGCGGTCTCGAAATCGATTCGAGCGTGGCCGACGGCCCGTATTCGCTCATCCTCGACCAAGTCACGAACGGCGTCGCCGTGCGGATGGCTGTCCTTTACTTGCTGACCGGCGGGCACGGCGGCCTCGGTCAAGACAAACCTCCAGAGGGAGCACGCGCGTGAGCCGACTGGTCGTTCGTGGAGCTCGCGTCGTCGACCCGAGTCAGGGCATCGACGAGGTTGCAGACCTCGTCCTCCAGGACGGGCTCGTGGAGTCGGTCGGCTCCGCAGTGGGTGGCGCCGGCAGCGCCGATGAAGTGCTCGACGCCAAAGGACTCGTCGCTGTTCCTGGCTTTATCGATATCCATGTCCACCTTCGAGAGCCGGGTTTCGAGTACAAAGAAACGATCGCCAGCGGATCGCATGCAGCCGTGGCCGGCGGTTTCACGGCAGTCGCGGCGATGGCCAATACCGACCCCCCGAACGACAGCGCAGCCGTCACCGAGTTCATCCTCAGAAAGGCAGCCCAGGCGAATAGGGCTCGCATCTACCCCATCGGGGCGCTTACCAGGGGCATGAAGGGCGCCGAGCTCTCCGAAATGGGAGAAATGGTCGAGGCAGGAGCCGTCGCCATGTCGGATGACGGCCTCCCGGTGGAAGACATCAACGTCATGCGGCGTGCAATGGAGTACGCCACGATATTCGACATCCCGGTCATCGAGCACTGCGAGACGCCGCAGCTCCATCCCGGTGGCGTGATGAACGAAGGTTACTGGTCGACGGCGCTCGGCCTTCGAGGCATCCCCCGAGCGTCGGAGGAGATCTCGGTCGATCGGAACATCGTGCTCGCCGAGCTCACCGGCGCACGATTCCATGTCGCTCACCTATCGACGAGCGGCGCGCTGCGGCGCGTCCAAGAAGCCAAGACCCGCGGCCTCCCCGTCAGCTGCGAAGTAACGCCCCACCATCTCATCCTGACCGACGAGAGTGTGAGCTCCTACAACACGTCCGCGAAAATGAAACCGCCGCTCGTTACCGAGAGCGACCGTGCGGCGCTCCTCCAAGGCCTCGCCGACGGGACCGTGGACGCTATCGCGACGGACCACGCGCCCCATCACGCGGACGAGAAGGCCGAGGACTTCGACCACGCTCCGTTTGGCATCGTCGGCCTCGAGACTGCGGTATCGCTTTGTCTGGACCGTCTGGTGCGGCCCGGCGTGATCTCACTGTCCCGCTTGGTAGAACTGATGTCGACGGGTCCCGCGCGCGTTCTCGGATTGCCAGGTGGGACACTCAAAGTGGGCGCACCCGCTGACGTCACGTTGCTCGATCTCGAAAAGCACGTTCGCGTCGACCCAGAGACTTTCGTATCCCGCGGCAGAAACACTCCGTTCGCCGGATGGGAGCTCACCGGCTCTGCGGCCGCGACCCTCGTCAACGGCCGCATCGTTTGGTCGAGCGCCCTGTAGCGGGGTGCGCGAAAAGAGCGGTGCACACTGTGCGAGCGGAGCGCCCGACTTCGCCAAGGCTTCGTCGGGACCTCGCCGTAGCCCGGAGGGCGGAGGCGGGAGGAGCGAGGCGGCAGGCGGCCGAACGAAGAGTGAGGTCGCATTGAGCAAACACTGTGCACATGTGCGAGCGGAGCGAGCCCGG
>CAMYKY010000064.1:25938-29716 GCA_947259165.1 uncultured Acidobacteriota bacterium | reverse complement strand
GGGGGAATTCTCTGCAGCAGGAGAACGTTGAATCACAGTTGCTCACAGAGCCTCGCGAATCGAAATAGAATTTGTGGGGATTCATCAGGGACAGGTACAATTTATTACGTTGCAGCGCAAGAAGATAAATTGTACCTGTCCCCTTTTCTTTGGTGACTATCGGTTTACGAAGATGTCGAGGGGCAAGATCGCGGTGACGCCGACGTTCGGGGCATCGACGAGCTGGCCGATGCGAAGGTCCACGGCGACGCTCGCGACCACGTACGCTTGCGCCGCGGTGAGCCCGTAGGTCTCGGTCATGTAGTCGATCATCTCGAGCAGCGCGTTGCGCGCGGCGAGAGACACGTCTTTGGACAGGTTTCGGAGCCCGGCGATTTTCTCGGACTGCAGATACTCGATGTCGGGCGGGATCTCTCCCTCGTTTTTCAGCGGAAACCCGGTGGTGGCGTAGAAGCGTCGTGAAGGGATGTCGAGGACATGCGCCGGACCTTCGTAGTGCGGTCCGCGGTGAAGAGCGGGGCCGTCTTTGATGAGGCGTGTGGTCACGGTGAAATCGGCGTCCATTTCGATGGCGGTGCCAGAAACTTCGCCATCGCCTTGCGCGAAATGAGGGTCGCCGATCGCCAGCCCGCAGCCTTCGACGTAGCACGGCAGAAAAACCGTGACACCGACCTGAAGGTAGCGAATGTCCATGTTGCCGCCATGCTCTCTGGGTGGAATGGTTCGGAGGCACTCATCCTTGTGGGTTCCTTCCGGACCGCAGACTTCAGCGGGTGAGGCGTGGAGCGCGTGAGGGCGACGTACTGCGCCACCTGCGTCAGAGAGCTCTCGCTCACGCTCCAACATCGCGTCGAGCTGCTCACGTCCAGGCAGAACGGTGATGATGCCGGGAAAACTCGCGTTCGGCACGCGCACACCAGGGATGTCGTCGGTTACAGCCACACTGTCATTGAGCTTCCACAACACACGAAGCGAGCCTGAGACGTGATCCGAGACGAAACCGGCGGAGCTAACCGAGGTGTACGCGTACGGTCCCGGGTCGATGTTTAGAAGGGTGACCGCGAGAACGTCGCCTGGCTCCGCCCCCTCGATGTGGACCGGTCCGGCGAGAGGGTGCACGGTGCCGATCTCAGGATCGCCGATCCGAGGGTCGACGTAGGAGCTAGCGGGGTCGAGGTTGAAATCGCTGGCGTTGCGCGCTTTGAACAAAAGCATCTGGCCCGGTATCGCGCGAGCCGCCATCGGGATCTCGGGGTGGAGTCGGTTGATGCAGCCCGGGTCTTCACCGCAGTGTCGCCCCGTTCCGCCGATCGTGACCACGGCCTCTTGCGCGTGGGTCGCCGCAGCGACGAGAGCAACAGCAATGGCCAGCGCCCCTAGTGTGTGAAATCTCATGTCCGCCTCCTGGAGGCGGAACTTAGCATGGATTTGCGACGTCGGGTCAGACCGGATCAGGCGGCGAGGTCGGCGAGGGCTTCCGGGTTTTGGATGATGACCCGTCCTTCGGCAACGGCGATCACCCCGCGACGCCGGAGTCCGGAGAACGTGTGATTGACGATCTCGCGGCTGACGCCCAGTAGGTTCCCAAGAGCGGACTGACTCAACTTGATGCGCAACAAAATCCCGCGACTGTCACGGACTCCATAGTCGCGGCTGAGCTCCAGCAGCAGATCAGCGAGACGCTGCGGCGCGTTCTTGTAGACGACGTCTATGAGGCGTTTTTCCAGCCGCTGCTGTTGCCGTCCCATGGATTGCGTGAGTTTCATCAACAGGGAGGGTTTTCGGGTGAGCGCCGCGCGGAACGCCTTGGCCGGAACGACAAGGGTCGTCGCGGGCTCGAGAACCTCGGCCACCGTTTCACGGGGCCTTCCATCTAAAACCCCTCCCTCGCCGAAGCCCGCTTTGGGTTCGACAATTCTCAGAATGAGCTCCTTACCCTGGTCAGAGAGCCGCGAGATCTTGACCCGGCCTGCCGCAAGAAAATACACCGCGTCGGATTCATCGCCGGGCAAATACAAAAATCGTCCCTTCGGCGCGATACGCGTCTGAGTGTGGGCCTGGAGCTCGCACAGCTCGTCTGGGTCGAGGTCCTCGAAAAGAGTGAAATCTCGTAGGCTCTTCGTGTCTGGTAACTTCATCGCTCTCCCTTTCTCTCCGAACGCGTGGCACGGCGTTCATAGAGTCTTTTGCCGGAGCGAGGGGTTTGGTTACAGTTTTTTCGGGGGAGATTCTGGGCTGGTAGCTCCGGTCGAAAGTGGTGTGAAGGCCTGCATAGACGCTCGCCCTCTTATCCACGAAAATCGGGAATATGAGCAAGTCGGGCTTGCGCCATAATGGGGTCGATCGTGAGCGAGGCCACAGGACGCGACTCGGAGTTGAGCGCGTGCATGATCGCCTACCAACGGGGCGAGCTGAGCGCGTTCGAGCAGCTGTACTCAGAATTGGCGCCGAAGCTTCGCGGCTACTTGTCGTGGCTCACGTGGAATCCCATGCTGGCCGAGGACCTACTTCAGGAAACATTTCTTCAGATCCATCGGTCGCGACGAACGTACGTACCGCCCCGACCGGTGCAGCCTTGGGCTTTCGCGATCGCGCGGCACGTTTTTTTGATGGAGCGTCGGGCGAGCGCACGACGGGCGAAGTTCGAGACGGGTCAGCTCGAACAGCTCCCGGAAATCCCGGTGCCGCCGGCTATCGAACAGCTCGGAACCCGCGCTGCCATTTGCAACGCCCTGGCGCGACTCGGCGACGATCGGCGCGAAGCCGTGTTGCTGCATCACGTATGGGGATTCAGTTTCGGGGAAATCGGCGCGATGCTCGGCATTCGCGAGGGAACCGCCAAGCTGCGCGCTTACCGCGCCATCAACGCGCTTCGAGACATGCTCTCGAGCGAGACTCCGAGCGGTGGAGGCTCCCATGATTCGAGATAGCTCGTTCGAGCACGTGCGAGACGAAGTCTCGCGAGACCTGGAGCCGGTGACCGCATTGAGGCCGGCGTGGATCAGCGCCCTGATCACGATCCCGGTAGCCCTCCTGTTGCTCAGTGTGGTCTTGGCCGTTTACGGACTCCGGAGCGACTCGGCGGCCATCGGTGGTTGGGCGCTGTGGGGCCCGGCGACTCTGATGGTCGTTGCCGCCTATGTCGTTCTCATCATGGCGCTCACCCAGCGCTCGCCGGAATCCACCGTGAGCTGGATGTCGTGGATTGTGCTCCCGATGGGCGCGGTGGCGCTCCAATTGGGAGGCGCGTATTGGACGCTCGCCTACAGTGGCCTCGCAGCGCCAGTGACCTGGCAAACCGAGGCGATGTGTTTTTGGCGTATCTCGATCCTGGGCGTCCCGCCCGTACTCTTGGTGTTGTGGCTTCTGTCGCGCGGTCTGCCGCTTCGCCCCAAGATCGCCGGTCTTCTCGCAGGGGTAGGTGGCGGCCTGGTGGCCGAAGGCATTTATCGGCTCCACTGCGGCATGTCGCATACGACCCACGTGGTGACGTGGCATACAGCGGCCATCCTGGTGATGGGTTTGCTCGGCGTTCTGGCAGGTGTGGGGTGGGACCGCCGGCAGTTGCAATCCTGGCACGCGCTCAGCGGCCGCTGAAGCTGTTAACATCCTCCGCACAGGCGCGCAGGAGGAATTGCCATGGCACGAGCCTTCGAATCCAAAATACTTTCTCGCGGGGTCATGGCCGAATCGGTGTTCTTCGACCGCCGGCGGTTTCTCTCCGCTCTGGGTGTTGGCATCGCGAGCGGCTCTTCGCTGTTTGCGGCGGCCGTAAAGG
>CAMYKY010000064.1:0-25929 GCA_947259165.1 uncultured Acidobacteriota bacterium | reverse complement strand
CGTAAAGGAACCCGAGCTCCTCGCGGTTCCGTACGAAAACGACGACGTGTTCCCCGCGCGCCGTAACGAGAGCTTTGGCGTTCCCGCAGACATCGGGCCCAAAGGTCTCACCACCCGCGAGGCCGCCGCGTCTCACAACAATTTCTATGAGTTTCTGCCCGGGCGCGGTGGGCCCGTGTGGGAACATGCCGCGGACTATGAAGTCGAACCGTGGAAGATCGAGATCCAAGGTGAGTGCGTCAAGCCGGCTACATTGGATCTCGATGATCTCCTCGCGTTCGACCATGAAGAGCGGATTTACCACTTTCGCTGCGTCGAACGCTGGGCGATGAACGTTCCCTGGACGGGATTTCCGCTCGCGAAACTACTCGAGCGTGTCGAGCCAAAAGCTTCGGCGAAGTACGTACGCTTCGAAAGCGCCGTCAAGCGAAATCAAATGCCTGGCGTCGTCGCCGCTGGCCATTATCCCTGGCCTTATCGAGAAGCGCTTCGGCTGGACGAGGCGATGAACGATCTCGCGTTCGTCGTCACCGGCGTGTACGGCAAGCCGCTGTTGAAACAACACGGCGCACCGGTGAGAATCGCTGTTCCCTGGAAGTACGGCTACAAAAACCCCAAGGCCATCGTCAAAATCGAGCTCCTTTCGGCCGAGCCCGAAACCTTCTGGCAAATCCAGCCGCATGAATACGGCTTCATCTCGAACGTCAACCCGTTCATCCCGCACCCGCGCTGGAGTCAAGGACAGTCCTATTGGCTCGATGACCAAGAGCCCTTCCCAACGCCCGTCTACAACGGCTACGAAAGCTACGTCGGCGAGCTCTACCCCGACGAGCCTCGAACCCTACAACAACCGCTGAAACCCGGCCAAATCGCCCGCTAAGAGCGGGCGAGGCGCAAGAAGAGGTTGTTCAGCGACTCGGAGAAGGTTGGGTGGGCGAAGACGCCGTCTCGGATTGCGGTGTAGGGCAGCCCACCGGCCATCGCTACTTGGAGGACGGTCATGATTTCGCCGCCCGCGACACCGAGGATGGCGCAGCCGAGTATCTTCTCGGAATCTCGATCGACAATCGCTTTCATGAACCCTCGGGTCTCGTCGGATTCCAAAGCACGCGCCACATGGGTCATCGGAATCTTGGCCACCAGGTGGTCAATCCCTTGCTCTCGAGCTTCTCGCTCGGTGAGGCCGACGCGACCGAGCTCGGGATCCATGAAGACGGTGTACGGCACCAAGCGACCTGCCGTCGATCGGCTCTCTCCGCGAAGGACGTTCGCTTCGACGATGCGGTAGTCGTCATAGGAAATATGAGTGAACGCAGGGCCGCCCACTATGTCGCCGAGCGCCCAAATACCGTCGACGTTGGTCTCGAGTCGGTCGTTGACGGGGATGAAGCCCCGATCGTCGACGTCAACGCCCGCGGCGTCGAGATTCAGCCGGTCGCTGTTGGGCGCGCGGCCGGCAGCGAGCAGGATTTCGGAGACCTCGAGCTGACGCTCACCGTCCGGAGTCTCGATCGTCGCGGATGTGCGCCCTTCGCCGTTGCGGGAGACCCGCTTCAGTGTCGATGAGAGGCATACCTCGATGCCGTCTTCTTGGAAGATCTCGAGGATGGCGGCGGTGACGTCATCGTCTTCGCGCGGTAATAGCCGGTTTGCGCGTTGCACGATCGTTACGCGGGCGCCGAAACGTCGAAACATCTGGCCGAACTCGACGCCGATGTAGCCGCCGCCAACAATCAGGAGATGTTCGGGAACGTCGGCGAGCTCCATCAGGGAACCGGACGTCAGAAACGGTACGTCGGGGAGCCCTGGAATCGGAGGAACCGCCGGACGGGTGCCGGTGTTCAAAAAGATCTTGTCTGCGCTGAGCTCCAGATCGTCGCCGACGCGCATCGCGTGCGCTCCGGTGAAGCTGGCCTCGCCGAAGATGAGCTCGACGTTCTCCTGACGCTCGAGTCCCTTCTGGCTCCCGCCGCTGAACATGTCGACGATCGCGCGTTTGCGCTCACGGACCCGAGTGAGATCGATGGAGATGGGGCCGGTGACGACGCCGTAATCCGCGCCCCTGCGTGCGAGGTGCGCGACCCGCGCGCTCGCGACCAGGGTCTTGGTCGGGGTACAGCCGTAGACGATGCAGCTTCCGCCGACCTTGTCATCGCGCTCGACGATCGCGGTGCGCAGGCCACTTTTTGCGAGACTCTTCGCGAGTGGTTTTCCCGCTTGTCCGGTCCCGACAACGATGGCGTCGTAAGTACGTTGCTCGTTCATTGCAGTGAAGTACTTTACCACCGCGTGCAACGTTGCGTTGTAAGATGGATGTCAGCAGAGATAACGATGGAAGCGTTCGAGGATCCATGGCACCGACTCGTGGAGGATGCCCGGCGCGGCGTCCGGCGTCCGTTTTCTGAAGACTGGGACGTGTTCTCGCAGCCCGACCGAGTCCACTCCGACGGCGCGCCTCGCATCGCCTGGTGGCCCGACGACGCGTCGAAGCAGCACTCGAACCTGTCGTCTCTTCAAGCGGAGCTAGGTCTCGATAGCTACGACGCGCTGCATCGATTGAGTGTCGATGAGCCCGAAGTGTTTTGGTCACGCGTGATCGCGCGCCTCGGGATTGTCTTCCGTACGGCGCCGCGGCGGATCCTCGATCTCGACAACGGCGTCAAGAACCCCCGATGGCTGCCTGGGGCAAAGCTCGAGATCTCACGCAGTTGTTTCACTGCCCCCGGTGACAAGACCGCAATCGTTTACGGTCGGCAGGACGGCAAAATCGAGCGGATGAGCTACGACCGGCTCGATCGGGAAGTCAATCGATTTGCGCGAGGCCTGAACGCACGCGGTTTTCGCGCAGGCGACAGCGTCGCGCTTTATATGCCGATGACTCCTGAGTGCGTGATCGCGTATCTGGGGATTGTGCGAGCTGGGTGCCGGGTCGTCTCGGTCGCCGATAGCTTTTCGTCCGATGAGCTTCGCGGGCGTCTCGAGATTGCCGAGGCGCGGGCCGTCGTGACGGTGTCCGCGTATCGCCGCGGGGACCGCGACATCGAGCTTTATCCGAAGGTGCGCGATGCCGTGAGCCGGTTCGAGGATCCACCGATCGTCGTCGTCATCGACGCTGGCGAGCTGGAAGTCAATGACGTCGCCTGGTCCGAGTTGCTCGTTGATGGAGACTACGCACCATCGCGTGTCGCGGATCCGTACCACGTTACTAATGTTTTGTTTTCTTCGGGCACGACCGGAACACCCAAGGCGATTCCGTGGACGCAGCTCACGCCGCTCAAGGCCGGTATGGACGCACATTTTCACCAGGACGTGCATCCGGAAGACGTCGTGTGCTGGCCGACGAACATCGGCTGGATGATGGGGCCGTGGCTCATCTACGCCTCGTTTCTCAATCGCGCTACGATGGCGCTTTATGAGGGTGTTCCTACAGCGAGCGGGTTTACTCAGTTCGTCCGCGACTCGGCGGTGACGGTACTCGGCGTGGTGCCAGCGCTCGTGCGTCATTGGCGCTCGGCGGAGATGGTCGACGCGGGCGGGTGGTCCGACGTACGGATCTTCAGCTCCACCGGGGAGGCGTCGAGCTCCGAGGACTACCTTTGGCTCATGAGCCGCGCTGACTACCGCGCTCCAGTGATCGAGTATCTAGGCGGCACGGAAATCGGTGGTGGGCATCTCACCGGCACGTTGTTGCAGCCAGCATCTCCGGCGACGTTCACCACGCCAGCTTTGGGTATCGACGTCGTGATTCTCGACGAGGATGGGCACGTGGTCTCGGAGGGGGAGACGGGGGAGGCGTTTCTCGTGCCGCCGGCGCTCGGGTTGTCGCAGGAGCTCTTGAACCAGGATCACGACGCGGTCTACTACGACGACTGTCCTCCCGGTCCGAAGGGTGAGCTTCTTCGGCGTCACGGGGATCATATCGCGAGGCTTGCGAACGGGTATTTCAAGGCGCAAGGTCGCGCCGACGATACGATGAACTTGGGTGGTATCAAAGTGAGCTCGATCGAGCTCGAGCGCGTCGTCAACGAGCACGCATCGATCCGCGAAAGCGCGGCGGTCTCGGTACAACCAGGGGGCGAAGGCGCGGAACAACTCGTCGTCTATGTCGTGCTGGAAAGCGGCGGGGCGGACGACGACCTGCGGAGCGTGCTCGCAAAGAAGATTGCGAAGGATTTGAACCCGCTGTTCAAGGTACGCGACGTGGTCATCGTCGATTCCTTGCCCCGTACCGCCTCGAACAAGATCATGCGGCGTCGCCTCCGGGCGGACTTTGTCCGCTGTTGACGGATGGCGCGTCTTACTTGGGTCGCTATCTCGAACAAGTAAGCGCCGGGCGCGAGCCGCAGCACGTTTGAGAAGCGATGCAAGGGAATCACCTCGGTGTCTCCGTGGTGAAGAAAGCAGCGGAGTAGAGCCGCCGGAGCTATGGCCGGCGCCGTCATCCTCGAACGCGCGTAGTAGTGGGCCCTCAGCTCCCGTCCAGCGTGAAACTCAATTCGATGATGCGGTAAACAGCGACGGGGAACCCGTTCAACGTGGCGGGTTCGTATTGCCACTGCATCACCGCGTCGATTGCGGCGCGGTCGAGTGGGTCGGTCGCCGAGCGAATGACCTTGGATTGGGTGATGAGGCCGTTTTTGTCAATCACGACCGAAACGACGACCGAGCCCTCCGTGCGCCGCAGACGTGCCGTTCGCGGATACTGCGGTGAGACGCGCTGGAGGAGTACCGGAGGGCGAATATCGCTCGTGAGCCAGTACACCTTGTCCTCGAGCGCGGCTGCCGGTCTCGGCGCAGGCAAATCGGCGGCGGGGGTGAGCTCGCGTGCGTCGATCGCGGACGGCGCTTTGCTCAGGCGAATGCGCTCGCGACACAGCTGTGCATACTCGTGAGCAAGCTCGTGTGCAGGGTCTAGCAACATCGTGCGTTCAAAGAGCTGGACCGCATCGTCGAAGTTCTGTTCTTGGTACGCCTCTTTGGCGTTGTCGTAGACGCTCGAGGCGAGATCGCTTCGTGCTCCCTCGAAACGTAAAATGATTTTTGGGGATACGAGTGATTCATCGAGGCGATAGCCGGCGTCGGTCGACAGGAGCGCGATGAACTCGTTGACGGCCTCGTTGTCCTCGCCGAGCGCGACATGGCTGAACGCTAGATATTTATGGCATTCGAGTTTCTCCCCCGAGTCTGCGTCCATCGCGCATGCCGTTTCGAGAACGTCGATCGTCGCTTCGTACTCACCGTTCCAGTAGCGTCGGATGCCTTCGTCCAGCGCGAGCTCGAAGCTCTGGGCCGCGAGCGTGATCGCAAGAATCCAAAAACAATTCACCGCGCCTCCTTCCTGCTCAATGCGCACTCACTCCTCTTCTTCGCCGAGTGCGTCTGCTGCCTCGCTCTTCGCTCCTATTGCAGCTCCACTCGGATGAGGGTCGTCTGTCCCGAGACGACGTCGATCTCTCGGACGGTCTCCCCGCGCTCGGGGTGCGCGAAGCGCACCGAATGGGAGCCCGCTGGCACCGCAACGCTTCCTAGCGGGGTTTGCCCGACCAAGCGTCCATCGACGCTGACATTGGCCCACGGGGTTGCGACCAGACGCAGGTAGCCGACGTCGCCGAAGCTGTATCGCTCGACGAGGTCCGCGCCGGGCTCGACGACAATGTCGTCTTGGATGTGACCGACGATATGGTCGTTGACGAGGGTGATGCGATGCGTGCCGGCCGCGAGCGCCAGCTTGCCCAGCGGGGTCTCGCCCGCGGTAACCCCGTCGATCTCAATCCGCGCCCACGGGTCGACCACGATCGTGACGTGGCCAACCGCTGGCGCCGCCGGCGCCATGGTGGTGGTCGTTGCGCCCCGCTGGGGCGCCGGGATCGCCGGTGGGGTGGATTGGACCGCAGGTCGATCCCCCATCGCTTTCGCGAGCTTCCACGCGTCCGACCGTGCTGCGGCAACAACGCGTGGGATCGACGCACGATTGGGGCCGGGCGACGATGGGGGAGTTGCGACGGGTGGCAGCTGTTGTTCGATCCCAGTCGGCGCGAGCCAGAACCAGGCGACCGTCGCCGACGCGAGGGATGCCGTCAGGAGCGCGGCGGCGACGACCAGCGGCGTCCGCCTGGGAAACGAGCGCCGTGCCCGTCGCCGCGGTCTCGGTGGACGCCGCTTCTCGACGATGGAGGGCGCGACCTTAATCGGCACCTTCTCCCGGAGTCGGTCGATCTCATCGAGCGTTGTCATCGTGCTCAGCAGCAGCGCGTCGGTACTCTTGGTGATCGAGACCTTGGGCAGTGCTTCGATTCCTTCTTCGACGGTGAACTCGGCGTCTGCCCAGCCGAGGAGCTCGATGTAGCTCTCCTCGCCTTCATAGGTCCCCGCGGTTGCGTGGACGATCTGACCCTTCCGGAAATAGAGTCGCCCCCGCGCCTCTCCGCTTCGAAGCTCGAGCGTGGCCGTGCGCTTGGACATACCGAGAAGCTGGATGATGTCGTTCAGGCTGACACTGCCGAGCTTCCCGAAGATCTGCCGGTCACCTCCGGATGTTGGATCCTTCACGTCCCCTCTTCCCCAGGAGCGGCCGCGGCGGCCGCGGCGGCCATGTGCTCTCGAGCTAAAGAGTCCGCAGTGACGTTGGAGATATACCCTTGACGGAGTCTGCTCTTTAAACCACTCTTGCGCGGACGGTTAGTTTGCAATTCCGCGAAGCGGAACGTAGATTTCTCGAGAGGGTCCCGTCGGATCGGCTCGATACATTTGCGAGACGGCGCGAGTCGGTCAAAAAATCAATCGTGAGCTTCTGGATAAGTCGGATCCTTCGAGCGCTCTCGGCGCTCATGGCTATCTCCTTTCTCGCCTTTTTGTTCCTCGAGCTCGCGCCCGGCGACTACCTCGATCGAATGCGTCTCAATCCCCAAATCTCGAGGGAGACGCTCGAGCTGATGAGGGAGCAGTACGGGCTCGATCGTCCATTTCTCGAGCGTTATTGGAATTGGCTCGGCACGGTAGTCGATGGAACCTGGGGGTTCTCGTTCGCGTACGGCACGGCGGTGGCGCCTCTCATCTGGGCGCGAGCTTTCAATACGCTCCTGCTCTCCGTAGGTGCTTCCGTGGTTGCATGGACAGCAGCCGTGCCGATGGGCGCGCTCTGGGCAACGCGCAAGAGAGCTCTGGGCCCTTTCATGGCGATCGCTACGTCACTGTGCATAGGTCTCCCAGAATTGATTCTTGCGATGATCGCACTCGTGGCGGCGCAGCGCTCCGGGTGGTTTCCCGTCGGGGGGATGGCGTCGATCGGCGCTAGCGACCTGACGTACCTTGGACGCGCGCGCGATTTGGCCTGGCACCTGGTGCTTCCAGTCGCCGTGTTGGCTCTGCCGGCGTTCGCGCTGCTGACCCGACACGTGAGAAGCGCGATCGAGGATGTGATGGGCGAGCCGTTTGTCACCCGAGCACGATCTTTCGGTATCAGCGGGCGCCGACTCGTGGTGCACCATATGCTGCGACCCGCGGCGAGTCCGCTGATATCGATCGCAGGTCTCTCGGTCGCTTCTCTGCTCAGCGCTTCGTTTGTCGTCGAGGTCGTCATGGGGTGGCCTGGACTCGGACCGTTTCTTCTCGACGCGATCCAGGCGCGCGACGTCCACGTCGTGATCGGAGGTGTGATGTGCTCAGCCGTGCTCGTTGTCGCTGGCGGGCTCGCTGCGGACCTAGCGCACTACCTCAACGACCCTAGAATCGATGCCCGCTGAGCGAACCGCATGACGAGGCGCAACCGGAAGCTGACCGCCGTCGTCTCGTGCCTCGTGATGCTCCATGTCGTCGCGGCCCTTGCGGGCTTCTTCGCTCCCTATTCTTACCGGGAACAGAATCGTGACGCACCTCGCGCGGCGCCGACGAGGATCCGATGGGTGGATCGGAGCGGACGATTTCGCGCTCGTCCATTCTTCTATGCCCCTGGCGATGGCGCGGTCGTTCCCGTTAGGCTCTGGGTGAGAGGGAGCTCCTACGAAGTTCTCGGTCTCGTACCCTCGAACCTGCATTTGTTCGGAGTCGATGAGCCTCATCGGATCTTTGTTCTCGGAACCGACTCTCTGGGGAGGGACCTCTTTTCGCGACTTCTTTATGGAGGGCAGCTGTCACTTTCCGCGGGTCTGGTAGCGGCAGCTCTCGCCTTGGGGATCGCGCTCGTCATGGGGGCAGTCGCAGGCTACGGCGGGCGTTGGCTCGACTCCGTCATTATGTGGGTGGGCGACGTGTTTTTGAGCCTGCCGTGGATATATATGTTACTGGCGGCGAGGGCGTTTCTACCGCTCGACATGGACCCGGCAGAGGCGTTTCTCGTCATCGTTTTGCTCCTCGGCTTTCTAGGTTGGGCGGCTCCAATGCGCCTGGTCCGCGGCATTGTGATGAGCGCAAAAGAGCGTGAGTTCGTTACCGCCGCTCGAAGTGCGGGCGCCGGGCATCTCCACCTTCTTACTCGCCACGTGCTCCCTCAGACCTACAGCATGCTGGCGACCCAGGCCGCGGTGTTGGTTCCTGCTTACATGTTGGCCGAAGTCACGTTGTCGTTCGTCGGCCTCGGTGTGGGTGAGCCGCGTCCGAGCTGGGGAAACATGCTGACCGACGTGCCGCGGGCGAGCGTGCTGTCGGCGCAGCCGTGGGTTTTTGCACCGGCGGTCCTGATAGTCGTGGTTTCATGGCTCTATCATTCCGTGCTATCGTCGGTCCATAAGCGAGAACCGGGTGCCGCAGACTTTGGGAGCGCTGAATGAAGGGTGTGTTGCGGTTACGGGGATCACGGCTCGTCGCGTTTTGCGCGGCCCCTGCTTTTGCGACCTTGCTCGTAGCGCCCTGGGCAGCGGCGCTCGCCGCCGGCGAGTACCGAGTGGCGCCGCGGCGCGGCGGCCGGCTCGTGGTGAGCGTGCGCAGCGAGGTCAAGCACTTCAACCCGTTGACTGCGATCGATCAGCCGACGAGAACCGTCCAAAGTCTCCTCCACGCGGATCTCCTTCGTATCGACCGCACCGATTTGGAGATCTACCCGAACGTCGCAAGCGAGTGGGACGTCTCGGACGATGGGCGAACCTACACCATCACCCTACGTGAAGGCGTAAGGTTCTCCGACGGGCACCTGCTGTCGGTCGAAGACGTCTTGTTCTCCTTCCGCGCGTATCTTGATGAGCGGGTGCATTCACCGCAGCGAGATTTGCTGATTGTTGGTGGCGAGCCGATTCGCGTCGAAAAGCTCGACGAGCGTCGAGTTACCTTCGAATTGGCAAGACCCTACGCTGCCGGTGAGCGGCTATTCGATTCGTTCCACGTGCTGCCAGAGCATATTCTCGGCGATTCGTTCGAACGCGGTGACGTTGCCAGTGCCTGGGGCGTTCTCACTGAACCGAAACAACTCGTGGGACTGGGTCCGTTTCGTGTCAAGGAAGTCGTTGCGGGTGAGAGAATCGTTGTCGAACGCAACCCCTACTACTTCAAGCTCGACGCGTCGTCGAACTCATTGCCGTATCTCGATGAGGTGGTCTTCGTGTCGACTCCAACGGAAGAGGCCGAGGTGCTGCGCTTCCGGGCAGGCGACGTTCACATCGTCGAGCGGCTGAGCGCGGAGAACTTCGACGCGCTAGCAGCTGACGACTCTCCCTCGCGCTTTCAGATGCTCGATCTCGGCCCCGGACTCGAGTACCACTTCTTCTTTTTCAATCTCAGCCCGGCGACGGGTGAAACTTTGGGCGCGCGGCAAAGTTGGTTCAAAAACGCCGGCTTTCGTCGCGCCGTGGCCAACGCGGTCGACAAGCAGGCGATCGTCGACCTCGTTTTTGGCGGCCGCGCAACGCCGCTCGCGACGCACGTGACGACGGGGAACAAACACTGGCTCAATCGCGAGCTGGGAGTCGAGCCGTACTCCGTTTCGGCGGCCAAACGTGGCTTGCGTGAGTCGGGCTTTCGGTGGGATGGGGAGGGGCGTCTCGTCGACGAAAGCGGCGCTCGGGTGGAGTTTTCTCTGCTAACGAACGCAGGAAATCGAAAGCGCGCGATGATGGCGAGCTTGATTCAGGCCGACCTCGATCAGGTAGGTATCCGTGTCCGAATCGCGACTCTCGAGTTTCGAGCGTACGTCGCCCGAATCTTCGATACTCGTGACCACGATGCCGCCCTCATGGCGCTCGTCAGTGGTGACACGGATCCCAATCCTCAACTGAGCGTCTTGATGTCCGATGGCGGAACTCATGTGTGGCGTCTCGGCCAGGACGCGCCGCACACGAGTTGGGAAGCGGAGATCGATCGGTTGATGCAACAACAGCTCGTCACCCTCGACGGGCGACGTCGCAAAGAGCTCTACGATCGAGTTCAGGCCATCATGCTCGAGTATCAGCCTATCATCGGCCTTGCGAGCCCGCACATTCTCGTAGGTGCTGACAACGAGCTTAAAAACTTCCGGCCCGGAATTCTGCCGCCCTATACACTCTGGAACGCGGACGAGTTGTTCTTTAGTCAGGCGAGTGCGCCGTGACGCCGACCGAGCGACGTGTGAGCACAGCGCAAGAAACCTGGAGCGATGTGCGTCTCGTACGAGAGTGCCTCGACGGGAACGAGGACGCTTGGAGCGCACTCGTCGGCAAGTACCGGCGACTCATCTACTCGATTCCGGTCAAAAACGGTTTTTTGCCAGAGGACGCTTCCGACATTTTTCAGTCCGTTTGCCTCGAGCTGCTCAAGGAAATGCCGCGTCTCAGAGAACCGCGCGCGCTCGCGGGCTGGCTCATCAGGGTGACCACCAACAAGTGCTACCACCATCGACGTCGTGAAGCTCGCTACGTCTCCCCTGAATCCGAGGACGCACTCACGCCCAACGAGACTTCTCGCGCGCCCGATCTCGACGAGTTGTTCGACGAGGTCGAACGGGAGCAAGTCCTGCGCGATGCCGTCGCGGCGCTGACGAAACGTTGCAAGAAGTTGGTGTCAATGCTTTTTTTCGAATTTCCCGCCACTCCGTACGATGAAGTGGCCAAGACTCTCGGTCTCGCTCGGGGCTCGATTGGGTTCATTCGCCGGCGTTGCTTGGATCGACTCCGGCGCAGCCTCGAAAGCAAGGGTTTCGCCTCCCGAAATGGTTAGTCCCGCCAACGACCACTTCGCCATCACCGAGCTCGAGAGGCTCAGAAACGACGACGCCCGCAAAGTGTTTCTCGATAAACATGTCGAGCTGAGACGAGACGAGTTTCTCGATGAATTGGTCGAAGCCGTCGTTCAGCGTGTTCGGGTCGATTCCGAAACGGCCTTGGCGTTGGCGCGTGCGAGCCGCCAGCTCGCTGAGGAGATGGACGACGAGCGCGCCCTCGGGAAGTCGTACCGGGCTCTGGGTACGGCGTTGTACGGGGTAGGTGACTATCGGGGTGCGGTCGAAAGCTACAATCGAGCTTCCGAGTTGTTCGACAGGGTTGGCGACGATTTGCAAACCGGACGCACACTGAGCACGTCGCTTCAGGCGCGTATTCTCCTCGGCGAATACGATTCCGCGCTCGAGACCGCAAACCGCGCGCGAGCCCTCTTCGTCGGGCTCGGGGAGCGAATGCGCGAAGCAAGGCTCGACATCAATGTGGGGAATATTTTTCACCGCCAGGATCGTTTCCACGAGGCGTTAGAGCTCTATGAGCGCTCGTATCGCACTCTGGTTGCGCTCGATGATTCGTCGGCTGGCAAGACCGAGGGCGTCGCCGCCGCGCTGAGCAATCTTTCCGGTTGCCTGATCATGCTCAACGATTTTCCGCGCGCTTTGACGCTCTACCGCGAGGCGCGACAAGTGTGTGAGGCTCAGGGCATGCCGCGGCTAGTCGCGCGTGCGGACTACAACATTGCCTACATGTACTACCTTCGGGGTGAGTACTCGCGCTCGATCGAAATGCTCAATACCGCTCGCCAGCTGTTCCGGCGTAGTGGTGACGAGTACCACGGGGCGCTTTGTGACATGGACCAGGCGGAAATCTATATCGATGTCAATCTCTATTCGGAAGCATCCCGGCTTGCGAGCCGTGCTCGAAAGCGTTTCGGAAACATCGGTACTGGATACGAGCAAGCGAAATCGATGGCGCTCGAAGCGATTGCTCTGGGCAATCAAGGCAAAACGATGCGTTCCCTGGAGCTGTTCGCGCAGGCACGCGAGAGTTTCGTCGCGGAGACGAATCAGGTCTGGCCATGGACGATCGATCTGTATCGCGCCCTCGTCTACAGCGATGAAGGACGACTCTTCGAGGCACGGCGACTTGCGAAGGGTGTCCTCTCAGTTTTCGACGACGCGGGCCTCGGGGCCAAGGCGATCGTGTGCCGGCTACTTCTGGCACGGATCGCGATGCGGATCGGGGAACTGGACGCGGCCGAGCGAGATGCGGGCCACGCGCTGGAACGGGCCATCGCTATCGACTCTCCGTTGTACGTCTTCCAGGCTCACTTTTTGATGGGGGAGATCGAGGAAGCAGCGGGACGCCACGCCGAGGCTTTCGCAAGCTATGAGAGCTCCGCGAACACGCTCGAATCACTCCGCAGCAGTTTGCAGCGAGAGGAGCTGAAGATTGCATTTCTCCGGAACCGCTTGGGCGTCTACGAATCACTAGTGGACCTATCGCTTCGGAACGACTCGAGCGACGCGACACAACAGCGTGCGCTTCACTACATTGAGCGGTCGAAGGCGCGCGCGCTGATTGACCTGATCCTCGGCTCCATTCGCGGCCGACCTGAAAGCTCGGGCGAGAGCGAGCTTTCTCGCCGGGTGCAACTCCTTCGTGAGGAGCTCAACTGGTACTATCGCCGAATCGAGCACGAGCAATTGAGTCGCGAGGGATTCAATCCGGAGCGCGTCGACGCGCTAACCCGGACCGCAAAGGCCCGCGAGACAGAGCTTCTCGATGCGCTTCGCGAGCTTCCCGAAGGTGACGGTCACTTCGCCGCCTTGCGGGACTCGACCCCGTTGCCGCTCGCTCGGATTCAGGCGGCTCTCGGGCGGGAGCGCTCGCTCATCGAGTACTACGTCGCACGGGGGCGCGTCTACGCGTGCGTCGTTAGCGAAGAAGGCCTTTCGATCCAACCGCTGGCGGTTGCGGCGCGCGTCAAGAGTCTCGTTCAGAGGCTGCAGTTCCAGATCTCGAAGTTCCAGTTGCCACCCGACTACGTCGACACCTTCGAGGCCACCATCCACGAAGCGACTCTCGTGCATCTCGCAGAGCTCTACGAGAGTTTGATCGCACCCTTGATACCGTTGATCCAAGGGCGCGATTTGGTGATCGTGCCCCACACGTTCATGCACTACCTGCCGTTTCATGCTCTCTACGATGGATCGCGCTACGTCATCGACGACTTTGCGGTTTCCTACGCACCGAGCGCGAGTATGTACGTACACTGCCAAGAAATGCCGCCTTCGGAGGGGAGCCGGTCGCTGGTGATGGGTGTGAGCGACCGCACCGTTCCTCATATTCGGGAAGAGGTGAATTCAGTTGCCGAGCTGTTGCCCAACGCGGAGCTCGTGCTCGATGCGGACGCGACCCTCGACGTCCTGCGCGCCCGAGCGGCTGACAGTCGTGTCATTCACATCGCCACGCACGGCTACTACCGAAAAGACAACCCGATGTTCTCGGCGATTCGTCTCGGCGATTCGTATCTCAGTCTCTACGATCTCTACGAGCTGTCGTTGCCGGTGGATCTCATCACCGTGAGTGCGTGCGCGACCGGATTGAGCGTTGTCGTCGACGGTGACGAAATGCTGGGGTTGGTACGTGGCCTGCTGTATGCGAGGGCACGCTCTCTCGTCGCAACCCTGTGGAACGTTCAGGATCGGGCCACGTCGACGCTGATGCGGTCGTTCTACTCCCACCTGCGCGACAGCCCTGACACTGCCGCGGCGCTTCGTCGTGCGATGCTCGCGCAGCGAGAGAAAACCCCCCAACCTTATTACTGGGCGCCTTACCTGCTTGTCGGTAAAGTGGGCTTCGCATAACTCGCGTCGACGCGGTTATTTGGAGGGCGCTGCTATATCTTTTGCCCGGCCCCCGACTCTTTTGTTCGATCCTAACGTGAGGACCCCGAGAGGGAGATCGGAGGCTTAGAGAATGAGCCATTTCTCGGATGAGATATGGACGGACTGGGCGCGCGGGGTGGCGACGCCCGACGTCGGCACCGAAATCCGCGACCATCTGGCGTTGGGCTGCGCTGAATGTTCCAGCTCGCTCGCGACCTGGGAAGGCGTCGCTGAGCTCGCCAGCCGTGAGCGTGCCTATGACCCTCCAGCGAGTGTGCTCCAGCGCGCGGTTTCACTGTTCGAACAGCATGCGCCGAGCCGGGCCCTCGTGCTCGATCGAGGTGTCCAGTTCGCGGAGCTGGTGTTCGACAGTTTTCGCAGCCCGTTGCCGGAGGGCGTCCGCAGCCTGGACCGGGCCACCCGTCACGTTAACTACAAGGCGGGCAGCTATTTCGTTGACGTGCGTATCGAGGAAGCGAACAGCTCGGGGCGCGCGGCGGTGGTCGGTCAACTCATGCACCATCCCGACGCTTCCGGTATGTCGCTCGAGGGGTTGTCGGTGGTCGTGACGAGCGAGCGTTCGACCGTGGCGGAAACGACCACCAATCGATTTGGTGAGTTTGCGTTCGAAATGGAAACGCACCGAGACAATCGTCTTTCGATCGGCATCGGCGAGGAATTCGCCGTTGTCGTGCCGTTGACGGGTCGGCGGGGGCGGGCCTAGTTCGACGACAACCCAGTTAGAAAACGTTCTATTGTGAGTTCGATCGGCTTTAGAGGGAAACCGATTATGCGACGTCTAATCATATTGGTCCCGATTCTCATATCGTTCGCGACTTCGGCTCTAGCAGAGAATCGCTTTTTTGTTCGTGTTGGCTCCACTCAGACTGCGACGGGAGAAAGCGCCGAGCAATTGCTCGAGCGTCTCGGGCTTCGCTTGGTCCGTACTGTTGCCTCGGGGGACGGCAAGATCTACGTCGTCTCCAGCCCACTCGAGATGCCGAGCTCCGTCATCGCGGAACTGCTCGAGTCCGAACCTCGCATCCGGATGGTGGAATCCGTGCGCAAGCTCCGGCTGTCAGGCGAGTCGATGGATCGTAGGTGGCGGGATAGGCGATCGCGTCTTGCCCATGAAGAAGCCCTCATCCGCGCAGCGGATTTCGCTCGCGGACAAGTGGGCTCCGGAGACGAGAGCTCCGCAGAGACGAGCTACCGCCATCAGGCGCTGCAGCGACGGCTCCGGCTCGCCGCGGTCCACCGCAACTACGACGGCGCGGGGATCGTCGCGATTATCGACACCGGGATCGACCCCGAGCACCCGGCGCTCGCGGGTGGCCTCATTTCTGGCTACGACTTCGTCCTCGACCGGGAAGGTGCGTCGGAGTGGTCAGGTCTCGCTCCAGCGCTGAGCGCTCAACTGCAGCAATCGACAGTGGCCGTTCTCGATCAGTCGACGGTGGCAGTGCTCGACCAGTCGACGGTGGCTGTTCTCGACCAGTTCGCCATTTTGAATCAATCGACCGTGGCGGTGCTCGACCAAGAGTTAATCGATCGATTGTCGTCAGACGAGTATCGGGCTTTTGGCCACGGAACGTTGGTCGCAGGGCTGGTGCGCCTCGTGGCGCCGGGTGCGTCGATCATGCCGCTGCGGGCGTTTCGAGCCGATGGGTCTTCGAGTACGGATGACATTGTCGACGCTATCTACTACGCGGTGGCCCACGGAGCCGATGTCATCAACATGAGCTTCAGTTTTCAATCGTTCTCGCCAGAAGTGATGCGGGCCGTCAACGCGGCGACGCGTCGTGGAGTCGTTTGTGTCGCAGCAGCGGGCAATCTGGGCGAGTCGTTGCTCGTCTACCCGGCGTCGCTCGACAATGTCACCGGCGTTGCGGCGGTAACCGCGACGCGCGAGCGAAGCTCGTTGTCGAATTTTGGTGAGGATCTGGTCAGTATCGCCGCACCCGGGGAGGAAGTTCTGAGTACCTACCCGGGGGGTCGCTACGCCAGCGTTTTCGGAACGTCTTTCAGCGCTGCGATCGTTTCCGGCGCGATCGCGCTTCTGTATGACGTTGATGGTGACGTCGACCAGTACGTTACGGAGAAGGCTTTGGCAATGGGTCGGCCCCGATCCGGGGAGCTCGGACATGGTGAATTGAACTTGATCGGGGCCCTGCGGTGGCTCCGACAGAACCGGAGTGTCAAACAATGATGACGATGGAACCGACTAGCGCCCCAGTGTTGGAACCAGCCACGCGAGCGACGCACGGTCTAACCGGTCCGGTCAGCGTCGAGGGCACAACTCACGATACCTCGGATCTCATGCGCATCCGCGAGCTCGAGGCTGAGCTTCGGAGCGTCCGGAGCGCGACAGTGTGCGCCTTGTGTCAGATGCTTGATCTGAAGGATCTCGGTACCGGGCTGCACAGCACGCACCTCGCCGAGTGGGGTGTGCGCCTTGCAGGCGCGCTCGGACTCGATGTCGAAAGCGCGCGAAGCATCGAGATCGCGGCACTCTTGCACGATATTGGCAAGGTCGGTATCCGCGACGACGTGTTGCAAAACGCCGGTGCACCTTGCGACGAAGACATGGCCCTGATGCGTAAACACCCGGAATACGGTTGGTACGTCCTTCGGGTGCTCCCTGGGCTGGAGCAGGCGGGCCTGTTCATCCTGCACCACCATGAGCGCTATGACGGCACCGGATACCCTGCGCAGCTCGAAGGCGACGAGATCCCCCTGGGCGCTCGTATTGTCGCGGTGATCGACGCCTTTGATGCGATGATCTCGACCCGTCCCTATCGCAAAGGCCTGCCGTTCGATGAAGCCGTGCGGCGGCTACAGGAGGGCAGCGGAACCCAGTTCGACCCCGTCGTCGTGGAGCGTTTTCTGCAAATCGCGGAAGCCGAATGGGGACTGGTAATGCTGAGCGAAGCCGGCTGAGAGCGGCATACGGCATACGGTCGATGTGGTGTGCAGGTAAACAGCGGCGCGTGAACATCAACGGATTTCACTCCGGCTGTTACGCTGGCATCGAGTTCGAACGGACCATCGTGCCCGACTAGCAACGGCGGCGTATTGACGGTGTCGGGCGTCACGTTTACGCGGAACGTCTGAACCGATCCCATCACGACGTCTGCGACGGGGCGATCGCTTCCGTCGACGGGGACGTCGCTGATCTGCTGACGAACCGTTTCGCCTTCGACGAGAAGTCCGAAGATCGAGTGCTCGAAATCGAGGTGTCGCGGGGCGCCTTCGGTGATGAAGAACTGTGAGTTGTTCGAATCGTCTCCGTTTTTGGCCATCGAGAGTAGGCGGGTGCGATTGTGCTGCAGATCGACGTGAAACCGATCGTCGAAATTGCCGAGGGGTGAGCCTCCGGTACCCGTGCCGGTCGGATCCCCACCCTGATTCACGAAGTCGTTGATGATGCGGTGGAAAATGACTCCGTTGTAGAAGCCGCTGTCGGCGAGCACGGCGATGCGATCCGTCACCCGACGAACGCGGTTGTCGAAGAGCTGGAAGATCATCGTCCCGTGGGCGGCACCGTAATCCGGAAGCTGCGGTGGCCCGACAGCACGCTTGCCGTCACCAAAGGGTCACTGACGATTGCGGTGTACGTCAGAGCTTGACCGCTGGGGGCGATCCCATCGAGTGGCAGGTGAAGAGGTGAGCCCGCCAGGAGCGTGCTCGTGGGAATGGGAGCGAAACGGGGTTGCGCGAAACTCGTGGTCGCGAGAGCGAGCACGAGGACAACGCAAGCAGCGACGCAGCCTTGATTCTTCATTGAACGACCTCTCGAGCGGCTCACCAGGAGGCTAGCACAAAACAACAATCGTTCAAGTAAACTGGCGCGCATGAGCAAGCGGAATCTGAACCCACAGAGCCTCGTGCTGGGAGGTTTTCAATCCGCCGTCGACGATTGCCTCGAGGAGTGGAGGCAAGGCAACAAAGTGCGTCGTCTCTGGAGCCGAGATTCGACCCTGTGGACGGGCACGGACGAAGCCCGCTGGCTCGGATGGCTCGACGTGGGCTCACGGCAGCTCACTGACTTAGCCACGCTCGAAACGCTGCAACAAGGCGTCGTCCGAGACGGCGTGCGCGATGTGGTGGTGCTCGGGATGGGTGGCTCCAGTCTCGCGCCCGAGGTTCTCAGCCTGACGTACGGACAGCAGGCAGGATTTCCTCGGCTTCGGATCTTGGACTCCACGGTGCCGGCCCAGATTTCGCGGCTCGAGTCCGCCTTGGATCTCGCGAACACACTCTTTGTCGTCGCCTCCAAGTCGGGATCGACCGCGGAGCCCAACGCATTCGAAAGCTACTTCTTTGACAAGGTGGGTTCGGGTGAGCAGTTCATAGCGGTCACGGATCCGGGGTCCGCGCTCGAGGAGAAATCCCGCGTCAAACATTACAAGGGTGTCTTCTCCGGTGAGCCGGCGATCGGAGGGCGCTTCTCCGCGCTTTCCAACTTTGGGATGGTGCCGGCAGCTGCGATGGGGCTGGATTTGGCGCGCTTGCTCGCAGGAGCGCAACACATGGCTGAGGCCTGCGGCGCCGACGTGTCCCCCGCGGCCAATCCTGGCGTCGAGCTCGGCGTTGCTCTCGGCGTGCTTGCGCGTGCGGGTCGCGACAAGCTCACGTTTGTCGCGACGCCGGCGCTACGGGCGCTGGGCGCTTGGATCGAGCAACTCGTGGCTGAGTCGACCGGCAAGAACGGAAAAGGCATCCTTCCCGTCGACGACGAGCCCGTTGGCGACCCCGAGGGGTACGGCGACGATCGCGTTTTCGTGCAGCTCGACGTGGAGGAGGCCCCGCCACCGGCGTTCACGGAAGGACACCCGCTCATTCGCATTCGGGTGTCTTCGCTCGACGAGCTCTCGCAGGAATTTTTCCGGTGGGAGATCGCAACGGCAGTGGCTGGATCGGTGCTGGAGCTGAACCCCTTCGATCAGCCGGACGTCGAAGCAAGCAAGCTAAAGACGCGCTCTCTCGTGACTCGGTTCGAAGAGGCAGGAGAGCTAGCCGACGATATCGAGAGCGATGCGTTTCCATCCGACGAATCGATTCGAAATCACCTCGATCGGCTGAAGCCGGGCGACTACTTCGCGATCTTGGCCTACTTGGAAATGAGCGAGGAGAATCACCAGCTGTTGCGCGCGATGCGTGCGCGCGTCCGTGACCGAAAGGGCGTCGCGACCACCCTCGGCTATGGTCCCAGATTCCTGCACTCCACCGGGCAGCTGCACAAGGGTGGCGCGAATCAAGGGGTCTTTTTGCAGCTGAGCTCGGACGACTCCCAGGACCTCGCGATCCCGGACCAGAGCCTGACATTCGGCCAGCTGAAGCAGTTTCAGGCTCGCGGTGACTTCGAAGTCCTCGCCGAGCGCGACCGTCGCATCCTGCGGGTTCACCTCGGCTCTGAGGTCCGCGCAGGCCTCGAGCGCCTTGCCAATCTTCCTTGACGGCAGGGAGGCTCAGGGCTAAGATATCTCGGACCTTAGGGGTCCTATATTGTATGTGTCTAGTTCAGCGGTCTTTATTCGTTGACACCCATCCACAGGCGTATTATTATATATACGACCAAATTGGTCGTAGTTACTCAATGAACTGAGGTCTCCTCGTTCATTTGGGTTGGACGCAAGGCAATCTCGATGCTGAAATTATCCAAAAAAGTGGACTATGCCCTCATGGCGCTGATGCACCTGGCGCAGGAGGAACGCTCGTCCTCGACGCGTGAAATCGCAACCGGATACGGCCTGCCCCAAGACCTCCTCGCGAAGATCCTGCAAAAGCTCGCTCGTGAGGGTCTCGTGGTCTCCCATCAGGGGACGAAGGGAGGCTATCGTCTCGCGCGCCCCGCTGATGCGATCAGCGTCGTCCAGGTGATTGAAGGCATCGAGGGTCCATTGTCTCTAACGCAGTGTTTCACCGATGTCGGCGCGTGCGACCAGATCGATACGTGCAACATCAAAAGTCCGCTACAGCGGCTCAACGATCACGTTTTGCTCACGCTGTCGCGGGTCACGATCGCTTCGATGTGCACCGAGGACTTCCAATTCCTGACCGGGATAGACAACGCCCATGACGTGCAACTCCCAGTGATACAAAACTGACAGGGCTGACAAGGAATCATCATGAGCACCTCGACTGACAAGATCCACGAGCTCGTCGATAAGGACTACGCTTACGGGTTCGTTACCGACATCGAGCAAGACACCATCCCGAAGGGGCTCGACGAGAGCGTCGTCCGCCTCATTTCTTCAAAGAAGAATGAGCCGGATTGGCTTCTCGAGTGGCGGCTCAAGGCTTATCGGCACTGGTTGACCATGAAAGAGCCCACCTGGCCGAAAGTCCATTACCCACCGATGGACTACCAGAACATCCGCTACTACTCGGCGCCCAAGACCGTCGACGACAACGACAAACCGAAGAGTCTCGACGACGTCGATCCCGAGCTGAGGAAAACGTACGAAAAACTCGGTATTTCTCTGGAGGAGCAAGGGCGCCTCGCCGGGGTTGCGGTGGACGCTGTTTTTGATAGCGTGTCCGTCGCCACGACGTTCAAAGACAAGCTTTCGGATCTCGGCATCATTTTTAGTAGCTTCTCTGAAGCAGTGAAAGAGCACCCGGAGTTGATTCGAAAGTACCTCGGCACCGTGGTGCCGTACACGGACAACTTCTTCGCGACGTTGAACACGGCTGTATTCAGTGATGGATCGTTCGTCTACGTGCCGAAGGGCGTGCGTTGCCCAATGGAGCTGTCGACGTATTTTCGTATCAACGCTTCCGAGACGGGTCAGTTCGAGCGGACCCTCATCGTCGCTGAAGAAGGCGCGTACGTCAGCTACCTCGAAGGGTGCACCGCGCCGATGCGCGACGAGAACCAGCTTCACGCCGCGGTTGTGGAGCTCGTCGCACTCGATAACGCCCAGATCAAATACTCCACCGTCCAGAACTGGTATCCGGGCGACAAAAACGGTAAGGGCGGCATCTACAACTTCGTTACCAAACGCGGAAAGTGCGCCGGCGTCAACTCCAAGATCTCATGGACGCAAGTCGAGACCGGCTCCGCGATTACGTGGAAGTATCCGAGTTGCGTGCTCGTCGGTGACAACTCCGTCGGCGAGTTCTACTCGGTAGCGCTTGCGAACAACTACCAGCAAGCCGATACCGGCACCAAGATGATCCATATCGGCAAGAACACCAAGAGCACAATCATCTCCAAAGGGATCTCAGCCGGTCATGGGCAAAACACCTATCGCGGCCAGGTGAAGATTCAAAAGGGCGCCGCGGGAGCGCGGAATTACTCCCAATGTGACTCGCTGCTCATCGGTGACAAATGCGGAGCGCACACGTTTCCTTATATCGAAGTCAAGAACCCGACGGCGCAGATGGAGCACGAGGCGAGCACGTCGAAGATTGGCGAAGATCAGCTTTTTTACTGTAACCAGCGTGGTATCGAGACCGAGGACGCCGTTTCGTTGATCGTAAACGGCTTCGCCAAGGAAGTGCTGCGCGAGCTTCCGATGGAGTTCGCTGTCGAAGCGCAAAAACTCCTCGGGATCAGTCTCGAAGGCAGTGTGGGATAAGAAATGACAGCATTGATTGAAATCAAAGACCTTCACGCGCGAGCGGAAGGCAAAGAAATTCTTCACGGCATCAACCTGACGATTCAACCGGGTGAGGTGCACGCCATCATGGGGCCGAACGGCTCGGGCAAGAGCACGTTGTCTCAAGTGCTCGCGGGACGTGACAGCTTCGAGGTGACCAAGGGGCAAGTGCTCTACCAGGGGAAAGACCTTCTCGACATGTCTCCGGAACAACGAGCTTGCGAGGGGTTGTTCCTCGCGTTTCAGTACCCGGTCGAGATCCCGGGTGTGAACAACACTTATTTCTTGAAAGCTGCGCTCAACGCCATTCGCAAGCACCGCGGTGAAGACGAGCTCGACGCGATGGACTTCCTGAAGATCGTGCGAGAGAAGGTCAAGCTCGTCGAGCTCGATGAAGACCTCATGAATCGTCCCGTGAACGAGGGTTTCTCGGGCGGTGAGAAGAAGCGGAACGAGATCTTCCAGATGGCGGTTCTCGCGCTCAAAATCGTTTCCAGTGGCGTCAATTCTCTCCGTAACGATGAGCGTTCGATACTCGTCATTACCCACTATCAGCGTCTTTTGGACTACATCGTGCCTGACCACGTCCACGTGCTCTTCGACGGCAAGATTGTCCGCTCCGGCGACAAAGAGCTAGCCATGAAGCTCGAAGAAGAGGGCTACGGCTGGCTGGAAACGAAAGCGAGCTGACGCGTGAGCACCAAGGATTCGATTGAGCGGTTCCGGACCGAGTTTCTCGAGGCGCGGTCCGAACGACAAAGCGACGAGCCCGGCTGGCTCACTCTAGTCCGAACCCAGGCTCTCGAGCGCTTTCTCGACAAGGGGTTTCCGACACCTCGCGATGAGGAGTGGCGTTTCACCAACGTCGCCCCGATCGTATCGGGCTCGTTTGAGGCGGCGCCTGCTGGATCCGATAGCGATGCCGCCGCCCTGAAGAAGCGTTTCCAGATTGGCGAGCAGGAGAGTCACGATCTCGTTTTCGTCAATGGACGCTGGTCCCGCGATCTCTCATCGGTGGGCGATCTGCCCGAGGGTGTGGCAGTTACGAGCTTGACGGACGCGTTGTCAGAGCATGGCGACGAGCTCCAGCCGATCTTGAGTCAAGGCAGCGGCGACGACACTGCTTTTTTCGACTTGAACGAAGCGTTCTTATCCGACGGTGCGTTCGTGTCTGTGCCCAAGGGCGTCGTGGTCGAACGGCCGATTCATCTCATTTTTCTCAGCCTCGCGCCTGGAAAGCCCACGGTGGTGCACCCTCGCAACGTGGTGATCGGCGAAGCGGGGAGCCAGGTTCGGATTCTGGAGACGTACGCGGGCGTTGGCGACGCGGTTTATTGGACCAACGCCGTGACCCAGGTCTTGGCCGCGGACAACGCCGTGGTGGACCACTACAAGTTGCAGCGAGAGAGCGCTTCCGCATTCCACGTCGCCAGTCTCGAATACGTCCAGGGCCGAAGCGCCTCGGTGTCGAACCACTCGTTGTCTCTCGGCGCACGGCTCGCCCGCCACGACATTCGCGCCGAGCTCGCAGGTGAGGGGGCCGACGTCACCTTGAACGGCCTCTACGTGGTCAAAGGCAAACAGCACGTCGACCACCATACCGTCATCGATCATCAAGTGGCGCATTGCACGAGCCGTGAGCTGTACAAGGGTGTGCTCGACGACGCGTCGAGCGGCGTCTTCAACGGTCGCGTTATCGTCCGCCAGGATGCGCAGAAGACGGATTCGCAGCAGTCGAACAAGAACCTGCTGCTCTCGAATGAGGCGCTCGTCAACACGAACCCACAGCTCGAGATCAACGCGGACGATGTGAAGTGCGCCCACGGCGCGACGATCGGGCAGCTCGACGCTGAAGCGCTGTTTTACCTTCGCTCGCGCGGGATAGCTCAACAGGAAGCTCAAAGAATTCTAACCGAGGGTTTCATGGCCGACGTCAGCGATCGGATTCGTCTCGCCGCCGTCCGCGAGACTCTGCGCGGACTTCTGTTCCGAGAAGCCGCGTAGCCTAGAAGAGATGTCAGAGGTGTCAGGTATGACCGCTCCCGGCAATACCGAAGTTGTTGCTCGCAGCAGCGCGTCGAACCGAGCGTTCGACGTGGATCGGATTCGCGGCGAGTTTCCGGGTCTTCATCAGGATATCAAAGGCAAGCCCCTCGTCTATCTCGACAACGCCGCGAGCTCGCAGAAGCCGCAGCAAGTGATCGACGCGATTTCTGATTTCTACGCCCATGACTACTCCAACATCCATCGTGGAGTCCACGAGCTCTCGGAGCGCGCGACCAAAGCGTATGAAAGTGCGCGATTGAAGGTGCAAGCTTTCATGGGCGCTGCCTCGGAGCGTGAGATTGTTTTCGTGCGCGGCACCACCGAGGGCATCAACCTCGTGGCGGACTCTTTCGGGCGTGCCAACGTAGGCGAAGGTGACGAGGTGCTCATCACGACGATGGAGCACCACTCGAATATCGTCCCGTGGCAAATGCTGTGCGAACGTAACGGTGCGAGCCTCAAAGTGGTCCCCATCAACGACCGCGGCGAGCTCGAGATGGAAGAGTTCAAAAAACTCCTCGGTTCCAAGACCAAAATCGTCGCCGTCGGGCACGTGTCGAACGCGCTCGGTACTATCAATCCCATCCGGACCATCATCGAGCTTGCGCACGCGCAGGGCACTCCCGTTCTCATTGATGGCGCGCAAGCCGCCCCGCACGTAGCGATCGACGTGAGAGAGCTCGACTGCGATTTCTACACCATCTCCGCGCACAAGATGTTCGGGCCTTCGGGAATGGGCGCACTCTACGCCAAAGAGTCGCTTCTCGAGAAAATGCCGCCGTACCAGGGTGGTGGGGACATGATTCTCTCTGTCAGCTTCGAGAAGACGACGTACAACCGGCTGCCATTCCGATTCGAAGCCGGCACCCCTAACATCGCGGGCGCCGTCGGTTTTGGAGCGACGATCGACTATCTGAACGGTATCGGCATGGACCGGATTGCGGCCTACGAAGAGGAGCTTCTCGACTACGGCACCAACGCCCTCCGGGACGTGCCCGGTCTTCGCATCGTGGGAGAAGCAAGCCACAAGGCGAGCGTTATCTCGTTCGTGCTCGACGGTATTCACCCGCATGACATTGGCACTATCCTCGATCAAGAAGGCATCGCTGTTCGCACCGGTCACCATTGCGCTCAACCCGTGATGGATCGCTTCGGCGTGGCGGCGACGGCGCGGGCATCGCTGGCGCTGTACAACACCCGCGAAGACATCGATCGGCTGGTCGAGGGGCTAGCTACCGTACGAGAGGTTTTCAGCTGATGTCGACGGACGCGCTGCGCGAGCTATATCAAGAGGTTATTCTCGATCACAGCAAAAAACCGAGGAATTTTCGGGAGATCGACAACGCCTCGCACGACGCCAAGGGCCACAACCCCTTGTGCGGCGACCGGCTCTCGCTCTACGTCGTCGTGGAGGACGGCGTCATCCGAGACATGAGCTTCAAAGGCGCCGGCTGCGCCATCTCGACGGCCTCGGCTTCGATGATGACCGAGGTGCTCAAAGGCAAAACCCAAGCCGAGGCGGAGGCGCTGTTCGAATCGTTCCATGGTGTCGTCACCGGCAAGACTGATGCCGATGAAGACGCGCTCGGCAAGCTTGCCGTGTTTGCCGGAGTGCGCGACTATCCCGTTCGTGTAAAATGCGCGACCCTCGCGTGGCACACGCTTAACGCGGCCCTTGCCGAAAAAGAAGAGGCCGTCTCGACGGAGTAAATTGTGATGGAAGAAGAAACCAAGGAATCGACTCAAGAAGCCGCCGCACCGGCACCTGAGGCCACGGAAGCCGCAGAGCCCACCCTCGAAGAAAAGATCATCGAGGTGATCCAAACGTGCTACGACCCCGAGATCCCCGTCAACATCTACGAGCTCGGCCTCATCTATGAAATCAACGTCGCCGATGAGGGCGTGGTCGACATCAAAATGACGCTGACGTCCCCGTCGTGTCCCGCCGCGGGCTCGCTCCCCCCCGAAGTCGAGACGAAGGTAGGGACCATCGAAGGCGTCTCTTCCGTCAAAGTCGAAGTCGTGTGGGAGCCGACGTGGACGCCCGAGAAAATGACCGAAGGCGCCCGCCTCCAACTCGGAATGTTCTAACCTTTTCCCTCTGGGGGAGCAACGCCGTCGTCCCGCCCACCGCCTCATCTCCCGATTCTTCCGTCCATCAGGTCGTTGAACCGCCTTACGTTGGCTGATACCGTTTTACGGAGGTTTCATGCGTCGTGTCTTGATCGCTTTATTGGTTGTTTTGCCGTTCGCTTTTGTGGAGGCGCA
>CAMYKY010000063.1 GCA_947259165.1 uncultured Acidobacteriota bacterium | reverse complement strand
GTGCTCGTGGTCATGAGCTTGGGGCGGAGCCTTTGCACGGCGCCTTGGTACACGACGTCGACTAGATCCTTTCGCGTCTGCAATTTGCCGGAGCGGTGGGCGTAAACCGATACGGTACCGGGCACGTTGCGGGTCTCGATCTGCAAAAAGTGGAGGAAGACCTCATCAAACAAGCGCTCGAGAGGAACGATTGGAACCAGACCCGAGCAGCGAAGTTTCTGGGGCTGACTCGGAACACCCTGATTTACCGTATGCAGAAATTCGGGTTGAATCGGAAAGAGTATAGAATCACGAATGAGGAGACTTCTTTGACTGACGAATCGAAAGGCGCCGTAGATCTTTCGGGCGAGCGGATCCACTGGGATCCTGAAGGGGGGATGACGTACGGGAACTACCTGTCGCTCGAGCGCATCCTGAGCTCGCAAAAACCCGTCTCGTCCCATCACGACGAGATGCTTTTCATCGTCATCCACCAGGTCACCGAACTATGGATGAAGCTTTCGTTGCACGAGCTCACGGCGGTCTTGCGACAGATTCAGACCGACGAGCTCGGCCCGGCTTTCAAGATGTTGTCGCGGGTGGCTCGGATCCAGGGGCAGCTCATCCTCTCGTGGGACGTGCTGTCGACGATGACACCGTTCGACTATTCGTCGTTTCGGGACGAGCTCCAGCAGAGCTCCGGTTTCCAGTCTTACCAGTACCGCACCCTCGAGTTCGTTTTGGGCAACAAGAATCGGGCGCTGATCGAAGTGCACCGCGGGGATCCGGAGATCTACGCGCGGTTGAAGGAAACGCTCGGCAGCCCGAGCGTCTACGACGAAACCCTCAAAATGCTCGCCCGGCGAGGATTCAAGATTCCATCGGAGCGGATCGAGCGCGACTGGGCCGAGCCGTATGAGCCCCATTCCGACGTCGAGGCGGCGTGGCTCGAGGTTTACCGGGACGTGAAGACGCATTGGGATCTCTATGAGCTCGCCGAGAAATTCATCGACCTCGAGCACAAGTTCCAACAGTGGCGCTTCGCGCACATGAAAACCGTAGAGCGAATCATCGGACAAAAGCGCGGCACCGGCGGCAGCTCGGGGGTGAGCTATCTGCAAAAAGCGCTCAATCTGAGCTTCTTCCCCGAGCTGTGGTCCGTACGGACGTCCATATGAGCGGGGATATGAATCTGACACGCGCTGATGTGGCGTCGTGGGACGAGACCGACTCGCTCGCGTCGTTCCGGGACGAGTTTCTCCTGCCAGACGGCGTTGTCTATTTCGATGGCAACTCACTAGGCGCGCTTCCCCGAAAAACGCCCGAACGGGTGCGCGCGCTGGTGGAGGATGAGTGGGGTCAGGATCTCATACGAAGCTGGAACCAACACGAGTGGATTCACTTCCCGCGCCGTGTTGGGGATCAGGTGGCTTCGCTCATCGGTGCGAAGCCGGGAGAGGTGATCGCCGCCGACACCACGTCGATCAATCTGTTCAAGCTTCTCGCAGCGGGGGTCCAGCTTCGGCCGGAGCGCCGCGTCATCGTTTCCGAGAAAGAGAATTTCCCGAGCGACCTCTATATCGCTCAAGGCCTCGCGGGACTTACTGGAACCCATGAGCTTCGTCTCGTGGACCGCTCTGAGCTTCAAGCGGCTATCGATGACGACGTCGCGATCGTCTCGCTGACCCATGTCGATTTCCGCACCGGTGAGCTCCACGACATGGCGAGTCTGACGAAGCACGCCCACGCACATGGGGCGACGATACTTTGGGATCTGAGTCACAGCGGCGGAGCGCTTCCGGTTCGGCTCAATAACGCCGGTGCTGATTTTGCCGTCGGCTGCGGCTACAAATATTTGAACGGTGGCCCGGGCGCCCCGGCTTACCTCTTTGTGGCCGAGCGTCATCAAGACGACATTCAGCCTCCGCTGAGCGGTTGGATGGGACATGAGGCCCCGTTTGCGTTCGACACCGACTTCCGCCCGGCGCCGGGCATCGAACGCCAACTGTGCGGTACGCCGTCCGTGCTCGCAATGGCCGCGCTCGAAGTCGGCGTCGAGATCCTCACCCGAGCCGACATCGACCGTGTTCGCGAAAAATCGCAGCGGATGGGCGATTTGTTCCTGCAGCTCGTCGACGAGCAATGCGACGGCTTGGGTCTTACCGCCGCCTGTCCGCGAGACAGCGAGGCCCGTGGTTCTCAAGTGTCTTTGCGCCACGCCGAGAGCTACCCCATCATGCAGGCGCTCGTCGCGCGCGGCGTGATTGGGGACTTCCGATCGCCCGATGTCCTACGCTTCGGACTGACCCCGCTCTACCTCCGATTTGTTGACGTCTGGGACGGCGTCGCGACTCTGAAAGAGATTCTGGAAACCGAAGCCTTCCGTCGCCCCGAGTTCCAAAACCGCCAACTGGTGACCTGAAATCTCTGCCGCGACCCCGACGCTGTTGGCAACGTCGCACAAAGCGTGAACGCTACGGGTTTTCGGTCGTCTTCTTCTTTGCCTCGTACTCTTTTCTCAGGTCGGGGTGGAGCGGGTAGACGTCCCGGATTCGGAATTTCTTTTCTTTGAGCATGTTTCGCTCGTAGTCTTCGAGCTCTTGGCGAGCACGGGCGCCCTGGACGACTTGTTCGAGAATCTCGGCCGGGAAAAACAACATCGCTTCGTCTTCGGCAACGACCACGTCACCGGGAAGTACGGTCGCACCGCCCACGCGGATCGGAACGTTGTACTCCGTATCGAGCCATCTTGGCCCGACGGGATCGAAAAAGCGGGCGAACACTGGAAAGCCTTCGAACGTATCTTCGGAGAGCTCCTCGAGGTCGCGAGTGCCGCCGTCGATGATCACGCCGCGTGCGCCGCGCATCTGGATCCCCAACGCGGTGATATCGCCGAAAAAGATGTGACCCTCGGGGCCGCCGAGGTCGACGACCACGACGTCGCCGGGTTTCGCTTCTTCTCCCGCGCGCACGTAAAACCGCGTGTCCCAATCCCCCTCTTCACCGAGGGTCTCTAGAGCGCGGTTGAGGTCGGGTCGGGAGGGAAGCGAGCGAATGGTCAACGCGCGGCCGATGATGCGCTCACCAGGGCGGGTCGTTTGAAACCCGATGACATAGTTGTCCCCATATTCGCCCATCGCGGCCCAAATGTTCTCGAGCTGGAGGCCTTCGAGCTGAGCGAGCTGCTCCAGCGTGACGTCTTGGCGCGTTTCATCGAGTACGTCCATGATTGCGGAATAGGACGTACGGTTCGCGCGGAAGCCGTCCGGTGCCTCGACGTCGGGCTTGAACTCCTGGTCCCAAGGCTGTTGAGCTCCCAAAGCGGCGAGCGCGGAGACTAGAACAAATAGAAATGCACTCTTTTTCATGATCCCTCTCCCATATATGGATAACGATAGTTCGTCGCGGGTACGAATGTTTCTTTCACAGTGCGCATACTGGTCCAGCGCATCAGGTTGCCGGCCGAGCCGGCCTTGTCATTCGTCCCCGACGCACGGCTACCACCGAACGGCTGCTGACCGACGACGGCGCCGGTGGGCTTGTCGTTGATGTAGAAGTTGCCCGCGGATTGTCGGAGCACCCGGTACGCTTTTTCGATGACAGCGCGGTCGTTGGCGAAGACGGCGCCGGTCAAGGCGTACGGCGACGTGTTGTTGCACACGTCGAGAATGTCGTCGAATTTGCCGTCGGGGTACACATAGACGGTGATGACCGGACCGAAGATCTCTTCCTCCATTAGCTTGAAGTGCGGGTCGGTGGTGACGACGGTCGTGGGCTCGATGAAGTAGCCCTTGGAGTCGTCGTAGCTTCCCCCAGTGAGAATTTCTGCGTCGGAGGAGTCCTTCGCGTAGTTGATGTAGCCGGTGATGCTGTCGAAGGCGGCTTTGTCGATGACGGCGCCCATGAACGTCGAGAAGTCGGTGACGTCCCCCATCTTGATGGTCGCGACTTCCGCGATCAAGCGCTCCTTGAACCCGTTCCACAGACTTTCGGGGATATAGGCACGCGACGCGGCAGAGCATTTCTGTCCCTGGTATTCGAAAGCTCCGCGAAGGATGTTGGCGACGAGCGCATCGACGTCCGCTGACGGATGGGCGACGACGAAGTTCTTGCCGCCCGTCTCGCCGACGATGCGAGGATAGACTTTGTAGTCTTGGATGTTGTTTCCGACCGTTGTCCACATGCTCTGAAAGACCTCGGTCGATCCGGTGAAATGAATGCCCGCCAGCGTCGGCAGGGCCATGACGGGAGCGCCGACTTTGCCGCCGGAGCCGGGGATGAAGTTAATAACGCCGTCGGGCAACCCCGCCTCTTTGAACAGCTGCGTCAGGTAGTACGCGGAGTACACGGCGCTCGACGCCGGTTTCCACAACACCGTGTTGCCCATGATCGCCGGGGCTGTCGGTAAATTCCCGCCAATCGAAGTGAAATTGAACGGCGTGACGGCGAACACGAAGCCTTCAAGAGCTCGGTACTCGACGTAGTTCCACATCCCAGCGTCCGAGAGCGGCTGTCCCGAGTAGATTCCCTCCAAGTAGCTTGCGTTGAAACGATAGAAGTCGACGAGCTCGGCAGCGGCGTCGATCTCTGCCTGGTGAGGGGTTTTGGATTGTCCCAGCATCGTGGCGCCGTTGATGAGCGGACGGTACTTGCCGGCGAGAAGCTCCGCCATTTTAAGAAAGACGCTGGCGCGAGCCCGCCAATCCATTTCTGACCAGTCGTGCCATGCGTCGGCGGCCGCCTGAGCCGCCTGGTTCACGATCTGGGTGGTGGCTTTGTGGTAATGGCCGAGGACGTGTTGATGATCGTGCGGGCACACGCAATCGCCGAGCTCGCCGGTGCGAATTTCCCTGCCGCCGACGATAATCGGAATGTCGACCTCCGAGCCGAGCATGTCCTTGATTTGTGCCTGAAGTGTGCTGCGCTCGGGGCTTCCCGGCGCGTAGTTGTACACCGGCTCGTTCTTCGGCTCGGGTACATTGACAATCGCATTCGCCACGTTGTGCTCCTCCTTCTTGTAGAGGGTCGCATTTTAACTAGAATAGTGGGTATGCGCGAAGATGAGGTCGTTGCGGAAGTCCAGAGGGCGGAAGAAACGATCCGACCTTACGTGCGGGAGACGCCGCTCGAGCACTCGCCGTTTCTAAGTGAGCTGGGTGGAGCCGAGGTCTATCTCAAGCTAGAAAGCCAGCAGCTCTCCGGTTCGTTCAAGCTCCGCGGCGCGATGAACAAGATCCTTTCGCTGAGTCCGGAGGAGCGAGTCCGGCCGGTGGTGACCGCGTCATCCGGCAATCACGCGGCTGCCGTCGCGTACACCCTGCACGAGTTTGGCGGCGAGGGCATCATCTATTTGCCCGAGACCGTAGCCAAGGCGAAAGTCGAGGCGTTGTCGCCGTACGGCGTAGAGCTTCGCTTCGTGGGGCAGGACTCGGTCGTTGGGGAGCTCGAAGCGAAGAAAGCCGCTGTGAAAGAGGGCCTCACCTACGTCTCCCCGTACAGCGATCCGAAAGTCATCGGGGGTCAAGGAACGATCGCGCTCGAGATCGAGCGCCAAGCCGACCCCATCGGCGCGATTTTCGTTCCTGTCGGCGGCGGCGGCCTGGTCGCTGGAGTCGCCGGGTACTTGAAAACGAGGGACGCGTCGATTCATGTCGTCGGTTGCCAGCCGATGAACTCTTGCGTCATGGCGGAGTCTGTGAAAGCGGGTAAGATTGTGGATCTCGAGTCGACGCCAACGCTTTCGGACGGTACCGCCGGCGGTATCGAGCCCGATGCGATCACATTCTCGATCTGCCAGCGCGTTATCGACGAATTCGCTCTGCTGGACGAAAGCGCGATAGCTTCGGCGATGCGATTCATGATCGAGAAGCATTACTTGCTCATCGAAGGGGCTGCGGCGCTATCGATCGCTGCCTTTCTCGCGAATCCCACCCGGTACCGCGGCCAGACGGTCGTGCTAGTTGTGAGCGGCAAGAAAGTCAGCGTTGATACGTTGGCCCGGGTCGTGGCTGGGTAGTCCTTTTTCTTGGGCCCGTTCTCGTCCCCGTTCCCGTTCTCGACTGAATCCGGAATTTCTTAATCGGGCGCGCACACGGGAACGGGTAGGAAAGCCTCAGCGCAGATTCACGCATTCTTGCTATTGTGTCGGGATGCACGGTGTCATTGTTGGACTCTTGTTCTTGGCTTCGGTGTCGAGCGCTGAGGAGGAAGCGCCTATTCGCGGTGTGACGGTTTCGACCCATCGCGGAGGCCAGGATTGGGGCTCGGATCAAATGCCCGAAGCCCTGAGTGAGATCCAAGCGGTCGGAGCCAATTGGGTCGCGATCCACCCCTATGCCAGCATTGGCGCCGACGGTCGCGTTCGTATGCGTTCTACTGGCAGTGAACCTCCACAGCATCTCACTCGACCCATCCGTGAAGCGAAAGCTGCCGGCGTAAAGATTCTCATCAAGCCGCACCTGGCGTACTGGCGCTCACCGTTCGAGTGGCGCGGTGAGATTGGGTTCGAGACCGAGCCCGAGTGGGATCGATTCTGGAATGACTACGAAGCGTTCATCCTGCAGATTGCGCGTTGGACGAAAGACGCCGATGGTCTCGTCGTCGGCACAGAGCTGCGTCGTACCGAGGCTCAACAGTTGCGCTGGCGTAAGCTCATCGAAAACGTTCGGAGAGTGACCGACGTTCCGTTGACCTACGCCGCGAACTGGGACGATTTCGAACGGGTGACGTTCTGGGACGCTCTGGACGTGATTGGGATCCAGGCGTACTTCCCGTTGACGGACGAGGCGAACTCGAGTGAGGTTGCGATCCGCGCTGGGTGGGAGCGGTGGATGGTGAAACTCTCTGTGTTCGCCCGCGAGCAGAACAAATCGATCGTCTTTACTGAGCTTGGCTACAATCAGGCCTACCACGCACCGCTTCGACCCTGGGACTACCAAACGGACGATGAAGGTGCCCGGGATGTGCAAGAAAGGTGCATGAAGATAGCACTCGCGGCGATCGAGAGCGAGCCAACCGTGCTCGGCGTCTTCCTTTGGAAATGGTTCGTGCCCCCCCGTAGTGTCGGCCGTAACTTCCAACTCGCGACGCCAAGAATGCGGCGTGTGATCCGAAATAGCTGGGCCAAGTAGTCTTCGACCTCCTCTTCTCGGCGCATCGGCGTAGGGAAAATCCCTGCATTCCTCAGGAAGTGACCGCACTAAGTTAGCGAGAGGCAACAGGTTTCGGATCTGAACGGTTTGGCGTTGGCTTTGCATCAGAGTGCGCGCGATCGTTACTTTCTTGTTTTCACTCGATCGAGGGCAATTCCGTTTCGAGGATAGCGACAGCGACGCTCACTACCTGCTCGGCGAGCTCTATGGGCGACGAGGCCGCGACCAGGATGCGATGACCGAATTCCGGAAGGTGGTATTGCTCGATCCGAGTCACTCGCGCGTGCGGCAAAAACTAAAACAACCCGGCGTCTTGTCGCGATTCAAATCGGTCCTCAAGAAAATCGCTCCTCGATGAGCGCATAGACCGCACGCATCCCCATCGCTTCACCGCCTTCGGGTCTACCGGGGCGGGACCTCGTGTTCCAGGCCATGACGTCGATGTGCACCCACGAGATATCGGGTCCCACGAACTCTTGAAGAAACAGCGCCGCGGTGATTGAGCCACCGAGAGGGCTATCGGCGGAGTTCGTGAGGTCCGCGACTTTGCCGTCGATAAACTTCCGGTAAGGTTTGAATAGCGGCATCCGCCACAGGGGGTCCGACTCCCGCTCGCCATGGGCGAGAAGCGCCTCCGCGGTTTCGTCGTCGTTCGAGAAGAGCGCGGGGAGCTCGGCGCCAAGAGCGATGCGCGCAGCGCCGGTTAAAGTGGCCATGTCGATGAGCAGCTCGGGAGTGTCGCTCGACGCTTCGGTGAGAGCGTCGGCCAGGATCACGCGGCCTTCGGCGTCCGTGTTTCCGATTTCGATCGTCGTTCCCTTACGAGTCGGAACGACGTCGAGGGGACGAAGCGCCGAGTCCGACACGCTATTTTCGACCGCGGGGACGAGAACCCGTAAGCGGATCGGGAGCTTCGCGTCCATAATCATGCGGGCGACCCCGAGCACGTGCGCCCCACCCCCCATGTCTTTTTTCATGAGCTTCATGTGGGCAGGGGACTTCAGGTCGAGTCCGCCGCTGTCGAAACACACGCCTTTGCCGACCAGCGTTACCTTGGGGTTCGAAGGCTCGCCCCAGGTGACGTCGACGAGCCGCGGTGCGCGCTCTGGGGACGCGGCGCGGCCTACGGCGTGGATTGCGGGAAAGCCTTGTTGGAGGAGCTCGTCGCCGACGATGATCTGAACCGTGCCGCCATGGCTTTCGGCCGTCGCTCGGGCGGAGTCGGCGAGATCCGCGGGCCCCATGTCGGACGCCGGGGCGTTGATCAAATCCCGGACCAGGAACGTAGCCCGCGCGGCGGATTCGACGCGGCGGCGATCGCACGCACTCGGCCAAGCCAAAACGGCGCGGCTCTTGTCATCCTTCTTCTTGAGATGGTCGAACCGATAAGTCCCGAGAGCCCAACCGAGGGCCGCGTTGTTCGCTTGTTCCGTGGAAAGCTCGCCCTCCATGTGGAAGGCGTGAGCAGGAAGCGCTCTGGGAAGGTCCGCAAAATCCCACATAGCCCCCGACGCGTCGCCCATTCCTAAGAGGACCTCGCGAGCGGCTCCGTCGCCTCCGGGGACGAGGCATGTTGTTCCCGCATCGGCCTTGAAGCCTGTCGACGCGATCCAGCGTTGCACGGTTTCTGGCTGGAGCTCCAACCAAGCTGCCAGTGCGTCCGCGCGAAGTGGGCGAACGGGAATCGATGCCTCGCTTTGAGTCTCGACCAGGTTCATGTCAGTCCTTTTGGATTCTCACGAATTGGGAACGGTAGTGGGCTAGCTCGGCCATCGATGCCTGCACGTCGTAGTACGCGTCATGTTTGTCGCCTACGATGTCGTCGTTGCCGCGATAGTAGCTTCGAATGTTTTCGGAGTTGCCGAGCTTCTCGAATTTCGGGCCGCGATGGTGGAAACGCCATTCGAGCTTCATCGTCGTCACGTCAAAGAGTCGGTAGCTCAAGTGCGAAAGGAACTTGGGTAGGAACTTCCGCACGAGAAAATAGTCCGCGTAGATGCTGTTGCCGGCAAGCGTCGGCCGCGCCCGAATGTTCTCATCACGGGTTTCGGCGAAGCTGTCCAAGTAGAGTGAGAGATAAGTGTCGATTTCATCGACGGAATGCCCTTCCTGTTTGCACCGCGCCAGCAAGGGCTGATAGTTCTCCAGAACGTGCTCCGACATTTCACTACGCGGAGGCGGCTTCAGGCATGCTGACATCCCGTCTTTCCGAAGAAGCTTCGGGGGGATGCCCGCAGGCTGCTGCGGGATCGGTTTTAGGCCGTCGTCCGACACGATCAACGCCACTTGGAGAAGTTGGGCTCGCTCCAGCTCGAGAGTGGTGTACTCCGTGTCGAACCAGCAGAACAGAGGGCGCGGTTCCGTCAAGGAGATCGTCCCGCTCCAGCGGTCGTCTGCGACGGTGCCTGTGATGAGGTTTGGGGAGCTCCGCCGCCTCCTGGTGACGCGTGGGGTGTGTTCATCGTAATGATGACGACCGAGACCAACATGCCGACAATTCCCACCCACAGCATCGGGTTGGCCTGGAGTCGTCCTCCGGACGCGAGGATCGTATAGAGCGCGGTGATTGTCACCGCGCCTCCGAAAACCACGGGCATGACCGCATGAGGAATGCGGGCTCCACCGCTGAACATACACAAAGTCAGGCTGAACGCGCCGAGTGCCCCGAGGGTGCCAGCCGCTAGACCCCAAAGCCCAGATGCTCCGGACGGCGAGAAACTGTCGCCTTTGTACCACATCCCGATCATCCCGCCGATGATAGCGATGACGAGGTAGGCGAACCCGATGCCGACGTACGGCTTGAACGGGGAGAGATCGGCGTCGACGAGGCGCGCTTTACCAAGGGTCGGACCGTACAAACCCCAACAAAGGGCGGTACCAAGCGCAAAAATGAACGGGAGATAGCTTTTCATGGTAGCTCCTGTGTTAGACGGAGCGCTTACTATATCGCAACGCGTTTCACAGTTTCACGCGGCCGCTCGTCTGGGAAGCGAGAGCGGTCGCGAGTGAATCCGTGGTCGCCTCCGGGAAGCGGATCGTCATCTCGACCTGTGCGCCATACGTCACCGTCGTCACGGTCACGTCGAGCTCTTGCAAGAGCCTTCGGATGGGTCGTTCCTCGGCGTAGTCGATTCGAAGGTGCGCTTGTGCGAGCGGCGTCCGCATCGAGACCTCTAGAGTTTCCATGACACCGCTCGCGGTCGAGCTATAGGCTCGCACGAGGCCGCCAGCTCCAAGCTTGATCCCGCCGAAATAGCGCACGACGACGAGAAGGATGTCGCCGACGTTTTTGTGCTGGACGACGTTCAGAATCGGTCGGCCGGCCGTCCCTGATGGCTCACCGTCGTCATCGAGACGCACCTGCGTGCTTGTTTCGGGGTTTCCCACAACGTACGCCCAGCAGTGGTGCGTCGCATCGGGAAACTCTTGCCGGAGTGCCTCGATGCTCTGCGCCGCCTTCTCCTTTGAGGCGACGTGGTTGGCAATGCCGATGAAGCGGCTTTTCTTGACCTCGTGCTCGAAGCGCGACTCGCGGGCCGGGATGGCGTAGGGACTGTTGGGCCTGCTAGTCACGTTATCTTTCTCGTGGCTGGCATTCTATATTGGTGGCAAAGGAGACGATATGGTGCTTCCAATGCTGTTACTGGCTCTCGCCGCCGACGCTTTTCTGGCGAACGCCGTTTGGGACGATGGCCAGGCGGAAATCGCTTTCTATCAGGTTGAGCGCAAGACCGACCAGTACGGCCGGGCTAACTCCCAGAGCTTTCTCATGGGGACGTACCTCGTGAAGCACGATTTCGATCGCGTCCGTCAAGCCAAGGCTCGAGACGATGCGACGGACCGAGTGTCCTCCTTCAAGTGGGCCGCGTTTTACGAGTTCGAAAGTGACAACTCGTATCAGTACAAGCGTAACTACGTCGTGAACGCGACCCAGGCGGATCTGACGCCGTTGAGGCAGTCCTACACCAGTTTCGATTGGTGCTCGAATCAATACCGTGAGCTCGCTTTCGGCGCGGATGGGCGCGTCGACTACCTGATGCGCAGCGACGACTACGGTAACGAGAGCGAACGATTCGACGCACCAGCGAACGCCTACCCGGTGACGTTGGTCCCACTTCTCGTGCGAGCTCTTGATTTCTCCGATGGCTCGGCGCGCGAGTTCTTGATGCTACTCGAAGACGGCTCGACGGTTCCCGTGCGCGCTACCCTTGTGGGGCGCGAAAGCCTCGAGACACCCTCGGGAGCTCGCGACACGGAGCGGATTCAATTGCACTACGACAGTGAGTACCGTTCCTTTATTAGTCGGCGCGGCGCCTCCGACGAGACCTATTGGCGCGGGCTCGAGGCGGATCGTCAACTCGTCGCGATCGAATCCGAGAGCTACCGAATGCAGCTCGTCGAGCACGTCCGCTCGCAGTACTGGAGAGAAGACGTCTACGACAAGCTCGAGCGTGTTACCACCAGGCCTTGAGCCGCTGGGGAACGTAGAGCACCGCGGCCGCCATCCCGGCCACGAGCCACGGCAGGCTCACGACGCTGGTGGCTCCGAGGAGCAGCACGGCGACACCTTTTCGGAGCAAGGTCGACAAAACGAGCTCGACGACTTCACCCGCCGCCAATGCGGTGACCGGAGCGGCGCTACACTGTGGACGCACGAGATCCGCCGCCGCGAGGCTGGGAATGGCGAGCACCGAGAGCGCGATCAGAGTGATTGGGAGCCAACTCCGTGAGTTTGTCATGCGAGCAACTGGGATTGGGTAATACAAGTTTCGTGCCATGGTTCAGAGCAGTTAACTGGTTGTTCTAGAATGACTTAACACCGTTTACCTCTCCGAGGCTGTAAAGAAACTGTACTGTTGAAGCGGTTGTTTGCTCTGCAACGAATTTCGTCCGTCCCCGTTCCCGATTCTTCTGCGGCATCTCCTAGTCGGGAACGGGAACGGGAACGGAGGGCAAGCTTCCGAGTTAACTTTCAGAACCAGGTTTAGACCCGGCACGGAAACAAAATCTCAGCCGGCACGAAGAGCTTCAGCTCGGCTTCGCAATACGACCTCATCTCGGCTTCCAGCTCCGGCGGGTACGACACCATCGGCCCCGACGGCTCGATACCCGCAAAGAGCCTCTCTTCCGGATAGAGCTTCGCCATCCGCTGAAAGTAGTCGCGCGGCACGCGAAACGGGCCGAAGCTCACCGAGTGGAGACTGGCGATCTCGAGTCTCGGGAAGATCGCCTCGAACAGCTCCTGATACTGCTCACGATAGCCGGTTGTATACAGCAAGGGGTCGAATCGAAGTCCCAAACGGTAGCCGCGCTCGGTGAGCTTTTGCATTGCGCTCACGCGAGCTTCGAGCGGCGGGACGCCGTGCTCGAGCGCCTTGCCGGCTGCGTTGGGGGCGAAGCTGAAAGCGACCACGACGTTGTCGCCAGGCTCGTGTTGAAGGAGTGACCGAATGGTGGCGGACTTGGTTTGAAGCTCGAGGAAGGCGCGAGGGTGGCGCGCGAAAAGCGGGACGAAGCTGTCGACGAATCCTGTAATCGCATCGAGGGCGAGGCTGTCACCGTCGTAGCCCGAGAAGAAATAGACGTCTTGGTCCGGATCCGCGTCGAGCGTCGACGCGATCGTTTCCTGGAAATCCTCATAGTTCACGAACAAAACATAGTGGGCGGAGCGATACATGCCCTGCAAGAAACAATAGCGGCAGTCGCAGAGGCAATTCAAAACGTGGGAAAAGTAGAAGTTCTTTCCACTCCCGATACCGTAGCCCTCTGGCGCAGGCAACACCTGATTGCCGAGCTTCTCCGCGAGGATCAAGGAAGGCTTTGCCTTCTGCAGCCGGAGGCTCTGGTGATTGCGATTGAACACTTCGCCGTATCGAGTCACGGGAACCGTGACCGCGTCGCGAAACCGCCCGAGGATCGATTCGGTAAGGGGGTGAGTCGCTACCCCCTCCTCGACGTAGATGGTGTCAATCACGGACCGATCCCTCTATCACCCAGCCAGTGCCTTCACAATGACCGATAAACCGGCTAGGGTTGAAACCGTTAGCACTGCGACGCGAGTGTAGCCTCGATCGAGAATCGGAGCGGTGTAGCCGGACACGGTGTAGCCGAAGACGGCGCCCGGAAGAAGCCAGCCCGCGAGGTAGAGCTCGTGGCGGCCGAAGCGGCCGATGAACGCGAGAGCCGACAACGTGATCACGAGCCCGACGGCGAAGAAACTCGACATCGTGCCGCGAATTTTCTCGCCGGGGGCGTCGTGGTACAAGGCCGCGATCGGCGGACCCCCAATGGACGTCGTGGTCCCCATCAGGCCCGAAAGCGTGCCGGCCCCGAACAGGACAGCTCGAGTGCGGCTTAGGCTCACGCCAGAGCCTATAAGCGCGACGGCGATGAAAACGACCGTACCGACGAGAAAGTTCGTCGCCTTGGGAGGTGCGACGGACAAAACGGCAACACCCAGAAAGGTGCCGGGGAGTCGACCGGCGAGGGCCCATCCGATGCCCCGTAAATCAATGCCGCGCCGTTCCCGATACCCGACGAGAAGGGTCAGTGCCAACGCAGCCGCGAGCAGCGGTGCTGGGACGAACGCCGGATCGATGAGCACCAATAGCGGAGCGGCGAGCATCCCGAGACCGAAGCCGACCGAACCTTGCAAGATGGCGCCGACGGCCACGATCGCGCTGGCGGCTAGCAGCTCGATCGATGTCAAAAGCTCTGCTGCTCCGAAGCGAGCGTTTCGAGATTGTCGGCGAGCTGGCTCAACACCGCGGACGCCGTGGTCGACGAACGGAAATCCTCGGCCGAGGGTAGCTGCTCGAACGCGCGGTGGCGCACAAGAATCTGCAACAAACGTCGTTTTTGGGATGCGGTGAAATGCCACGACTGAAGAAAGGGCTCGAGATCGGGTACGACGCGTAACGGCTCGATCTCGGTTGCCAAGGTTTCGAGGTGGTCGACGAGGGTGGTGATCGTGTCGAGGTTTCCCTCCACGAGCTCGCCGATGCGCTTACCGGTCAACAGGTCGGTCCCGGTCTCGAGATTGTCGCTGATGATCTTGACGCAGTGGACGAGCTCGCACGTTGAAAATCGAAGCGCGGTGGGATAAAACCCGGACGCCTCCATATCGAAGACATCCTTTGATGCGAAGGCCGTTTCGGGGACATCGACCGTGGTGACGCCCTCGGCCTCGAATCGTGAGAGACCTACGCTCGTCGGGTAATAGCGCGCGCCCGTCGATCCGTCGCTCACGCGCGACGCCCGGACGATCTCGCCGGGTGCGCGAGCTCGATGGCCCCCGATACCCACATTGATCCAGACGTCGAGCGGCTTGTCGTGCAGGTAAGTCGTCGCCGCGGCGGCCGCCACTTTTCCCACGCCCGAGACAACGAGTCGACGACTACCGCCCTCGAACACGCGGAAGGCCCGCTCGTTCGTCGGCTCCAACCCATAGTGATCGATCAGCGGCTTGGCTTCGGCGTGGAGCGCGACGATGAAGTGCGTCATGTCTCGAGCCTGTTTTCGTATGCGCGCGCCTCGGTAAGCTTGCCGCGTTTCTTGGCGCCCGCTGCGTAAATGGCGACCTTCTGCGCGAGGATGGATTCCGCCGCCGAGCGCGCCGACTCGTCGAGCGTGTTGGTCGCTAGGATCTTCTCGAGCGCAGCGATGCGAAATCGGTCCATACCCCAGTATCGACGGGAGAGCTGGTCTTCGTGCCCACCGTGTTTGACGATGAGCGGCTCATCGATGAACAGGACGGGGAAGCGCGAAGTTACCCGAAGCCACAGGTCGTAGTCCTCGCACGCGGGTAGCGCTTCGTCGAACAGGCCGACTTCGTCGAGCAAACGGCGACGTAGCAGAACCGATGACGGTGAAATGACACACAGCGGAAGGCACCGCTCAAAAATGCTGCCACCGTACTTTCGATGTTTTTTCATCGCGTTCACGCGGCGGCCCCGACGGATCCAAATCTCGTCGCAGTGACACAGCAGTGTCTCGTCGGTGACTGCCTGCAACTGGCGCTCGAGCTTGTTTGAAAGCCACTCGTCATCCGAGTCGAGCAATGCAATCCATTCTCCGGTGGCCTCGCGAATTCCTGCGTTTCGCGCGGCACTGACGCCGAGGTTTTGTTGGGTCAGCAAGCGGACAGTGGGGAATTGGGCGCGAACCCGCTCGGCGGTGTCATCACTCGAGCCATCGTCGACGACGAGAACCTCGTCGGGCGGACGCGTTTGGTCCAACACGGAGCGCAGTGCACGCGTCACCAGGCTCGCGCGGTTCCACGTCGGGATGACGACGGAAACACACGCCTCAGTGAGTGACACTGCCGTCCGGGTGGACAACGAACGCGAAGATGAGACGTTCGTTCGCCGAGGTAACGGCGACGTCGTTGGCCACGAGGTTCGGGTTCTCGCATCCGAGCGGGGGAACGATTCGGACCGACTGTTTGCCGACGGGGACGTTTTCGAAAAACGCCGCCCAACTGCCTTCGTCAGCGAGGAACATTGGAGTATGGGTAGAGCCCCACCAACTGGGGTAAATCCGGGCAACCCCGTTACAGAGGTGCTGCTCGGTTCTCTGTTCTAGTTTCGCTTCGTAGTGGAACAAGACGCGCGCCATGATCGGCGACGCTCCGGTAGGCAGGCCCCCGCCGCCGCCCCCGCACGCGGCCGAACAGCAAAGCACCAACGCAAAGAGCAGTCTCACACCTTCAAGTCTACTACGGCTGCAGAACAACCCGAGGCCAGAGGTAAGGAAGGGCCTGTTTGCCGCCCCAAGGAAACGCTGCCCAGCCGAGTCCGCTTTCGCTGATGTTGGCGCCAACGCGAGCGTCTTTCAAATCGCCGTCGTAGATGATGATGTTAACTGCGATTTCATCTCCGGGTCGCGGCGTTTTCGGCATGGCCGACCATGGGATCCGAGCCTCGAGCGTGTACCCGTCGTCCGTGGGCGTCGAGGCGACCTGCATACCCGGCGCCGTGTCTTCCATGAGGCCTTGGTTTGCGTCGGCATCGCGGAAGCCCCTGGCTCCGAAACCCTCCGTCGTGCAAGGAAACGCGGCCGCTTGGATGACCGTCGAGGTATCGCGACTGCTCCCGGATGGATCAATCGTGATCCCGACCGCGTCGGAGCGCAGCTGGGCGCGGACATCGTTCGGTGCGATGTTGCATACGACTGCGTCGTCCATCACGCGAACACCGACATAGAGGAAGCGTTCGTCGTAGGCGAGATTGAACGACGCGCTCGAATCGGATGCGCCTTCGGGGTCGCGCCGCCACCATCGGTCGGCCGGAGAGATCGCCCCGCGCGCGAAGCGTCCCAGGTCGTCGAGGTCACCGTCGATCGTCGGCGGGCTCGTGACTCTGGGAATGTCGAGGCTCGGAAGTGCGTAGACGTCGCCGGTGTCGGTGCTCGTCGATGCTCCGGTAGTTGCGGTGACTCGAAGCGGGACCTTGGCCGAATGTCGTCCTTCGGGAAGGATCGTCTCGTCCACGTCGAGCTCGACGGGAACTGAGACGGTCTCGCCTCCGGCAGCGTCGAAGTCCGCGGAGCCGCGAATGCTCACGCCCGAAGGGACATCGAAGCTCAGCGAGCCCGTCGCCCGTTGGCTGCTCGTGTTGGTGACATCGACGGTCACGATGTTCCTACGGCCGATGACGAGTGGCAGTCGTGCCGGAAGCGTTTCGATCACCCATTCGGTTTTCGTCTCGCGCGCAAAATCGCGATAGCCGGCGATGTCGTAGAGAGGTTGGAAACGCGCTCGCACGGCTGCGTTTGCCCGAAGCCACGCGTAGTTGGTTCCGCCAATGGAATGTTCTTCGAGGCGTGCGGCATAAGTGACTCCGATCCGAACGTTCTTGTCGACCTCGGCGTTCGCATCGGCGGTTAGGTGGAAAAGACGGCTTGCGTCAGCCCCGGGGGCGAGCTCCCCTGGCGGCGCGCCGGCGGGCATGACCGTCCAGCCGGGCACGCCGATTGGCAGCTCGAGCGTGACCTCACTCAGCGTCGCAGAAGTTCCATTGGTGAGGGTTGCGCGCAATTCGAGAGGGATGCCGATCCCTGCCTCGTAGGAAGCGGGCTCGATTCGGAGCGTGACCCCTGTGGGCGAGCGTCCAGACGGCAAGAGAGCTCCCGCGAGGAGGTGGGTTTCCGGGGAAGTGAGCGGAACCATCGAGCGGATGAGCATGAACCGGTCGGGCCGTGGCTCGTCGACGGGTATTTTCAAGAATTGATCAAAACCTTGCGAGCGGTACTTCGCCATGCCAAGCGCTCTGATGTCGGCGTAGCGCGTGTTGAGCACGCGCGAAAAATCGCCGGTCGGTATCTCGACCGTGAGCGGGCTCTCACGATTGTAGTAGTAGAGCTTGAGCGGCTGAAACGGCGACAGGTTCTCGCGGTGGGTGAGCTCCGGGCAAAACTGCGGGTCGGCGGCCTTCGCGTAGGCGATCGTCGTGGCGCGCGCGGCCATCTGATGCTGGCCGTGCGTCCCGGGTCCGGGCCACATCGTGATGATGACTTCGGGCCGCTGCAGCCGTACCATGCGCACTACATCGCAAACGAACGACGCGCCCCACTTTTGCTCTGTCTCTTCCGCGGACAGCGTGAAATAAAAATCTGTGAGGCCGAGAAACGACGGCGAATCGACGCCGACGAGTGCGAGCGCGCGACGTTCTTCTTCTTTTCGGATGAGTGCGAGCGAGCGTCCTGCTTCGGGTCCGATGGCGTTGCCCCCGCCGTCGCCCCCGGTTGCGGTGACAACCGTGGCCTTGAACCCTTCGTCGAGAACGTAGCGAGCGAACGTTGCGAGCACACCGCTGTCGTCGTCGGGGTGAGCGCCGACGAACATGAGATCGACATCCATGAGGTCGAGCCCAGTCTGCGCGGAGGTGACGGCCGATAGCGAAAGGAGGAGTATCGTTGGAAAGAGCTTGCGCATAATGCATTATAGGCACCTAAGGTATGCCGGTCACGATCGCGCCCGAAATCGAAGCTTTCATCAGGACACTCCTGGTCGCGCGTCTCGCGACTGCGGACGCCGAGGGTCGGCCAAGCGTCGTCCCGGTTTGTTTCGTGCTCGTCGACGGCTATTTCTACACGCCGATCGACGAAAAACGAAAGCGGGTCTCTTGGGGGCGTCTGAAGCGCCTCCGCAATATCGAAGTGAACCCTTCGGTCTCGCTGGTGATCGATCGCTATGAATCCGATTGGACCGCTCTCGGTTATGTGCACGTGCGAGGTCGGGCGGAGACCATCGCTCCACGAGGGCGCTACGCGAAAGAGCATGCTGGAGTCATCGCAAAGCTACGCGGGCGCTATCCTCAGTACGAGCATGCCCGGATTGATCAAAAACCCTTGATCAAGATCTCTCCGGATGCGGTGACACTTTGGACCGCAACGGATTGACTGCTGTAGGGTTTTCTCAACACTCCCCGCCGGCGTGCGCCCGCCATGCATTCGCGACGCGTTGATTCTAAGGGAGTTGCACTATCTCGTGTTTTTCCTCGATGTGGCCTGCAATTTGCTTCAAAAAAGGAAGGGGGAGATCCGTAAACTTGAGTGAGACCTTTAATAGCAAGGCCGCTCGCGCGATGCGCAGCGCGTTCGAGGCGAGTAAGACCGGTGCGCTCATCAGCCAAGCAGGCGAGGCGAAGCGCCTAGTCTTCTTCGACCATGGCGAGCTCGTCGGAGTGCGTTCCAACGTCGCCGACGAGCGTCTCGGCGAGGTGATGGTGCGCGAGCACCAGATTACTCAGTCCGAGCTCGTCCACGCCGTCAGCTTTATTCGCACGGGCCGCAAGCTCGGCCAAATTCTTGTGGAGCTCGGCTACCTCCAAAGCGGCCAGATCGAGCGCTTCGTTCGGATCCAGATCGTGGATATCGCGTGTGCGATTCTCATGACGTCGTCGGACCGGTTGGTGTTCTCGGAGCAGGTAGAAATCGAGGCGGTGACGTTGTCGCCGGTATCCATCGGCGACGTGTTTCTCCAAGCGGTGAGACAGCTCCCTGCCGTGGGGCTCAATCGTGAAAAAGTTCTCCTCTCGGACTACGTTTTCGAACAAACGACCGACGCACTCGCCATCGCTTCGGGAATGGAGCTCTCGACCGCGCAGGCAACCCTCCTCGACTTGGTCGACGGCGAGAACCGCGTCGCGGATATTCTGGGTATGGCGTCTTTTGACGAAGATGAGGCATGCCGAACGTTGATCGCCCTTCATCACGCCGGCGTCGTGACGCTCAAGGAGAGAAAGGTTGGTGCTCATCCGCCGGCGGGCCCGCAACCGATTCCTAGAGACACTGTCGCCGACCCTTTCGAGAAAGAGCTCATCCAGCTCTACAACGGCGTCCAGTGCCAGAACCATTGGGAAGTTTTGGGTCTTGGGCGTGGCGCCGCGTATTCGCAGATACAGGCGGCTTATGCCGAGCGCTTCCACAGACTGGATCCAGAAAAGTGGGAGCACATACCTGACTCGGACTTCCAAGAAAAACTCGCATTAGTCCGCTCTCGCGTCAAGGAAGCCTACATCACGCTGTCGTCGCAGACATCGACGAACGTGTACGAAAAACTCGAAGAGCACGAGAGCCAGTACCAGGAGTCGAAACAGCGCTGGGAAGTCATCGAGTCCGAGCCCACGATTCTCGAGGAATGGAATCGTCCTGCGGATTTGCAAGAGGGTGCTCGGCTGTTCAAGCGCGCGAAGCGTGCGATGCGAGAGCAGGATTACTGGAGCGCCATCGAGCTGTGCCGCAAAGCCATTGAGCTCGATGAGGATAACGAGCCTGCGCGATACCACCTGCTCGGGCGCGCCTTATCCGAGAACCCGAGGTGGCGGAGGGATGCCGAGCAGAATCTCAAGATCGCGCACAAGCTGGAGCCGTGGGAGCCGCGCTATCTCGTCTCGTTGGGGCAACTCTATCAGAGGGAAGGTCTAGCCGAGCGGGCGGAGCGGACCTTCGATCAGGTGCGCACCCTCGATCCGGATTTTCCGATCCCGGAGCCGCTGAAGGCTGATAAGAAGCTAGACAAGACGTCGCAAGATAATCAAAAAGCGGGCTAGTTTTTTCCACAGAGGCACGGAGGACACGGAGAACGCACGGAGGAAGATTCCATCTCTGTGTTTCCCTCCGTGGGTCCGTGGTGAAAAGGGCTAGCCGTTGGTCTCGTTCACAGCTTTCGTCAATGCCGGAACGATCTCGAAGAGATCGGCGACGACGCCGACGTCGGCGACGCTGAAGATGGGGGCGTCGGCGTCTTTGTTGATCGCGACGATGTAGCCGGAGCCCTTGATGCCCACGGTGTGCTGGATGGCGCCCGAGATGCCACATGCAATGTACAGCTTCGGGCTCACAGTGACCCCGCTGCTGCCGATCTGGTGCTCGTGAGGAAGCCACCCTGCATCCGTCACCGCGCGTGAGGCACCGAGCTGCGCTCCGAGGGCGTCAGCGAGCTCTCGGACGACGTCCAGCTTCTCAGCGTCGCCAACGCCTCGGCCTCCTGAGACGATGACGGACGCCTGCGTCAGATCGAGCCCGCCCGACACGCCTTTCCGGATTTCGATGAAACGCGAACGTAAATCGTGTTCCTGGACGGATGCATCGACGTTGCGCACCGTGCCCGTCGTTGTTCCTTCGAATGCGGGTGCCGCGCCTTTGTCGATGGTTGCCATCAAAGGGCTTTGATCGGAAACGGCCACTTCGTGAACGAACTTCCCGTTGAACGCCTAGCGCTTGAACCTGGCGCCATCGTCCCCGAGTGTCACGGCGGAGCAACCGGTAGCAAGCGCTAGGCCGAGTCTCGCCGCAACGAGTGGAGCGACGTCCCAGCCGTTCGGCGTATTGCCGATGAGAAGCAACTCGGGCTTCTCTTCTTTCAAGATGTCGACCATCGCTTTTTGATAGCCGTCGCTCGTGTAGTGGGCCAGAGCTTCGCCCGAGACATAGATCACCTCGGACGCTCCACGAGCAGCGAGCTCGTTCGCGAGAGCCTCGACGTCGTTTCCGAACAGGAGTGCTTTGACTTCGACGTCGTCCGAGACGGCGTGCGCCATCCCGACAAGCTCGAAGGTGATGTCCTTGAGGGCGGCGTTGTCGTGTTCTGCGAGGATGAGGATTGTCGTCGACATGACTCAGAGGACTCCTGCGTTTTCGCGAATGCGGCTGATGAGCTCCGTCGCGATCTCTTCCGGTGAGCCCGAAAGGATCTCCGCGCCCTTGCCCTTGGACGGTGGCGCAAACCCTACTGTACGAAGCTTCGCGGCACTGGCCCCGACCTCGGCGGCGTCGAGTCCGAGATCCGCGAGGCCGAGTGTCGCGACCGGTTTCTTCTTCGCCGCCATGATCCCCTTGAGGCTCGCGTAGCGGGGCGTGTTGATGCCGGTTTGCACGGTGACGACGGCGGGAAGTGTCAGGTCCACGACTTGAAGCTCGTTGTTTCCAAGCTCGCGCTCGACGCGAAGCGTCGTCTCGTCCTGAAAATTCAAGCTCATCGCTGCGCTCGCGCAGGGGAAATCCAAAAGGCCGGCCAGCAGCCCGCCTATTTGGGTGTGGTTGTCGTCGTCCGCTTGAAGACCGGCGAGGATGAGTGAAAAACCCTCGTCTTTGATCGCGGCGTGGATGACTCGAGCGAGCGATAGAGGGTCGCAACCCACGAGGGCGTCATCTTTGACGTGGATCGCTCGGTCGGCGCCGGTAGCGAGGCAGGTGCGCAGCGCAGAGCTCGCCTCCTGGGGGCCGACCGTGAGGGCCACGACCTCCTCGACCTTGCCACTGTCTTTCAGAGCAAGAAGCTCCTCGAGGGCGTATCGGTCGAAGTCGTTGATGGCGTAGGAAAGACTAGAGGTGTCGACCCACATCCCGTCGCTCGCGATGCGAAAAACGGAATTGGCGTCGGGGACGTTCTTGACAAGCACAAGCGCTTTCATGACCAAGTATGATTACCGCTTTGGACGAATCGGTCAACCTATGGACTCCTCGGGCAAGAAAGTCGTTATCAGCATCCTCGCGTTCGGGTGTGCGCTGGCGACGATTGCGTACTTCGGCAAGCCGGTGGTGCGCCTCAAGCCGCAGAGCCCGACGGCTCGGCCCTCTCTTGCGGTGCTTCCATTCGATAACCTCGACGGGGCCGACGCCCTCGAGCTCATCGCCGCGAACGTCACTTGAGGTGACGCCCCGCGCCGAGGTCTTGGAGTACAAAGGCCTCTCCGGCGGCGCTGCCGAAATTGCTGAAGCGCTAGGCGTCGACTACGTGTTGGCCGGTAGCGTCGAGCGAAGCGACGACCGCCTGCGACTGCAAGCGTATGTGGTCATGCCGGGCGACCGCCCCCGCATCTGGGCCGACGAATACTTTTACGCCGAATCCGAAGCCGACCAAATCCCCGAAGATTTGGCTGCGCTAGTCCGCAAAGCCCTAACCGCCCCCGAAGCTCCCGAGCGCAACTGAAGCGCCGAGGACGGAGCCCGTATGCCGTATACCGAACTAAGCTTCGACCTTCTCTTCAACGATGCGGCCGTCGAAGAGGGAGATGTTGCGCTCGGCGTACTCGGCGTAGCGGGGGTCGTGGGTTACGATGCAGATCGTCGCTCCACCGGCGTGGAGCTCACGCATCAGGTCCATGACCGCTTCGCCGTTGGTGGAGTCCAAGTTACCGGTCGGCTCGTCGGCGAGGACGATGGATGGGTCACCGACGACCGCGCGAGCCACGGCGACACGTTGTTGCTGACCTCCGGAGAGTTGGGAGGGGAAATGCTTCGTCCGGTGGGCCATCCCGACTTTCTCGAGCGCGTCGTTCACGCGTTGTTTGCGCTCGCCCGAGGGCATGCCGCGATAAGTCAACGGTAGCTCGACGTTCTCATAAACGGTGAGATCGCCGATCAGATTGAAGGCCTGGAAGATGAAACCGACTTCACGGTTTCGGATCCGTGCGCGCTGCGACAGGTTCAAGTTGTCGACGGACTGCTCGTTGAGGATGTACGTGCCATCCGTTGGGGTGTCGAGAAGTCCCAGGATGGAAAGAAGCGTCGATTTGCCGCATCCCGAGGGTCCGGAGATCGAGACGTATTCTCCTTTTTCGATGTCGAGATGAATGCCCGCGAGCGCGTGCGTCTCGACCTCGTCGGTATAGAAGACCTTGGTTACTCCTTGGAGATGAATGAGTGCGGTTTGATCGTCAGCCATTTCCTTGTCGCCCTTTCCTCGTGGATTAGTTCAGTCGAATACGATTGTAGGCATCCCACGCCGACGTGTCGGACAGGATAATCTGATCTCCTTCGTTCAGGCCCCGAATCACTTCGATGGTATTGACCGAGCTTCGGCCGAGCTGAACTTGGGTGCGGACGGCGGTTGCTCCGTCGTCGAGTAGTTTGAATAAACCGATGGTGCTCTCCGCTTGACCGTACGCGGGGCGGCCGACGTACAAGACGTCGTCGAGGCGCTCGAGCTCGATGGTGCCATCAACACTCAAGTCTGGCCGCGCTCCCTTCGGCAGTACGCCAATGAGGGCGACGTCGACCGTCACCGTTCCTTCTCGCACGGCGGGGTCGATACGAATGACTTTGCCGTTGATGATGCCGTTTCTGGTGTCGACGATGGCCTTTTGGCCGACTTCGATATCTTTTGCTTGGGTCTCGGCGATGCGGAGCTGAGCTTTCAGCTTGTCGGGTTGAGCCACCCGAGCGAGGTTCGCTCCGGGGGTGACTTCTTGTCCGACCTCAACAGGAACTTCCTGGAGGACGCCAGCGATGCCGGCGCGCACCGTGAGCGCGGCTTTTTGGCTACGCCTCAGATCGTAGAGCGCGCGAAATTGTTCGACGGTGGCTTGCTTCGCTGCGAGCTGCGCGTCGACGGAAGCCGTCGCGATCGCGAGGCGCTGCTGCTCGAGGTCGTTGCGCGTTGCTAGCTCCTCGGCTCGGACTCGAGAGCGTTTGACGATGAGATCCCCTATGAGATTCTCTGAATGGAGCCTCGTGTCTGCGTCCGCCTGGAGCTTCGCTTGGTTGTACTGCGAGCCGACCGTGGCTGCTGTCGACTTCTGGGCGAGGAGCGCGCTCTCGACGGTGGCTCGGAGATCGGCAAGGTCAGCCTCTTGAGCACGAAGCTGGTATTCGGCGTCGCGCAGTCCCTGTTCGAGCTCAGGGTTGGATAGCTCGAGAATAACCGTATCGGCTTCGACGATGACGCCCGGCAACAACACCCGTCGGTCGACGCGCCCCCGCGTACGCGCGGCGACCCAGGAGATGGCCTCGGGAACGACTTCGAGCGTTCCCGGCCCACGGACCTGGCGGATCATCTCGCCCCGCTGGACTCCATCCATCCACACGGTCGCCCGATTGACCGACGGCGCCGCTGGCTCGAGACGGGAGAGGGCGAAGCTAATGGCCGCAATGCCGGCGAGCACCGCACCGCCAATAATGGCCATACGGATTCTCTTCTTCCGTGCGATGCCCTCCCGCTTGATATCCATTGAGCTCGTTACTCCCTAGCCTTATATTCGCAATCGGTGTGCCATTTGTTCCTTAAAAGTGTGACGGGTCCAAGTACCTTGTTGTCAGACTGTTACAGTGCGATATTTGGTATCCCAATCAGGGCATGCTCGTTCATGGGACTCGCGGTCCCAGTCTCGGACATATGGTTGGACGTTTGCAACTGGCTGAACGTTGCCTACCGAGGTTGAGGAGCCACATCCTCGTGCCCGTGCCCGATTCTGTGTGGTGGGATTTCTGCGGAACTAGTGCATGGACCCGCTGATCCTGTCGGTAAATTCCGACGTCATTTTGGGTGCGGACAAGGCGCTCCGACGAATTCATATCTAGATATTCGCCGCCTTCCGCAGCGAGCTTGTCGAGATTGGGGGGTAGGCCGTAGGCCGAACTGCAACGATGCTCGCAACGCTGCCAGCGCCGAAAAGGGCCAGGAATTTACGGCAGGATCAGCGGGTTCGTGCACTAGAATTCGGGCCCCACCAGCTTCAGATCGGGCACGGGCACGCACGCGGGCACGGGCACGGGCACGAATTCTCTACGGAAGTGGCGGCGGCGCGGTACCAGCCTTTCGGGTCAGGATGCCGGGGCGGCTCTCAGTTCCCCAACAGCAGCGCCGGCAGGAACTGGGTCAGCCACGGCACGTATGTCACCAGCAATACAGCCACGGCGCGGATCGCCAAGAAGGGGAGCGCGGCGCGGTACACATCCGGCAGGGGTTGTTTGAAACGGTACGACGCCAAGAACAAATTCATACCAACCGGAGGCGTCAGATAGCCTAGCTCCATGTTGGTGAGAAAAATGATTCCGAGATGGAACGGGTCGATGCCGAACACGATGCCGAGCGGGGTGATGAGGGGGACGACGACGACGATCGCGGAGTAGATGTCCATGAGACAGCCGACGACGAGTAAAAAGACGTTCAGCAGAAGCAGGAATACTAGAGGGGAGCTCACGATCGTTTGCACCCAGTCAACCGCAGCCTGTGGGATCTCGGCGAAGATCAGATAGTTCGTGAGCCCGAGGGCGACGCCCAGAATGATGAGAACACCGCCGATCAACGTCGCTGCGTCGCCGCCGACGCGGAGGAGATCTTTTCGGATCGTCAGGTCACGATGGATCACGAACTCGAGGACGAACGCGTAGAGCACAGTGATCGCCGCTGCCTCGACGAGGGTAGCGAAGCCGCCGAGGATACTGCCGAGCACAACAACTGGGATGACCACTTCCCACTTGGCATTCCAAAGCGCTTTCGCGGCGCGCCGTACGTCGAACGAGACGCGCTCGATCCCGACTTTTCTCGCCGCCCAAAGCGCGAACACCGCCACGATGCCGATCTCGAGAATCGCGGGGATGAAGCCGGCGACGAAGAGCCTTCTGAGCTCGACCTCGGCGACGAGGCCGTACAAGATGACCGCGAGAGAGGGCGGAAATAACAGCCCGAGTGAGCCTGCGGACGTAAGGAGTCCTGTCGCGAATTTTGGGGTGTACTTGCGGTCGAGCAACATTGGGAACATGAGCCCGCCCATCGCAAGAATGGTGACTCCGCTCCCGCCGGTGAAGCTCGTGAAAAACGCGCACACGACGATGGCGACCACCGCCACGCCGCCGGGAAGCCAGCCCACGAGCGCGGTGAACAGCGCGACGAGACGTCGGGGAGTGCCTCCTTCCGCAAGAATGAATCCTGCCAGCGTGAACAGGGGTATCGTCGGAAGAATTGGCTTGATGGCGAGGTTGTACGTCTCCGTGGGAATCGCCGAGACCGGGAAGAAGTCGTGCCACAAAAGCACGGCGGCCACTCCGCCGATGCTGATGAAAATCGGCGCGCCGAGCGCGGTGGCAGCGACTAGCGCGATGAGGATCGGCAAGTAGACACCGGTTTCCTGAAGCGCCTCGAAACGCCACAGCGCGATGGGCACGATCGCGAAACCTGCGGCGATGAGACGACCTTTCCAGGTCGGCGACGCGCGTCGCAGAATGCGCAGGCCGATCAGCCCAAAACCGATCGGCATGATTGACTGGGCGAGCCAAACCGGAATGCCGAGGGCGAGCGCTCGACCGCCCTCGCGCTCCACCGAGACGAGCTGGAGGCTTCCATACACGAGAACGAGGCAGACGGCGACACTGATGCCGCCGACGACAATGTCGATCCAATGTCGCGAGCGTGCGCCCGCGAGCTGAGCCCCGGCGGTCAGCGACAAAAGCTCCCCCCTACGGGCAGCGATTGCGGCGCCGAGAAAGCCGACCCAAAGGGCGAGGTGTTGCACCCAGATCATGGAGCCGGATATCCCGCTCGGGTACACGGTGCGGACGATCGATTCGGCGAGTGGTAGAAGCGCCATCGCAAACAAAGCGGTGACCGAAACGCCATTTTCGAAGGCATGCAGCCTCGAAAAAGATGCAGCCTCGGGCTCAGTCTCGGACGTGCGAGTGGTTTTACTCAGGGTTGGTTGGCCTGCTGCGTACGGAATTCGTCCCGAAGCCGTTCGACGCGATCGAAAATCTCGGGGGGTACGAGATCGTCGCGCACGCGCGGATAGGCTTTTTCGGCGACCGCGCGCCACTCGGTCAGAACATCGTCGGAGATATCGATGACGTTGAGTCCGCGTTTGGTCATGGCGTCGAGTGAGCGCCGTTCTTGCTCTCGATTGGATTGCCGTAGCTCATCCCCGACTTGACGTGTGATCCGGAGCACGTCCGCTTGTTGGTCCGCGGTGAGTTTCTTCCAGCCGTTCTCGTGCATCACCACCGCGCCCTGTAGGGGGGCCCACTTCATGTTCGTCATGTTCGACGCCTGTCGATAGAGCTGAGAGCCTTCAGCGAATATCATCGGCGCATAGGTCGAGTCGATGAGACCGGTCTGAAAGCCGGTCATCATGTCGACCGTCGAGATCGGCACGGGGTTGAATCCCGCCCATTTGAAGATGTCGATGGTGCGCGTCTCGGTATGAGAACCGGCTAGCCTCATCGCTCGAAGGTCGGCAGGCGAGCGCATGGCAGTCTTGGTGAAGAAGTACACCCAGCCGATGTCCGACCATGTCAGCACGATGAACCCTTTTTTTGCGAGCTTTTCTTCGAGGACGGGATTGACGGCCTGGCGGACGTAGTCCCACTCTTCGTAAGAGTCGAACATCATCGGGAGCATCAGGGCGTAGGCTGTCGGGTCTATCTCCGCTAGCCCCGCGTTCGAGATGCCTGCCGCCTGCAATTGGCCGATCCGCATCTTGCGGATCATTTCTCCCTCGTCGCCCACGGTGCCACCGGCGTAGATGCGCAAGCGGACTTCATCGTCGGTCGCTTTGCCCCACTCGGCACCCATTCGCCGCATGATGAGCTCCCACGAGGAGCCTTTGGGGGCGACGGTTCCGAGGCGAAGCACGACCCGCGCGTCTACGGACGCGACACTCGATAGAAGGAACGTACAAAAGGAGCCGGCGAGGAGAGTGCGCTTCATATCAGGTTCCGCTTTCGAGAAAGAGCTCATCGACGTTGTCTTTTAGCCATCGGGCGCGTCGTTGCGCGAGGATGTTGAGTAGGCGATTCTCGGGATGAAGGTTCACATCGAAGTCGAGGGCCTGCTCGACGAGGCCGAGAAACTCGCGACGATTTTGTTCTGTGACAGTGACGTTCTCGGCCCAACTGAGCCAGATCGAAGGTCGTTTCTCGGGCCCGAGGGCGAGCGCGCGATCGTAGTGCATCCGCGCCTTGACGAGTGAGCCCCCGACCCGCCCTGCCTCGTAGGCGAAGAGGAACTCGTGGATGGTGCCGCTCTCGAAATTCTCGTCGAGGGAGAGAGCTCTTTCGAGCAGGGCTCCCACCACCGCGATATCGGCGGTCGACTCCGGATCATCCTTGGTCACACCGATCGTGCCGCCGAGGGCGGCTGCTGTCCACACCGCGAGCGGAACATCGTCGAGATTGAGCTGAGCGGCCGCAAGCTCGGGGTCCTTACTCAGGCGCTCGCCGATACCCGGATGTTCGACCGCGAGCCCACGAATACCGTACTGGTAAGCACGACGATAGAGTCTTGCGGCGCGACGTCGCACGAGCTCCGCTTCGTCGAACTCGGTGTATTCCAACTCCCGAGCCTCGGGCTCGACGAACGAGTACGCGTAGAGGATGAACGACTTCGTCGCGGTGAGCAGCAGGCCGCGATGGTTGGGATTGGTTTCGAGCAGAGTCTCCAACGTCTTGAGGTTGAAGGGCAGCGCCGCGGCGATGAGCTCGGGATCTTCGTCGGACAGGTAGACCGCTTCCGATTCGCCGAGCACTTCGGCGAGGGTATCCACGGCGCGGCTCTTGAGAGAGCAGGCGCCGAGCAGCACCAACAATGTGACGATCGCAAACGATTTAGCGTTCACACCAACGCCCCGACTCCGCAATTTCACAACGCACAAAACAACCCATCCATCGTACAGATCCTGGATGAGGATTTCCAATTGCCGTGCGTTGTGCGAGGATCCTGCGTCGTGGTACTGACTGCTGGGGTTCACTACAACCCGTATCCGAAACGCGGGGTCGCGGAGCGTTTTTTAGGCGGGAACGGGAACGGAATTTTTGGCGAGGCTAGCGTTTTGGGGTCAGGCTGGTGGCGTTGATAGAAGGAGGAGACGAATGCGTTTAGCGCTGAGCGTTTGCAGCGTTTGGGTCCTGTTGATCGCCGCAGCCCCCGCATCCGGGCAGATTGTCGGCGCGTGGAGTGTGGACAGCTACGTTTTGAAAAACGGCACCGAGCTCGAGGTGTCGGGCCTCATCTTTTTCACGCAGAAAGATTGGTCCGTGCTGTTTTTCGTGAAAGACGAGCACGGTACCGTAAGGCGTGGCTCGGGCGAAGGAGGTACTTATGAGCTCGAGGACGACCGATTGACGTTCACACACTTGTTCAACCTCTCGGCGGGCGAAGAAGTCGCAACGCTTCCGCCATCTCCTTTGCGCATGAGCGTCAGGGGAGCCGCGGAGGCAGCGACCGAGCCGTGTGTCGTCGACGTCGTCGAAGACGCGATGACGATCGACTTCCCGAGCGGAAACCGGATGAGGTTCACTCGAAGCTCAGGGTTCTGAGCTGGATGCCTCGTCGGAGAGCCGCTACCGATCCCGCGAAGAATACCGTTGCAGCAGCTCACGGGTGGCTTCGGGTGGCTGCGGGCGACTGATTAGAAACCCTTGAAAACCGTCGCACCCAGTCAGGAGGGCGAGTTGTTCCACTGTCTCCACACCCTCGGCGATGACGTCGAGCCTCAGGCTGTGACCGAGACCGATGACGGCTTCGGCGACGGTGCGATCGTCGTCGTTGGTGGTGATGTCGTGAACGAAGCTCCGATCGATCTTCAGGCAATCGAGCGGGAATGTCGTGAGGTAGGCAAGCGACGAGTAACCGGTGCCGAAGTCGTCGATGGCGATGCGGACACCCAGCGCTTTGAGCTCCTGGAGGGTCGCCCGCGTTCCGCGGGTGTCTCTCATCAAGAGACTTTCGGTAATCTCGAGCTCGAGGTATTTGGCGGGGAGTCCGGACTCCGAGAGGGCTCTTTCCACCGTCGCAACGAGATCGGAGCCCTCGAACTGGCGCGCGGATAGGTTCACGGAGACGCGAAGCTCCGGAAACACTTCGTCCTGCCACAGCTTTACTTGACGACATGAAGTCGTCAGGACCCAATCGCCGACGCCCTTGATGAGGCCCGAGCTTTCGAGAAACGGCATGAAGCGCCCCGGCGAAACGAGCCCGACTTTGGGGTGGTTCCATCGGACCAGGGCTTCCACGGCGACGAGGGTCTTCTTGTCGAGTGTTATCTGCGGCTGAAAGAACACGACGTACTCGTCGCGCTCGAGTGCATGGCGGATACCGCTTTCGAAGGTCAGCCGCTCCAAGACTCCAGAGCGCGATTCTTCGTTTTCAACCGAGTAGAGCGCGTGCCCGTCGCGGCCGTTTTGCTTCGCGCGGTACATGGCTCGGTCCGCTAGCTGAAGCAGCTCCGTCGCGGTCTCGGCGTGGTCTGGGTAGAGCGCGACGCCGATGCTGCCGCTCGATGCGATCTCGTAGTCGCTGAGCTGCGCAGGCGGCGTCAACGCCTCGAGGATTCGCTGCGCGGTGCCGACGGCTTCATCCTCGCTATGGACGCCTTCGAGGAGAATCGCGAACTCGTCGCCTCCAAGCCGTGCCGCGACGTCGATATCTCTGAGGTTCTCCCGCAATCTTTCGGCGACGACCTTGAGGAGCAGGTCGCCCACGTCGTGACCAAGTGAGTCGTTCACGATCTTGAAACGATCCAAGTCGAGCAACAGCACGGCGATCGTCGTGTCTTGGCTGCGAGCGCGTTCAACGGCGCGCGCGAGCTCTTGGAGAAAGGATGTCCTGTTCGGAAGGCCGGTGACAGGATCATTTTGTGACAGGAACGTCACTTGATCTTCGATATGTTTGCGCTCGAGCGCGTAGCGCACCGAGCGTCTCAAGTTGTATTCGTCGAGACGGCTCTTGACGAGGTAATCCTGGGCGCCTGACTCGAGCGCCTGATTCTGGACTACGTCATCGTCGACTGCTCCGAGCACGACCAGCGGAAGCTCCGGTACCGTACGCCGGAGGCTCGATATCGTCTCTAGCCCGCCGCTATCGGCCAGCTCGAGATCGATGACTGCTACGCGGAAAGTGCGCTCACCGAGAATCTGGATTGCGTGGGAGAGTCCGTTCGCGTGGAAGCACATCGTCTCGGGCAGGCTCTGGGCCATCAGTTTGTGCAGCCCGCCGACGCTATCTGGATCCTCCTCCTCGACGACGAGGATCGGCAACTCTTGCGCGGGGTGTGAGCTGTTCGCGTGCCGGTGATGGGCACGGTCGAGGGCCCGCTTGAGGATTTTCGCAAGTTGGCTCATCGTCCACGGTTTCGAGACGATTTCATCGACGAGTGGCTCGCCATTGGCCTGTGGCGGCAGATCGAGGTGGGAAGCCCCGGTGACGATCAGGTAGGCCGTGTTCGGCCATTTGGGGCGCAGCAGCTGGATCAGCGACAGCCCATTGAGAGTGGGCATTCGCAGGTCGGCCGCGATCACACTGTAGCGGCGGCGGCTTGCCATCGTGAGGGCTTCCCCACCGCCGTCGGCCGTGTCTACACGGAAGCCGAGATGACTCGCTGCGTCCGCGAATGCCTCGCGAGCGATCTCGTCGTCATCGACATAGAGAATGCGCTCATCGGGACGTTCGAGCCACCTCTGCGAAAACGTCCCGACCGTTTGTTCCTGTTTTTCGGGCAGTTCGGCCTCGGTGGCCTCTCGAGCTTCTGGCGTGGGTTTCGTTGACGAGAGGGGAGCCACACCGCTCTATCGGCCGGCGGGGCGACGGGCTTTAGCAAAAAGACGCGCGGCGACTGAACAAAACTTTGGAACTAGTGCACGAACCCGCTGATCCTGCCGTGAATTCCTGGCCCTTTTCGACTTCGCTGCGAGCATCGTTGCAGTTCGGCCTACGGCCTATCCCTCCGCTCGACAAGCTCGCTGCGGAAGGCGGCAAATATCTAGATATGAATTCGTCAGAGCGCCTTGTCCGCACCCAAAATGACGTCGGAATTTACCGACAGGATCAGCGGGTCCATGCACTAGGCTTTGGAACTGGGCGATTTGGCCCTAAGACAGCTCTATTTCATATCGCCCAGCAGCTCGCGGTCCACGACGCGCAATCGGCCGCGGTTGAGCTCGAGCAATCCTTGTCTGCGGAATTGGTTGAGGATGGAGCACACGGTTTCGCGACTGCTCCCGATGAGATTGGCGATCTCGGTCTGGTTGAGGGGTGTTTCGAGCTCCCCCGAGCTCAGATTCGACACTTCGAGCAGAAGATGCGCTAGGCGTTGTGGGACGCTCTCGAAGGCCAGGCGGGTAGCGGCTGTCTCCATGAGCTCATGGCGTTTTTGCGCGTACTGGAGCAGCTTGATGGCGAAGCCCGGATTCTGCGCGAGGGTTCGCCGGACCGCGGCCAGGGGGACGACCAGGACCACCGAATCCTCGACTGCCTGGGTTAGCGTCTTCGACTCCATGGGCTCGGCAAGCGCTCCAAAACACTCTCCAGGTCGAGCGAGAGCGACGATGAGCTCCTTGCCCTCCTCGGAGTGCCGGATCAGCTTGAAACTTCCTGCGAGCACCATATACAAGTGCCCCAGCTCTTCGCCTTCACAGAACACCACCTGCTGACGAGGGATTCGGTGGCTCGAGCTCGAGTCGAGAAGCGCGTCGAGCTCTTCGGCGCTCAAGTCCACGAACAGCGGCGCTTCGGCTACCGCGCCGTCGCGATCGACTTCCGCGCCGTCGCGAAGAAGATTGGAATCCCCCTCATGACCTCGCAACAATGTTGCCATGCATGGACGTTACCGTCGGAGGGCTCTTGAAAATGTGAAAAACTTAACGGAAAGGATCTTTTTTCGCCAGAGCGGCTAAATCGTTGATAACCAATCGGTTGGAACGATAGCGTTGGTCACCTTCGGCTTGTGTGAGGCGTTCGGTCCTGATACTCTCCGAAGTCCTTTCCGGCGTTGTACATTCCTTTAGGGGTTTTACCAGGAGGGTTCGAAGCATGACTGCCGCAATTTCGCCCACCGCTATTGACCAGCTGTGTATCAACTCGATCCGCACCCTGGCCATCGATGCGGTACAAAAGGCGAATTCGGGACACCCGGGTCTTCCCATGGGTGCCGCACCGATGGCCTATGTGCTGTGGCAGAACCATCTTCGGCACCATCCCCGAAACCCCGATTGGGCCGACCGCGATCGGTTCGTTCTCTCGGCCGGTCACGGCTCGATGTTGCTTTATGCGCTGCTGCACCTGACGGGCTACGACGTCACCCTGGATGACCTGAAGGCGTTTCGTCAGTGGGGGAGTCGGACCCCGGGTCATCCGGAGTCCTTCGAGACTCCAGGAGTCGAAGCGACCACGGGTCCTCTCGGCCAAGGCACGGCGAACGCTGTTGGGATGGCTCTGGCGGAGCGCGTGCTGGCCCATCAGTTCAACCGGCCCGGTTACACGATGGTTGACCACCACACCTACGCGCTCGTCTCCGACGGCGATCTCATGGAGGGCATCTCGGCAGAAGCCGCGTCGTTTGCAGGTCATGTTCGCCTCGGAAAGCTCATCTACCTCTATGATTCCAATGACATCACGCTTGACGGGCCGGCTTCGCTCACATTCTCGACCGAGGACGTCGAGCGGCGCTACGAAGCTCACGGCTGGCAGGTGCTTCGCGTCCGCGACGGCGACGCTGATGTCGAGGCCATCGATGCGGCGATTCGCGAGGCGAAGGCCGAGACGTCCCGACCCTCGATCCTCATCGTTCACACGACGATCGGGTACGGCTCACCCAACAAGCAGGGCTCATCGTCCGCTCACGGCTCACCGCTCGGCGCCGACGAGGTGACGCTTACGAAGCAAAGTCTAGGCTGGGTTGGCGCTGAAGATTTCTACGTGCCCGAAGAGGCGAGAGAGCAGTTTCTCAAAGCGGTGACACAGGGCGAGGAGGCCGAGTCCGAGTGGAACGACCGATTCGCCGCCTACCGGAGCGCGCACCCCGACTTGGCCGCACAATGGGAACGTCGCTTCCGCGGCGAGCTGCCTTCAGGCTGGGACGACGCGTTGCCAAATTTTGAGACGGGGGAAAACCTCGCCACGCGTGAGGCCTCTGGGAAAGTGCTGAACGCGATTGCCGCGTCCGTGCCCGAGCTCCTCGGGGGCGACGCCGATCTCTCGTCGTCGACGAAGACCGCGCTCAAAGAGAAGGGCTCGTTCGATGGCCAGACGGGCGAAGGACGGAACATCCACTTCGGTGTCCGCGAGCACGCGATGGGGAGCATCGTCAACGGGATGGCTTACCACGGCGGCGTGCGCGGTTATGCGTCGACTTTTTTTGTCTTCTCCGACTACATGAGACCGTCCGTACGACTCGCCGCTCTCAGCAAGCTCCCGGCGATCTATGTCTGGACACACGACTCGGTTGCGGTCGGCGAGGATGGACCGACGCATCAGCCGGTTGAACACCTGATGGCGCTTCGCGTCGTTCCGAATCTGCACGTGATACGGCCCGCCGATGCCAACGAGACGACTGAAGCGTGGCGTTTGGCGATGGAGAGAACCGAAGGCCCGACCGCAATCGTATTGACGCGACAGAAGATCGCGACTTTGGATCGCACGGCGCACGGAGACGCTTCCGGGGCCCGACGAGGCGCGTATGTTATAGCGGAGGCCAATACGAGCGGCTCCGAAACGCCCGACGCCATCGTGATCGCGACGGGCTCCGAAGTCACGCTCGCGCTGCAAGCACGGGAGCTTCTCGCGAAAACCGGCGTCGCGTGTCGCGTCGTCTCGATGCCGTGCTGGGAGATTTTCGAAGCGCAACCCGATGACTATCGGGAGTCGGTGCTTCCCGAAGGGGTGAAAGCGCGCGTCTCGGTCGAGGCCGGCGTGACCTTAGGTTGGCGGCGCTACCTGGGTGAGAAAGGCAGGGCGATTGGAATCGATCGCTTCGGTGCTTCCGCGCCAGGGGAGGTCGCGTTCGAAAAGCTCGGGTTTACTCCGGAAAGCGTGGCGGAGACGGTGAAGCGGCTTCTGTGATTTCTTCGATGCCGCTGCTCGACGTCTCCAAGCTCACCAAGCAATACGGTGATCGCGAGGCGGTACGCTCCATTTCATTTTCGCTGCAACCCGGAGAAGTTTTTGGCCTCCTCGGCCCAAACGGCGCCGGCAAAACCACGACCATCGGGATGATCGCCGGAATCCTCAAGCCTTCCGGCGGTACCGTCAAGCCCGCCGGTAAACTGGGTCTGGTACCGCAGGCGATCGCGCTTTATCCGACGTTGACCGCGGAGGAAAATCTTCACTTCTTCGGACGGATTCAGGGTCTGTCGAGTGCGCGCGTCAAGAGCCGCACGAAGCTACTGCTAGAGCTCTCCGGGCTTTCGGCGCGAGCGAACGACCAGGTTTACCAATTCTCCGGTGGCATGAAGAGACGTCTCAACCTTGTCTGTGGTGTGATCCATGAGCCCGACATCGTGTTGCTCGACGAGCCCACAGTCGGCGTCGACCCGCAATCGCGCGAGCATATCTACGAAGCGGTTTGCCGTTTCGCGGAAGAGGGGACTGCCCTGCTTCTAACGACCCACTACATGGAAGAGGCCGAGCGGTTGTGCGGCCGCCTCGCGATCATGGACGACGGACAGTTCGTCGCCGAGGGCACCGTCGATGAGCTCGTGAAACGCGCCGCGCTCGAGCACACCGTCGAGCTCGATCTCTTGCACCCGGCAAGCGCGGAGCTTCAGAAGAATCTCGAGTCGTACGGAGCCCGCTCGATTCCCGACAAAAAGTATGTCTTTACTGGAGAGAGCTCGACCCAGGCACTGCCCGCAATCTTGGCGGTGGTTGTTGCCGATGGGAATGACGTTCACGAGCTCAACGTGCACCGCCCGGATTTGGGGGATGTGTTCTTGCACCTGACGGGGAAGGCGCTGCGAGATTAGATCAGTTACTCGTGAGGCGTTTCAGCTCCTCCGTCCAGTTGGCGATGATCTCGGAGGCGAGTGTCGTTAGCTTTGTAGACCTCTCCATACCTCCGGCGCCGATGGGCGCGAGGATCTCGTGCGGTCCGAGTCGCGTTCCGACGCTGAGAGCCATGTGGAAATGTAGCGGCTTCAACGTAGCGATCCAACACTCAACTCTCTCCAGGCAGAGTTGATCGACCTCGCGGGTTCACTCCCCGCGCGGCACTTCGGCCCACATCCATCCGCGCAAATCGCCGACTTCGAAGCCGATCGCTTCATCGTCCGGATAGGACTCGGAGATGAGATTGCGTAGCTCGGGCTCCATCGCGGCTTCGTCGCCATGGCAGGTTGTGCACATGCCGAGTGTTCCGATGGGGCGCAGGACGCCGACGCGATCGCCGAGGTCGACAGCGTGCTGGGTTGCATCCTCGACTTTCATTCCCGCGGCCTGCTCCACGAGCTCGCGTGCCCATTCTGGCGGTACGTTGTCGGGATTGCGAAGGAGAGGCCTGGTGCGTGCGACGGTGACGCCCACGTCTCCCGATACCTCGCTGGTGATCGTCGGCGCCGCGTCCCGACAAACCTGGATCGCGCCGGTGGCGCCGCTTCGCTCGAGCTCGCTCGTGAGCGCCTCGATCAAACGGGTCTGAAGCGCGAGCATCGCCTCATCGGCGCGCGCGAGCTCGGCGTCGGGTGCTTTCGGAGCCTCCGTCCCGCAAGCCGAGGCCAACAGCGACACCGCAATCAAGACCTGCCGCATCTCGTCTCTCCTTAAATTAACTAGTGTCTCGTCTCAGAAGTTCTGTGCATAAAGCTCGAGGTCATTTTGTGCGCTGGCGAGACGTGAATGCGACGGCATATCTGGATATTTCTCGCCTTCCGCAGCGAGCCTGTCGAGCGGCGGGATAGGCCAAAGGCCGAACTGCGACAACGCCTCACAACGAAGCCAGCGCGCAAAAGGGCCCGAGATTCATGTACAGAACTTCTGGGTCGGGACACTAGCGTGTGAGCGACACGATACCCTTTGCGGCGAGCAAGAGCCACGGTGATCCGTGAAGGAAGAGGTCGAACCAATCGACCGCCCGGCTGAGCTCTCCGCGAGCGAGCATCGCAAGCTTCTCGAAGAGGTGAGGCGGCGCAAACGGCGCCAACCCGAGCGTGAGACTCAGGAGGACCGCTAGACTCCATGGCACCCGTTCGATGAACTCCAACATGACACCACCTTAGAGCCCGAGCACTACAAAAAGGTTCCCGAGATTTGCGCTCGGCTCGTTGATGCTCGAAGTCGATCCGCCAGCGGCAACCGAATGCCGAGAACCGAAAGCCGCTTTTTAGACCGGCGCCGCCAACTGAGGCCGATTCGACTGCAGCCAATCGCGCACCGAAGCGACCGCCACCTTCTCTACCTGGCGGATGCGCTCGCGTGACAGTCCGAGCTTGTCGCCGATCTCTTCCAGGGTGCACTCTCGTGGATAGCCGATGCCGTGACGCATGCAGAGGATGACGCGCTGGCGGTCGGGCAGCTCGTGCAAGACGGCTTGGATCGCGCGTTGGGTCTCCTCTTCCATGGCGCCGTCGAGGGGCGTGGGCGTCGTGCGGTCCTCGAGCAGGTCGCCCAGTTTCCTCTCGGTAGAACCGAGCGGTGCGTCCATCGAGTCGATCGGGGCGATCGCAGGTAACAGCTCTTCGACTTTGTAGGTCGGGAGTCCGATTTCTTGTGCGATCTCTTCGGGGCGAGGTTGTCGATCCAGTTTTTCCGCGAGCTGCGCGCGCGCGTAAAGCGTCTGGCGAACCTCCTGGATGCGATTGACCGGGATGCGGATCATACGTGCCTTTTCAGCGAGCGCGCGCCGGATACCCTGTTGGATCCAGTGTGTCGCGAACGTCGAAAAGCGGGCTCCGACGGCGGGGTCGAAGCGATCGATCGCGCGCATCAAACCGAGGTTGCCTTCTTGGATGAGGTCGATGAAATCAAAACCGCGTCCGCGGAAACTCTTGGCGACCCAAACGACGAGCCGCAGGTTGCGCTCCACGAGCTCGCGGCGGATTTCGTCCATCTCTCGGAGCGTCTCGCTCAAAACTGCAGTGAGGCTTCGGAGTTGGGCTTTCGTGAACCCAGCGGGTAGGGAGGCGCGTCCCGGCGTTTCCAAAGCGACGCGTGCGCCTCGGGCGACGTCCTCAACGATAGCGAGGCGTCGCCGTGTCGACGGCGTTACCGGACGCGTTGGCGGCATCGTCACGAGCGACACAGCCTCACCGGAAGCGTTGCGCGCTCGACGGAGGATGCGCAAGAGTCGCCGCCGCGCCGTCCATAGCGCGGTGCCAAGCGTGCGCTCCTCTGCAGCACTCAAGAGCTTGTGACGCCCGGCCAGGTTCATGAAATAGCTGAGATCGTTTTGCTGAGCGTCGGGGTCGGAAGAGGTGTTGAGCTCGGGAGCAGGAAGCTCCCATTCGAGGAATTCGTAAGTGATGGGTGAGAGGTATTCGATGTCGACGCTGGTCTTCATGCAACACCGCCTGTCGTTTGTGATGCAAAAGGAAACGGAACCATCTCGACCATCGCATGGCGTGCCTCGCGTTCGTCCTGCAGCAAAAGAGTCAGAGGCATGTTGTCGAGAAGTTTTTGAAGGTGGTAATTCACCGTGCTCCAGACCGGGCGCAGCCCGCAGTTTTTGTTGTGAACGCACTGGTCTTCTTCGCCGGTAAAGCGCTGGCAGATGGCAGCGTGCGTGAGGAAGCTCCCGAGAGCTCGCACCACGTCCCCGACGGTGACATCCTCGGGACGACCCTTCAAGCGAAACCCGCCGCGGACGCCGCGGAGAGATTCGGCGAGGCCGGCTTTCGAGAGTTGGTACAGGAGTTTTTCCGCGTAGGCGACCGAAATGCCTTCGTTGGCTGCGATTTCGCGGACCGTCATGGGCTGTTCGACCCCGGCGTTTCTCGCGAGCTGAAGGAGGCAACGAAGGCCGTACTCTTCTTGCGCCGTGATTTTCATGGTCGCCTCCTGTCTGTGACCTTAGTATGCTAAAACCATACTTTTTTGTCAAGTATTAACTGAGAGCGCTGGGTCGGTTGGTATACACTGTTCCAAAGGTCACAACGAGTTGCACGCGCTCCTTACCCTGATAATCAAAGACTTGAGACTCCTCCAGCGTGACCGCTTGGCGCTCATGCTGCTGCTGTTGGCGCCTTTGGTCGTCATCACGGTAGCGGGGTTTTCTTTGTCAACGCTGTACCGAGCTGAGCGTCATACCTTCCCAGTGGCCGATCTCGATGGCGGGGAAGTCTCTCGAAATCTGCTCAGCGAGCTCGAAGCCTCGAGCGAGCTCGACGTCCTTCGCGTCGATAGCGATGAAGCGAAGCGGCTGGTCGCCGACACTCCTCTTGCGGGCTCGGCGCTCGTGATCCCGAAGGGTTTCTCGGACGCTTTTGTCGCTGGCGAGCCGGTCGAGCTTTTGCTGTGGACGGATCCGGTCAAACATCTCGAGGCGCTCAAGATCCGCGCGGCGGTCGAGCGCGCGCGCGCCGGGCTGATTACCACGCAGGTGGCGGCACGTATCGCGGTCGTGCAGGTGTTGACTCATGCCCCCGACGCGGATTTCGAGGCATTGTTCGAAGACTCCGCCGAGCTCGCGGGGAGACTCCTCGACAAGTCCGTCGGACTCGAAGAGTCGAGTGTTTTCGGGGGCTCGGTCGAGTTCAACTCGTTCGATCAAAACGTTCCGGGCTTCAGTGTGACGTTCTTGCTACTCGGGATGCTTTTTGGCGTCGGTGTCGGTCTCTTGGACGAAAAAGAATGGGGAATGTTGCATCGCATCGCCGCGAGCCCGGTCGGCGTCAAACATCTCGCGACGGGCAAAATGTTGTCGCGATTTCTCATCGGGACGGTGCAGATGGTCTTGCTGTTTGCCTTCGGATGGATTGCGTTCGGTATATCACTCGGTCCCTCGGTCGTTGCGCTCGGAAGCGTCATCGTCGGGATCACGTTCGCTTCGTCTGCGTTTGGCTTGCTTGCTGCGACGCTCGCACCGAGCCGAGAGGCGGTGCTGCCGATGGGTACCATGGCCGTCGTCGCCATGGCAGCGCTCGGAGGATGTTGGTGGCCCATCACCATCGAGCCCTTCTGGCTCCAGCAGGTGGCCCATCTCTTTCCAACCGCTTGGGCCATGGATGCATTCAACGATTTGATGCTCCGGCAAAGAGGCTTTGTCGATATTTTGCCCGCCCTGGCAGCGCTCGTCGGGTTCGGTTGCCTCTACATGTTCGTCGGATGGTGGCTGTATGAAAGAAGGAGTCTTTCATAGCATGGACATCAGCATGATCCTGACGCTTGCGTTGGTCGTCACCTCTCAAGTCTCGGCGAGGTCACCTCAACTGGGGCCTGCCGCCATCGTCGCTCGCGTCAAACAACAGGAGCTACGCATCGAGGACATGCAAGCGTCAGCGCTGCTCGAGATCACCGCAGACGGCGAGAGCAAGACGCGGCGCTTCAACCTGTTGATGAAGCGAGAAGGCGTGAACTATCGGGCCCTGCTCGAGCTGTTAGAGCCGCGCGCCATGGCGGGGACCAAGTTTTTGATCCAAGCCGAGCGCGGGAAGCGCAACCGAGAGTGGGCGTATTTCCCCGATCTCGACCTGGTGCGTTCGATTCCCGGCAAGAGTCAGGACGATCCCTTTCTCGGATCGGACATTACTTATGCGGACCTTGCTGGCGGTGCGCATCTCGACGACCTGGTCCACGAAATCGTAGGTGAGGAAGTCGTCGCTGGCGAGCCGTGTTACGTGATGGAGGGGACCCCGCGGCACGGGATCGTCTACGGCAAACTGCGAGGATTTATTCGCAAGAGAGATTTTGTCAACGTGAAGGCGCAGTTTTTCGATCGTGACGGCGAGCTGATGAAGGAGGCGACCCTGACCGATATTCGAGAGCTCGCCGACGGCATCCTGCTCGCGCACCGTATCGAGGTACACAGTGTGGCCACCGACGGCATCAGTGTGCTCACACTCGACGACGTGCGTATCAACCAAGCGCTCTCGGTGGACACCTTCACTGAAGAGGCCCTGTCAAGGGAACAACCATGAAAATCGCGAGTGTCGGCACTGCGTTTCCCAAGAATTACTACTCCCAGGAGGCGCTTTCGGCCGCGTTGAAGAAGCACTGGGCCGAACGGCATCACAACCTGGAAAGGTTAGACCAGCTGCACAAGAACGTCCTCGTGGGCGGACGGCACTTGGCGCTTCCGATCGAACAGTACAGCGACTTGGGATCGTTTTCCCAAGCGAACGATGCGTTCGTGCGAGTTGCGGTCGACGTAGGTTCTGAGGCCATCGTCAACACGCTCGAGCCTCTCGGGATGAAGCTCTCCGATGTGGACCATGTCTTTTTTGTGAGCACCACAGGCATTGCGACGCCGTCCATCGATGCGCGCATCTTCAACCGGCTCGGCGTGCGGCCCGATGTGAAACGAACGCCCGTGTTTGGTCTCGGGTGCGCTGGGGGGGCCGTCGGCATCACCCGCGCGGCCGATTATGTGCGCGCGTTTCCTGACCAGGTTGCTTTGTTGGTGTCCGTTGAGCTTTGCAGCCTCACGCTTCAGCGCAAAGATCTCTCGATCCCCAACATCATCGCTTCGGGACTCTTCGGCGACGCCGCGGCGGCCGTGCTGGTGGCCGGCGCCGAGCGCGAGCTGAAAGGCCCCGCCGTAGTGGCAACGCGGTCCATCTTTTATCCGGACACCGAGCGCGTTATGGGATGGGACATTTCGGAGGAAGGTTTCCAGGTCGTGCTCTCGGCCGATATCCCCAAACTCGTCAAAACTGAAGTTCGAGAAAACATCGACTCGTTTCTTGCGACGCACGGGCTGACGTTGGCCGACATCGATACCTTCGTTTGTCATCCGGGTGGGCCAAGAGTTCTCGAAGCGTTTCGGGAGGCGCTCGGGCTTTCCGACGAAGCGCTCGCTCTTACGTGGGACAGCCTGAAGCGCGTTGGAAATGTGTCGTCCGCGTCGGTACTCATGGTTCTCGGCGAGACGCTGCGTTTGCGCTCTCCGGCGCTGGGAAGCTACGGGATTCTCACCGCGCTTGGCCCCGGCTTCTCCTCTGAGATGATTCTTCTTCGATGGTAGCGCTCTACCTCGGGTTTCTCGTTCTGCTTGCCGGTGAGCGCCTGGTCGAGCTGGCGATCAGTCGCCGCAACGCCGCGTGGTCACTCGAGCAGGGCGGCATCGAGTACGGAAGCGATCACTTCATCTACATGAAATTGCTTCACACGGGTTTTTTCGTTGCGTGTGCCCTCGAAGTCGTGCTGTTCGAGCGTCCGTTCATCCCGAGCCTTGGGATTCCGATGTTGGGCGTGGCTCTCGTCGCGCAGGCCATTCGCTATTGGGTGATCTTCACGCTGGGAAAACGTTGGAACGTTCGCGTGATTGTGGTGCCGGGCCTGACCGCGATTCGCTCCGGCCCCTATCGATTCTTGAAGCACCCCAACTATTTGGCGGTGGTGCTCGAGGGATTTTCGGTTCCGTTGATCCATACGGCGTGGATCACCGCAGTGGCGTTCACCCTTCTCAACGCGTGGATGCTCTCGGTCCGGCTGCGGTGTGAGAACGAAGCGCTCGCGACGCATTGTCAATAGTTGGGTCAATAGTCGGGTCAGTGATCGAGTCAGGGGTAGGGGTGGGAATGGCGATGGACCGCGCGAGCATTTTGCAGGACGTGCAGCAAGTACTCGAGGAGCATTTGACGATTAAGGACGTCGCCGAGACGACGCATCTGTTTCGTGATCTCGAGCTCGACTCGATCCAGCAGCTCACGTTCGTGGTTGAGCTCGAGAATCACTTCAAAATCTGTTTCGACGAGGGAGACGAGTCGGGTATCCAGACGATCGGCGACGTTGTCGAGGCGGTTAGTCAAAGGCTCGGCGAGGCTTGATCGAGGCGAGAACGCTTCCGGAATGCCTCGAGCAGGCTGCGCGCTCTCGGTTTGGCGTTCACTTCGCCGAGCGCTCGGGAGGCGATGCGTTCCATGGCTATTCCGAGATTTACGAGCGTGCGCTCGTGGTCGCCTCGGCGCTTCGAGAGCTAGGGATCGAGCAAGGGGACCGGGTTGCGGTTGCGGTGCCGACCAGTCTGGATTTCTACGACAGTTTTTTCGGCGTCGTCCTCGCGGGCGCCGTTCCGGTCTCGTTGCCTCTACCCAGGCGTTTCGGCCCGGTGGACGACTATCTCTGCGCGACCGGCGTGATGTTGAGCGTGTGCGGCGTACGCCTGGTGTTGGCGGGTGAGCGCAACCGGAAACTACTTTCGCGCACGGACACCGAGCTCGGCACCGTCTGCGCGTCCGAGCTGCCTCGAGGTGTTGGCACGAGCGCGCGTGGCGCAGCTGTGTCGTCGGATGCACTCGCCCTCGTTCAGTTCTCCTCGGGGACGACACAAGCGCCCAAAGCGGTGGCGTTGACGCACGCCCAACTGCTCGCCAACGTGCGAGCGATGCTCGGCGCTTTCTTGGGCTCGTATCCGGAGGGCGGCGGCTTCGAGCATCGTGGCGTCTCGTGGCTTCCGCTCTATCACGACATGGGCCTGGTCGGGTCTCTTCTCACGGCTCTGGCATTGCCGTCGCCGATGGCGTTGATGTCGCCCGAGCTTTTCATCGCCCGTCCGGCGCGTTGGCTCCAGGCGATTTCCCGTCACCGAGCCAGCGTGAGCGCTGCCCCCCATTTTGCGTACTCGCTTTGCCTCGACAGGATACGAGACGAAGAGCTCGACGGTGTCGATCTTTCGAGTTGGCGCATGGCGCTCGATGGCGCCGAAGCGGTCACCGCGCCCACGCTCGAGCGTTTCTACGAACGGTTCCGGCACTATGGTCTGCGCGAGGAAGCTTTGACGCCGGTATACGGGCTAGCCGAAGCGGGGCTCGCGGTAACGTTCTCCGACCCGAAACGCCGTTTCCGGGTTGAATGTTTCGAAGGTCGCACAATCGTGAGCGCAGGGAAGCCGCTCCGCGGTTTCGAGATTCGCATCGCGAGTCACGGAACGAATCGAGTCGGCCGAGTTCTCGTTCGAGGTCCATCGATCATGCAGGGCTACTTGGGTGCGGAAGTCGAGACCCGGCGCGTTCTTGTTGACGGGTGGCTCGATACGGGTGATGACGGCTTTATCGATGACGGGGAGCTCTTCCTAACGGGTCGGGATCGCGACAAGGTTGTGCTCCGCGGGGGCAACTACGCTCCGGAGCTTTTCGAGCACGCGCTCGAAGGTATCGCCGGTGTGCGTGCGGGAGGGGTCGTGGCGACATCGGTCGTGACCGACGCGGGGGAGGAGCTCGTTGTCCTCGTGGAGTCGCGCTCGCCGAAGCCCGACGCCGTGAAATCGATCTCGGCGGTTTTGTCGGAGAAGACGGGGTTCGTTCCTCATCGGGTCGTGCTGCTCGATCCCGGGGCTTTGCCGCGGACTTCCAGTGGGAAGCTTCGGCGGGAGGAAGCGGCGCGTCAGTTCCTCGGGCGGTAGCTCAGTAGATTCTTGGATTCAGTCGGGAACGGGAACGGGAACGGGAGCGACGGGAGAGGGGTTCGCGGGGCTCGGGACTACGGAGTTACTAGCGGGAGGTACACCACGGCGAGTGTGCCTTTCGGGATGGCGGGCTCGATTTTGAGGATGCCCTGGTGGGCTTGGACGATATCGCGGGACACTGCGAGGCCCAGGCCGGAGCCTTCGGGGCGTGTCGAGAAAAAAGGTTCGAAGATGTGCGCCTGGGTCTCATCGTCGATTCCGCGGCCGTCGTCGCGGACCTCCAGGCGAAGGTAGCTTCCAGCTGGAAGAGTCGCACGCTCGGGGTCGGCGTGGTCCATTCGGATGCTCACCGAGCCGGCCCGGTCGGACAACGCCTCGACTCCGTTTCTTGCGAGGTTCATGACGACTTGGTGCAGTTGTACTGGATCTCCGAACACTTTCGTCGAGAGGTCGGTGCTCGAAAGCTCGATCTTGAGGTCGGGGCGGGATACCTTCAGCCAGCTGACGGTTTCCCGAGCGATCTCGGCGATGTCGACACTGGTGAGCTCCGGTTGGCGAGCTCGTGCCAGATCGGAAAGACGAGCGGCCAAGGCGCTGCAGCGCGCAGCAGCGCGAAGAATCTGCTCGAAATAGCGCTGGGCCGGGCTATCGGTCTCGACCACCGCTGAAGCGAGGTCCGCGTACGCGCTAATGGGCCCCAGGCAGTTGTTCATGTCGTGCACCAAGCCAAGCGACGTTGCGACGAGGCCCTCACGACGGTTTCGGAGCTCGATGTCGCTTGCGTCTTGAACCGGTCGTGCCACCAGAGTGAACCGGAGTGTTCTTCCCTTGTCGGCTCTGTGTGCCACCCAGCGTTGTTGTGTCTTGATCCGCGATGCGTCAGCGGCGACGAGCGGTGCGATACCGCTCCAGCTTCCGCGGGTGATCGCTTCCTGCAAAGGGCCAACGACGACACGCTCGGCATCGGGCTCGGGATAGAGGTCGGTAAGGAGCAAACCGCGCAGCTTGTGCGCCGTGTAGCCCAGCCGGTCGATGCCGGCGGTGTTCATGCACAGGAGTCGACCGTCGCGGTCGAAGGTCGCGATGATGTCTGGGAGGGCATCGAGGACTTCCGACAACTCGGACCAGCGCAGGGGCTCGTCGTCGGAAAGGGATTCGGGTGGCCGCATCAACCTCATCAACGGAAAGGAAACTACCAAACGCATCGACGCTCTGCGAATGGCTCGCTGCTCAGCGTCGGTTTGTCGTCTGCTGAAGAACATGGACGAATCTGACTGGCCCGCGGGTCGCCTGATTTCCCAGTTGCCGCATCTGTGTTGCTCCGGCGATCTCGCGGGCCACATGCAGGATGTCGCATTTCGCCGCACGACGGCAGTAACTTGCGGTTACGTAACCGTCACCAACTTCCCTAACGTCTTGTCCGTGTTGGGGTTTTCTGTTACGGTCTTTGTCTCCATGGCAGACAAACGTCCGGCGGTTCACGAGACCGCAGTTCGCGACGCGCTCGGCCGGGTCCTGTCGAGCGCCGAATTCGCTCAGTCGGAGAGCTTGAAGCGTTTCTTGCGCCATGTCGTCGAGGCGTCGCTTCAGGGCCGCGAGGATGAGCTCAAAGAGACCATCCTCGGTGACTCCGTCTTTGATCGCGGGAGGGACTACGATCCGCGCCTCGATCCGATCGTACGCGTTCAGGCGACGCGCTTGCGCGGCAAGCTCCGTGAGTACTACCACGAGCAAGGAGCTGGCGATGAGATCGTGATTGAACTGCCGAAGGGAAGCTACGTACCCGTCGTTCGGGTGCAGGAGGGACCCTCGGCGGAGGAGACGCCCGCGAGCGTGCCCGCGGGGGCCCTAGGCGGTGTGGCCATCCTCGCGGGAATCGTCCTTGTCGCGGTGGTCGGGCTCGTCGTGGTGTCGTTGTGGCCGGCCGGAGAGCCCCAGATCCAAGCGCTCGTCGTGCTTCCGTTCACGGATATGAGTCCCGATGGGGACTATGGCTACTACGGCGATGGCCTCGCGGAGGAGATTACGACGACGCTTGCCGGGGTTCCAGGGCTCGCCGTCGTCCCGCGCACGACCGCGTTTGCGTTCCGGGACCGCGACCTCGAGGCTATCGGCGAGACGCTTGGAGTCGAGGCGGTGCTGCAGGGGAGCGTACGCAAGTCGGGCGAGAAGCTGCGCATCGCGGCCCAGCTCATCCGCGCAAGCGACGGCCGGCAGATTTGGAACGAGAGTTTCGAGGAAGCCGACGATGGTGTATTCGAAGTCCAGCAGGGGATTGCGCGCTCGGTGGCGCGAGCGATTCAAAAAGAGCTCGGCGCGGTACAAAGCTCCCCACCCGCGCCCGCGGCCTACGAGGACTACTTGAAGGGGCGCTATGAGCTCTCGCGAACGACCCCTGCTTCGGTCAGGCGGGCCATTGCGCTTTTCGAAAGCGCGGTCGAAGCGGATTCGGACTATGGGCCCGCACACGCGGGTCTGGTTCAGGCCTACGTCTTGAACGTTCTTTGGGGATTCGCTCCACCGAGCGAATCTCGAGAGCTTGCGCGGGAGGCGGCCGAGCTCGCCCTGGCTTTGGAGGGGGACCACGAGGAAGCTCTCGCGGCGGCCGCTGCGTACGAGCTCATTTATGAGTGGGATTTAGAGCAGGCGCAGAGGCTGCTCGACGAGGCGGAGGACGCTGGCATACGCGGTGATTCGATCCATACGGTTCAAGGGCTCGTGTTCACCGGGGCGAATCGGCTCGATCTGGCCGCGGTCGAGTTCGAGGACTCAATCCGCTTGGCACCCGATCTACCCTTTCTGCACTACTTGAGCGCGAGCGTCGCGTTTTTTGCGGGGCGTGACGAGGACGCTCTGAGCACGCTCGCCGACATGCGGGAGTGGGCGCCGGACTACTCTCTCGCGCTCGCCCTCATCTCCAAGATCCGATTGCATCGGGGAGAGACCGATGAGGCTGCCGAGGCGCTCGAGCTTTTTGAGCGTGTCTCTTCTGAGTCGTCTTTCGGGGTTACGCTGCGTGCCACTTTCGACGCGCGCGTCGGTCGTGAGTCTGACGCCCTAGAGGGCGTCGAAGTTCTTCTCGAGCGTGACGAATATGTGCCCGCGTCTTTCATGGCTCGGGTGCGCGTCGGCCTCGGCGACTACGAGGCCGCTTTCGAAGAGCTCGAGCGCGCCGCCATTGAGCGCTCGCTCCCGGTGCTGACGCTCGCGGTCGACCCGGATTTCGATCCGCTTAGAGCCGACCCGCGATTCGAGGCGTTGCTCGAACAACTTGGGGTGCGCTGACATGGCACGCGCAACCGAGTATATGGAAGCGGCGCTGGCCGAGGCCTACCGTGGTATGAAGCGCGGCAACGGAGGGCCGTTCGGCGCGGTCATCGTCCGACGAGGTGAGATCCTTGCCCAAGGCCACAACGAGGTTCTCAAGTCGAACGACCCGACGCGGCATGCCGAGATGTGCGCGATCTCTCGCGCGGCGCGCAAGCTTGGGGCTCCACATTTTCAGGGGGCGGAGATTTACTCGACAACTGAGCCCTGCGTGATGTGCTTCGCGGCGATCAACTGGGCCCAGATGCGTCGGATTACGTTCGGTACGACGGTGCGGGACGTCAAGAGGCTCGGCTTCAACGAGCTGGTTGTCTCGAACCAGCGGCTCAGGAGTCTTGGTGGAAGCGGAGTCGAGTTGGTCGCGGGGTTTATGAGGGACGAGTGCCAGAAGCTTCTCGATGATTGGGGAGCATTGCCAGGGAAGAAGACGTATTAGTGGGAGTCCAGCCTTCCGCGCGTTATTCGTTGCTTTTCGGGAACGGGAACGAGGTCAACTCCTAGTCGGCTTTCAGGCGGGTCGGCATAGTGCTACATTGGAAGGCTGCTTATGAGCTTTCAAGACCATCCTTACGCCGAGTTTTTGCACGAGGTGTCGAAGCCTGCCCGCTACGTTGGGGGGGAGCATTTTTCGGTTGTCAAGGACTGGGAGAAGCTCGACGCGACTATGGTGTTGGCTTTTCCCGATGTCTACGACATTGGGATGAGCCACCAGGGCACCAAAATCCTCTACTCCATCATCAATAAACAAGCCGATCTTTGTCTCGAACGGGTGTTTTGCCCCTGGTTCGACCTCGACAAGGAGCTGCGTGAGCGCAATCTCCCGCTGGTGAGCCTCGAGACCCATCGACCGCTGTCGGAGTTCGATATTGTCGGGTTCTCGCTTCAGTACGAGCTGACGTTCACGAACATCCTGACGATGCTCGATCTTTCCGGAATTCCGTTGCGGGGTAGCGAGCGCAGTTTGTCGGATCCGCTCGTGGTTGCTGGTGGGCCGGTCGCGACGCAGCCCGAGCCGATGGCGCCGTTCATCGACGTGTTCGTGATTGGAGACGCAGAAGAGAGACTTCCGCGTTTGATGCGACACTACAGCGCGCTCAAACGGGAGGGGAAACTCTCTCGAACGGACATCCTCGTCGAGCTCGCCAAAGAGGGCGGGCTCTACTGTCCCGATCTGTACGAGCGTGAGGTGTGCGATCGCTCAGGTCTCATGACCGTCGCCCGAGCGAGATATCCCGGTGTTCCGGAACGCGTGGAACGGGCGTTTTTGGACGACATCAACAAGTTTCCCTATCCCGATGACTCGCCCGTCCCGGTGGCCGAGGCTATCTTCGATCGCATGTCGGTGGAGATTGCTCGCGGCTGCACCGAGGGGTGTCGTTTCTGTCAGGCAGGGATGATTTATCGGCCCGTCCGAGAACGCGACCCGCAACAGATTGTTGACACGCTGGTATCCGCCGTCGACAAGGGCGGCTACGACGAGGCCGCGATCACGTCACTGTCCACGGCCGACTATTCCTGTATCTCTCCGCTGGTCAAGGGCGTCATGGATAAGCTCCGGCCCAAGAAGGTCGCTCTGGGTATCTCGAGCTTGCGGGCGTACGGTCTGGACGAAGATCTGCTCGACGATATTGCGACGGTGAAGGCTACGGGACTGACGTTCGCCCCCGAGGCGGGGACCCAGCGAATGCGCGATGTCGTCAACAAAAACATTACCGAAGACGACATCTACACGACCTGCCATCGCGTGTTCTCTCGCGGGTGGAGCAAGATCAAGCTGTACTTCATGATCGGGTTGCCGACCGAGCAAGACGAAGACGTCGTCGGCATCGCGGACATGGGAGGCCAGGCGCGCAACATCGGCCGCGAGCACCAAAAACGGGGTGTCAACGTCACTGTTTCGGTGTCGAGCCACGTGCCGAAACCGCATACGCCGTTTCAGTGGGCCGCTCAGGATTCAATGGATGAAATCGCGCGGAAGCAGGGATTGCTCGCGCAGGCGTCTCGGCGTCACGGCTTCAAACTCAAGACGCATGATCTCCGAGTCAGTCACCTCGAAGGGATCATGGCGCGCGGCGACATCCGTGTCGCGAATCTTGTCGAACGCGCCTGGCGCGACGGCGCACGTTTTGACGGATGGGACGAGCACCTGGACTGGAATGTCTGGTGTCAGGCCCTCGACGCCTGGGAGCAGGAGTGCGACGTTTCCCGTGAGACTTTTCTGGCCACCCTTCCGCTGGACGGGGCGCTGCCGTGGGATCACATCGACGTGGGGCTTGCGGATGGCTTTTTGGCCATGGAATACAAACGCACGCTCAAAGGCCGTTTCTCACCCCCTTGCGGCAAGCCGGTGCACGCGAAAGTACACCACTCGAACCTGGAGGATGCGCGTGCCGATGAGCGAAAGCTGGTCTGCTACCACTGCGGCGTGGCGTGTGATCTTACCGGGATGCGAGAGGAGCGGCTAGTATTCCTCGAGCAAATGGGAGCTCATCAGCGTCCCGATGGGACCGCCGAGCGCGGCGATAACGCTCGGCAGAATGCGCACACCCGCGTCGAGCGTGGTTTGGCGCCTCACGACTTCGCCCAGGGGAAACCCATTCGCTACCGACTGCGGTATCGCAAGACTGTGCCGATGAGTCTGCGGGGTCATTTGGATATGGTGCGCGTGCTCCCGCGCGTGTTCCGACGCGCGGGATTGTCTCTTCACTACACCGAGGGGTTCTCGCCCCGTCCGATGCTCGTTTTCGGACCCGCTCTGGCGCTCGGGATGCAATCGATCGCCGAGTATGTGGACTTCGCGCTGACGGAGCACGTTCCGGAGACGACGTTACTCAGTGCGCTTCAGGCCGCCAGCGAAGGCGGACTCGGGTTCGAGGGGCTCAGGCCTCTCGCCGAGTCGGAGCCGGCGCTTTCGAAGCGAATCGATGCGGTCAGCTACCTCGCGCGATTGCCCATGGGGCCGGCGAATCCGATGGACGTGTTCGCCGAACGTCTCGCCGCGTTCTCCCGTGCCGCCGCATTCCCGGTCGAAGTGACTCGAAAGGGCAAGCTTCGAAGTGTCGACGCGAAGGCGGTTGTTCTCGAGGCTGGGCTCGCGCCCGCCGGCGCCTCCGCCGAGATTTGGGGCGGTGACGCTGCCGAAACCGTGCTCGAGCTGCGCCTCGTAGAATCGAGCGAGTCGCCGTCGCTCAAACCAGTCGAGCTGGTCAAAGCGATGCTCGCCGTCGAGATCTCGCCCACGGCGATCACCCGCGCTGGCTGCTGGTCTAGAGGGAGCGACGGTGCGCTCGGAGATCCGCTGGCGCTGCCCTTGGAGGCTATTCAGGCGTAGAGGTTCTTACTGCTGCGAGAGCCCAAGCTCCCCGGTCTGCACCACCCTGAGCGCGATCAGGTAGTCGAGTAGATTGATCGTCACCCCTTCCTGAGCTTCCGGGTTGAGCCCGAGGACGGTCACGGTGACTTCTTCGACGACGACCTCCGTTTCGCCTCCCGGCGGAACCTCGATATCCACATCCTGAACCGCGAGCGCTGTCTGCACCGCGAGGCGGACGGTTGCGTGGCCGGCTTCGATGCAAGTGACGTTGACGGGACAGCGGCTATCGTCCAGCACGTCGCTCAGTTGCACGAGGACGATGGCACTAGGGGTCTCGACGCCCACGGTCTCGCCGACCCGGATCTGGAATGGGGCCCCTTGGGTGACAAATAAATCGGCGTCGGGCAGTGTCGCACTACTGCTGCCGGTGCATCCCCAAAGGATAGCGACGGCAACGACGGCGGGAAGAACCAATGATGTTCGAACGCGCACGACGGGGATGCCCTCCTGGAACGATGCTAGTACGAATTCATCGGTTGGGCAAACGTCGAGTTTTTTTTGTTCCGCTGGAACAGTGAGTTGTTCCCTTTCGGCGCAACGGCAAACGTGGGTATCACTGCTCGGTGCGACGCTTGCTTCCGTAATCTCTTTACTGCTAAGTGTTTATGGAAACCTTTGAGTGTAGTCTGCGTTTTGGCATACGCGTTGCAATAAAACCAGTATCAGCTCGGAACTTCTCCGATTTGAGGGAAAAGCTGTTCCGTCTTGGAACTACCTGGTTCCTCAGTTGAAGCAGGTTGGGGTTTTTGGGGGGACGGCCGTTTTTGCAAAGTAGGGGAGACGAGGAAATTCACAGGAAAACGAAAGGGCGGCGTGCCGGCACCCACTCCGCTCTCTCATTCCAGTGAAAAACGTGCTGGAGGCTATTCATCTGGGAGCGACGCCAAATGGCCTCCAGCACGCCTCGCCGAGCTGGCCCTGATACAGAACTTCATACAGGGCTATACGTGAAAAGGGTGGGTCACCTTCGAGAGGAACTGAGACGGAACGCTCGGAGGGGGCTCACTCTTTTTTTTCCTTTTCGACGGCCCTTCGGTTTGTAGCCTACTTCACTTCGCTCATTGCGATAAAAACCGTAGAATGCGGTTTGTGAGCGTCTCGTCCTCTTCCGCGGATCTCTTCGTCGTGGGCGGTGGGCCCGCAGGGCTGGCCACATCGATTTTTGCTGCTCAGCGCGGTATGAGAGTCACTCTCATGGAGCGCGGCGTTTTGCCCCGGGACAAACCTTGCGGGGAAGGGCTCATGCCGGAGGGCGTGCGCCTCCTGGACGCGATGGGCGTTTCAGTGTCGCGGTCGCACCCGATCCACGGGATTCGCTACGTCGACGAATCTAGCGGTGTCGTCGAAGGTCGGTTTGCTTCCGGCATTGGCTTGGGGGTCAGGCGCCACGAAATGTCGCGCGCCATGGTCCGCCGTGCGCGCACACTCGGCGTTCGGCTGCAGGAGGGCGTGCGCGTGCAGGCTGTTCGCTACCACCGCACCGGCGTCGTCGTCGAGCTCGACCGCGAGAAGGTCGAGGCACCCTTCCTCGTTGCTGCCGACGGCCTCCATAGCCAGTTGCGGCGCGACGCTGGGCTCGAACGCACGAGGGGTCGTGTGCGACCTGCGCGCTACGGCTTTCGTCGTCACTATCAGATCCCTCCGTGGACGAGTTTCGTCGAAGTTCATTGGGCTCGCGGAGCCGAGGCTTATGTGACGCCCGTGGGTTCCGACGAAGTCGGCGTGGCGCTGTTGTGGCATGAACCTGCGCCTTCTTATGAGGCGATGCTGAGGCGCTTTCCGACCCTGGATGCCCGGCTTCGAGACGCGCCGGTCACGACCGCGTTGAAGGGTGCGGGTCCGCTCCGCCGCGGCGCTCGTCGCGTTTGCAGGGGAAGACTCGCGCTAGTGGGCGACGCTGCTGGATATCTCGATGCGATCACGGGCGAGGGCGTGGCGCTGGGTTTTCAAAGCGCGCAAGCCGTCGTCCGCGCTCTCACCTCGGGCCAGGGCCTCGCCGGATACGAGACCGCGCACCGTCGTCTGCGTCGCCGCCACGTCGTCATGACCGAGGCCGCACTGCTTCTCGCACGACACCCGTGGCTTCGTCGGCGTGTCATCGGTGCCCTGTCCCTACACCCGAGAGTCTTCAGCCGCGTGATATCGGCGGTCGCCCACACCGATGAGCGGCAAGAAGAACTTCGATTGAAGCTTCAGGCACCGGTCGGTACATTGGATCTATCCTGACATCCAACAAATCCAGTCTTTTCCTTCTTCATTTGAAGCTCGGTTGGGCGTGGATTCTTGTGTTCTCTATCGTGGGCCTCGTGCTCGAAGGTCTCCACGGTCTCAAGGCCGGAGTGTAGCTCGACGTCGGCAACGAGCCGCGCCGTCTAATGTGAACACTCGCGCACACCCATGGGACGTTGATCGGTCGTCTCCACATCGCGTTCTCGACGACGGCGTCCCGACTGGTCCAAGGTGCAACGCCGCGCCTTCTGACTCTTGCGTCGACGAGCCTGGTGACTGCTGGTGTGTTGGTGCCCACCGGTTTTTTTCTCGGAGGGGTTGTCATCCATGTTGGTGATCCCGGACTCCCCGTGTTTCTCGTGCCCGTCGGCGCCGTGGCTTTGATTACGGCGAGCGCCCTCGTGGTGGTTTCCTTGCGGCACGATCCGTGTCGCGGGCCGCGACTACAACGGGCTCGTGAAGATCGAGTGTTTTCAGTCGGGGGAGCT
>CAMYKY010000062.1 GCA_947259165.1 uncultured Acidobacteriota bacterium | reverse complement strand
TCCTGCTTGGCCGCCAGCACGATCTCGATCGGGCCGGCCTCCGTCACCGCCACCGTGCGGGTGGCAAAGCGCGGGTGGCTGACCACCAGCTCGACCGGCGCCGGCGGTGACACGGTCTCCGGAAATCGGAACGTGCCGGCGGGGCCGCTGAAGACCGCTACGCCACCGGCCGGCATCTCCACCCGGGCGTGCTCCACCGCCGTGCCGCGCCGACTGACCACCCGACCCTCGACCGCGGCCCAGGCCAACGCCGCCCAGGCCAGCCAGGCGGCCGCTCCAATTCCGATCGCTCGCCTGGTCATCGTTCTGTCGAGGAAAAGCGGCCGCCGCACAGAGGAAAGGCATTATCCCTCAGCCGATCACTCCTCGCACTGCCGCAATCTACGCGTCGCGGCCCGCTAAGATGCGGCTGACCGTACGCGCGACCTCTGCCCATGACCCCACTGCTCGAACTCGACGCCGTGCGCAAGAGCTACGGCGACTTCAGGGCCGTCGACGGGGTCTCGCTGACCGTCGAACCGGGCTCGATCTGTGGCCTGCTGGGCCCCAACGGGGCCGGCAAGACGACCAGCATCCGCATGATCATGGACATCATCGCGCCGGATGCCGGCGAGGTGCGGTTCTTCGGTCGCCCGCGCCAGCGCGACGATCTGCTGCGGGTGGGCTATCTGCCGGAGGAGCGCGGCCTCTACCGCAAGATGACGGTCACCGATCACCTGGTCTTCCTCGGCCGGCTGCACGGCGCCAAGAAGCGCCGGATGGTGCCCGCCATCGAGGAGTGGCTGGACAAGGTCGAGCTATCGGAGTGGGCCGGCAAGAAGGTCGAGGAGCTTTCGAAGGGCATGCAGCAGAAGATCCAGCTGGTTGGCACGGTGCTCCACAAGCCGGACCTGCTGGTCCTCGACGAGCCGTTCTCCGGTCTCGACCCGATCAACCAGGGCTTGTTCAAGGACCTTCTGGCGGAATACCGGCGCGACGGCAGGGCGGTGCTGTTCTCCACCCACATCATGGAGCAGGCCGACAAGCTGTGCGACCGGATCTGCCTCATCTCGCGCGGCCGGGTGGTGCTGGCCGGCGAGCTCAAGGCGATCAAGCGCCGCTTTGGCGGCAACTCCTATCGGCTGGTGGCCAGTGGCAACCTGGACCGCCTGGCCGCCGTGCCCGGCGTGGCCCGGGCCATCGCCCAGGACGACGGCGCCAGGCTGCTGCTCGAGGACGACGCCAGCGGAGCCGAGGTGTTGCCGCGACTGCTCGAAGCCGTCACCGTGCACGAGTTCCGCTCCGAGGAGCCGGAGCTGGAGGAGATCTTCATCCAGGCGGTAGGAGACTCGGAACGGACCGGCGGCGCGGCCGGCGAGGAGCGCCATGCGCGTTAGACAGGCGTTCGTCGTCGCGCAACGCGAGTACCTCGCGCGGGTGAAGTCGCTCGGTTTCTGGCTGGCGACCATCGTGCTGCCGCTGTTCCTCGCCGCCATCGGCATCCTGCCGACGCTGTTCCTGTTCAAGTCGGTCTCGGCCCACCGGGTGGCGGTGGTCGATCGGACCGGCGAGCTGGGCGCGGAGCTGGCGACGCGGCTGGCGCCGGCGCCGGAAGCGGCGGCGCCCGCAGCGCTGACGGCCGGCAAGGCCGAGGCTGAGCCCGGCACCGAGGGCTTCGAGCAGCAGCTCGAGCGGCAGCTCGAAGCGGCCCGTTTCGAGGTGACCGTTGAGCCGGCGGCGGCGGACCCCGAGGCGCAGCAGGCCGAGCTCAACCGCCGCGTCCTCGAGGGCGAGCTCGACGCCTGGATCTGGATCGCCGGCGACGCCCTGGAGTCGAGCCGCGTCGAGTACCACGCCGCGAGCGTGTCGAACTTCATCACCCAGGACCGGCTGCAGGATGCCTTGACGGCGGTCGCCCGCGAGCACCGCTACCGCAATGCCGGGCTCGACCCGGAGCAGATCCGCGAGCTCGCCCGCCGGGTGCGCATGACCACCTTCCGCATCACCGAGGAGGGCGGCGAGGAGGAAGGCGCCGAGGCCGGTCTGATCCTCGCCTACGCCCTGTTCTTTCTGCTCTACATGGTGCTGGTCTTCTACGGCCAGCAGGTGATGAACGGCGTCATCGAGGAGAAGTCGTCGCGCATCGTCGAGGTGGTGGTCTCGACGGTGCGGCCGTTCGAGCTGCTGATGGGCAAGCTGCTCGGCATCTGCTGCGCCGCCCTCACCCAGCTGGCGGTCTGGCTGGGCACCATGGTGGCCTTCACCCTGCCGGGCGTCGTCTCGGCCATGGCCTGGATCCCCGAGGACGTCGACGTGCCGTCCATCTCGGCCGGGCTGATCGTGCACTTCGTGCTGCTCTTCCTGCTCGGCTTCTTCGTCTTCTCCACCGTCTACGCCGCCATCGGCTCGGCCTTCAACAACGTCCAGGAGGCGCAGCAGTGGGCCGGCTTCATCGTCATCTTCCTGGTGGCGCCGGTGCTTTTCTTCTGGATGGTGATCAACGACCCCGACTCGACCGTCTCGGTAGTCGCCTCGCTGATCCCGTTCTTCACGCCGCTCCTGATGATGCTGCGCATCGCCATCAAGACGCCACCGTTCTGGCAGGTCGCCCTGGGCTATCTGCTGACCACCGCTTTCACCCTCGGCATGATCTGGCTCTCGGCCCGGGTCTACCGCACGGGGATCCTGATGTACGGCAAGAAGCCGACGTTGAAGGAGCTCTGGCGGTGGATGCGCTACGCCTGAGCATGCGCCGGCCGCACACGACTGCGAGGCCCTAGGCCTGGGCCAGCGCCGCCTCGGCGTAGTAGCGCACCAACCGCCGCCACGGGCCGGTGGCGCGGAGGCGAGCGAGGTTGCCGAAGTGGCCGCCCAGGGAACGGTCGATGAAGACGAGGTCCTGGGGAAAGGTGATGTCCGTCGCCTTCGACCAGTTGGCGATGCCGAGCTCGAACAGCTTGTCGTAGATCTCCTGGTCCTCGCCGAAGGTGTAGGCAGGCTCCTCTCGCAGCAGCTCGACCAGGAGCTCGAAGTAGGGATCGAGCAGATCACGGGATAGCGGCTCCCATACGTGTAGACGAGATGACGCAGGACATCGCTTGGCGCATCGCCGTGAGCCCCGGCGAGGAAGTCATCGAAGCTCTCTATGTCTCCGCCGACCACGGGCGTCTCGGCCGAGCGGGAGGCCACCGGTGTTTTTCCGATGAGCGCCATGGCGCGGTCGACGGCCTTTTCGGCGACGTCGCGTGCCGTCGTATACTTCACGCCCACGATCGACAGGAGTCCCTCGACGTGGTCGTCGAGGCGATAGCTCTTGAGCAACGTGACCCCGCTACCATTTCCCCCCTCAGATGCCCTGGGTAGCAGGCCTCGATGAACGAGACGCACGTCCTGCCGAACGAGCTTCGCCTTGGGGTACGCTTCGTTGACATCGTCGAGCAGATCCTGAATGTCTTGTTCGGTCACCTCGAGATCATCGGCGGTGCCGGTATACGGCGCGTGGGCCGTCCCGATCATGGTCACGTCGCGCCACGGGATCAAACAGAGGAAGCGACCGCCCGTGTCGATCAGCGCGTCACGGTCTCGGTGCGGTCGCCGGCTCGTCACGCCGATGGCGATATCGCTATCGATTCGTCGCGTCACCAGGTTCAACGCCTTCGAAAAATGGAATAAGCGACGCCGGGAATCCGCGAGACTATCGACCCAAGGTCCCGACGCATTCACAACCAGCTTCGCACGGACTTCGACGCCGTCCTCGTTGGAAACGACATCTCGAGCCCGCACGCCGACGACACGCGTGTCGGCGCGGATCAACTCCGTCGCCTCGACGAAATTCGCGACTACAGCACCTTGCTCGGCCGCCGAAAGCACGAACGATAGCGTCAGACGATCCGAGTTGTGCATCTGGGCATCGTGCCAAACAACAGCTCCCGTGAGATTCCGCGAATCGAGTCCAGGCGCGCGCCTGAGACATTCAGCGCGGCTCAACGCCCTGCCCGCCGGCAGGTGTTTCTGACGATCAGCGATACGGTTACGGTCCCAGCTCACGAGATCGTTCATCCACAACGCCGCACGCATGACCGTTCGGCTCTTCACGAAACTCCCGCGGTAGGTCGGCACGAGAAACGGAAGAGGATGGACGAGATGGGGCGCGATCCGCATCAGATTGCGGCGCTCCCGCACCGACTCCCGCATGCGGGCGAAGTCGGCGTGTTGAAGATAGCGGAGCCCGCCATGAATCGTCTTGAGGTTATTGAACGACGTGCCGCTTCCGAAGTCGCCCTTGTCGATGAGCGCGACCGATAACCCGCGAAGCGATGCGTCCCAGGCGGTCGCGGCACCATAAACTCCCGCGCCGACAACCACGAGGTCGAACTCACGCTGTGCCAGCGCGGGGATGTCGCGTTTCATTCGCACTATAATAGCGGCTCGCACCCACGAAAGAGAGTCGACGAGAGCTCAAGCGAAATGGAAACTGGGGTCGATGCCGACAGCCTGCTCGGACAGGTCCAGCACTACTGGAACGAGCGCATCCACGACTTGGAGATGACCCCGCATGCGCCGGGAACGGCCGAGTTTTTTGCGGACCTCGACGAGTACCGATTCGACAAACTTCGCTATCTACCGAACGTCGTCGACTTCAATGGCTACTCAGGAAAGAAACTCCTCGAGGTCGGCTGCGGTATCGGTACCGATCTCGTCCGTTTCGCCAAAGGGGGTGCGGACGTCACCGGCGTCGACATCTCCGAGACGGCTTTGGCACTCGCGGACAAAAACGCGCGCCACGCCGGGGTCAGCATGAATCTCGAGCTCGCCAACGGTGAAGCTCTACCGTTCGAGGACGACTCGTTCGACGTCGTCTACGGCCATGGCGTGCTCCAATACACTGCCGCTGCCGACAAGATGATCGCGGAATGTCGGCGTGTTGTGCGCAATAACGGAGTCGCCATCTTCATGGTCTACAACCGGATATCCTGGCTCAACGGCCTGTCGAAGCTCATGCACGTCGAGCTCGAACACGAGGACGCGCCCGTGCTGAAAAAGTACTCGATCGCCGAGTACCGCGCTCTCCTTTCCGTCTTTGACGACGTCCGCATCGTGCCGGAGCGTTTCCCGGTGAAATCGCGCCTCCACGGCGGCTGGAAAGGCTTCGCCTTCAACAACGTGTTCGTCGGGACATTCAACACCCTGCCAAAATCCTGGGTCCGCCCCCTGGGATGGCACCTGATGGCCTTCTGCAGGAAAGCAGCTGTTTAATGTCTCTTCCGTCAAAGGCAACGGAAATCGTGCCCGTGCCCGCGTGCGTGCCCGTGCCCGATTCCTCGACGGATCCATGCGTTTTCTGGAGGTTTTTCGAGCACGCATGCGGACACGGGCACGAGGGTCGGTAGCGATGTGCTTCTTAGCGGCTCCTCCCCCAGTCTCGTCTTAGAGGTCTTCACCCATGACCAGCTCCTTTTCGCTCTATAACCTTCGGGTTACGGTGACCGAGATTCGCGGCAGATCGGTGTGCGGTATGAAGGTCGGAGATTGGTTCGAGCTTCGCAATAGCGCCCAGCTCATTCTTCCCGAGGGTCGGCATTTTTGCATCTACGCCCTCGGCGCGGTGTTGCCGCTTCTGGCCGCGAAGCAGCGCGAGCTCGATGAGAACGACTGGCTCGCTTCCGATAGCACCGTCGTGTGCCCCGACCCGGACGAAGGCCTCGTCATGCGCATCGAGCGACTCGAGAAAGTCGAGCTCGTCAAGAACGAATTGACTTAAATGGCCCGCTTCGCGGTTTCCTTCCAAAGTGACAAGTCCGTCGATGAGTATCGCGAGTTAGCGGCGCTCGTCGATCTCTACGAGTTCAATGCTGTAAGCGTTTATCAGGATTTGTTTTTTCAACCTCCCTGGCCGGCCTTGTTTCATTTCGCAGAGCTCACTTCCGCTCCCCTCGTCGGCCCTGCCGTCGTCAATCCCTACCTCGCTCACCCAGTGTTGGTAGCAGGCCACCTCGCGATGCTCGACGAATTGAGTCGCGGCCGCGCGTATCTCGGGGTCGGACGTGGCGCGTTTTTCGACGCGATTGCGGTGGCTCAACCAAAACCTCTCGTTGCGATCCGCGAAATGGTCGAGTTGGTACAACGTTTCCTTGAAGGCGATCGAACTCCTTACTCCGGAGAGCTCTTCAGCGCATCTGCCGACGCCTACCTTCGTTTTCCGATCCCAAATCGCCGCCTACCCGTCCTTATCGGTGGCTGGGGCCCCCGCACCCTCGGGCTGGGCGGAGCGATCGCCGACATGGTCAAGATCGGCGGGTGCGCGAACCCCGATAGCGCAGCGACCTTTCGCGGCTACGTCAATCAGGGCGCACAGCGCGCCGGGCGCGACCCCGCGTCCATCCACTTGATTTACGGAGCTGTCACCGTGGTCGATCGCGATCCGCGCATTGCCGAAGTCGTCGCCCGGCGCAACGTCGCAATGTACATCGCCGTCGCCGGTAGACTCGATCCGACCTACACCGTGCCCGAGAACGAGCTCGGACGCATCGAGGTAGCGCTCGCGCGCGGCGACACTGACGCTGCAGCGGCTGCGATTTCCCCGGAAACACTGCGCCGATTCTGCGTCTTCGGAACACCTCGCGACGTCATTGCACAGATGGAACGGCTCTTCGACGCGGGCGTCGACGTCTTCGAGCTCGGGACTCCACACGGCGTCCATGAACACGACGCCATTAGGATGCTCGGCGAGGAGGTCCTTCCTTACTTCGAGCCGTAGCGACTCACGAGACATCCGACGGTAAACGTCGTCATGCTCCCGATGAAAACGTTCCAAGTCCAGGCCACGGGCGTCACTTGGTTCGCGAGAAAGGGCGCCAACAGCCCTGCGAACATACCGACGAGCACTCCGAGTGAGCTCGCTCGCCGACTGATAACCGCTAGCAGGAACGCCCCGACCGTGGGTCCGGACGCAAGCGACAACACCGCGAGGCCCGCCTCGAGCGCGGAAGAGGCGCGCTGCGCGAAGATGGCGACGCCCATCTGCGCCACACCCCAGAAAATGGTGAAGACTCGGCCGAGCTGGATCTGGCGTCGTTCGCTGACGTTCGCATCGATGTACGGAATATAGAAGTCCTTCAACGTAGTCGAGGCGAGGCTATTCAGCGACGGTGAGAGTGCCGCGGCCACAACGGCGGCGAGAATGAACCCCAGCAGTGGCCCCGGGAGCTGTTCCGCAATGAACGTCGGCAAGATGTCGTCGCCGCGCGCGAATTCCCTCCCGCCGTAGTAACTCCACAGAAGCGTTCCGATGAACAAAAACAAAACGAACTGTGCCATCACCAGAAAGCCAGACAGCACCAAACCGGCACTCGCCTCCCGAGCGCTTCGCGCCACCAGGAGACGCTGGACGAGGTAGTGGTCCGTGCCATGGGTCGCGATAGTGAGAAACATTCCCCCGATGACGCCCGCGCCCAAGCTATAAGTCACACTCAAATCGAGCGTCGGCACAAAAACACGCAGCTTGTCGGCATCGGCTGCCGCCGCCATCGCAGCGCTAATCGAGCCATCGGGAATGACACGCACGACCGCTCCGAGCACGACGAAAGCGCCAGCGACATAGACGAACATCTGAACCACGTCCGTCCAGATGGTGGCTTTGACACCCCCCTCCTCGGTGTAGACGATCATCACCGCCGCGAGCACGAGGATGCAATAAATCTCGGGCACGCCGATCGCGATCGCCACCACCAGCGCCGCCGCGTGGAGGCGGACGCCGTCGGCGAGCGTTCGGGAGACGAGAAACACTGCCGCGGCAACACTGCGCACCGACGGTCCAAAGCGATTCTTGAGTAGCTCGTAGGACGTGAAGACGTGGCCCTTGAAAAACGCCGGGATCAGAAGGGCTGCGATGAGAATGCGACCGATCACGTAGCCGATCGCGAGTTGAAGAAACGACCAATCCCCGGTGAATGCAAAGCCGGGAACACTCGTAAAGGTCAGGACACTCGTTTCGGTGGCGACGACGCACGCGGCGATCGCCCACCACGGAACGCTGCGCTCGGCGAGAAAGTAGTCGTCGACGGATTTGCGCCGACGACCCAGGTAGGAGCCAAATGCGGTGACGGCTGCGAGGTAGAGGAGAAGAACGAGGACCGTCGAAACGGGGATGTTCACGCTAATACGAAGTCCGCAAATGGAGTGCTAAGAACATAAAACGCAAAGGGGCGGACGTCCATCCAGCACAAACGGGGGCGTTGGGATCTCGATCTCGGCGGTGCGTGGTTGCATTGTGCGCCGACGACGGCTCTTTTTTTGCGTCTCTGCACCTTGGCGCCTTTGCGTTAACTTTCTTAGTGGCACAGCGGCGCTAGTGCTTGGACCCGCTGATCCTGTCGGTAAATTGCGAGGTCATTTTTGGCGCTGCCAAGAGATATTTGCCGCCTTCCGCAGCGAGCTTGTCGAGCGGAGGGATAGGCCGTAGGCCGAACTGCAACGATGCTCGCAACGCCGGCAGCGCCGAAAAGGACCCGGAATTTACGACAGGATCAGCGGGTCCGAGCACTAGTGCGTAATCCGACCTTTAGACGTCACCCGGAACTGCTCGGGAAGAGCGCTTTCGACTCGTTTGCGGTAGCCCTTGACGTCCCACTCGAGCTTTTCGAGCGCTTCACCAATTTTCATCTTCACCCGCATCGAGTCCTCGTCGGGGTTCACGAGCGTTTCGAGCAACGGTTCCCGAGCACGCTCGTCTCCGTACACCTCGAGGCATTCGATGGCGGCGATACGCACCGTGTCATCAGAGCTCGACAGACAAGGCATGACCCCATCGACGACGTTGGGGTCGTCGAGATTCTCGAGCGCTTTGAGAATCTGGTGAGCTTTTTCCCCTCGTATCCGGACAGGATCTCCCTCGCTCAACACCTCGAACAGGAACGGGATGAGCGCGTCTCGCGGTTGGAGCGTCTTCAACGCATCGATAGCCCAAGTCACCTTGTCGTAGCTTCGGATGTAGCGCTGCAACGGTTCGACGGCATCGTCGCCGAACGCAACGAGTACGTCCTGGATACGCTTTTTTTCTTCTTGATCGGTACCAAGATTCTCGGACGTCGACGAGAACCGGCGCGCGAGTCCGAAGATAGCCTCGGGCGTTCCAATCTCACGCAATATGTCCGCGGCCTCCATACGCGCATCGTGTTGCGCGTAACGCTCCAGGAGCGTTTTCGTCTTGCGTTGGATGCGAAATTTGAGGCGCCCCTCGGAAGTCAGGAGATCTTTGATAGCCATGATCGTCTTCAGGAGGACAGGTCCCACTCGGGCGGAGGACCTCCGAGCGCTCGATCGAAGAAATCGAGAACCCGACTCCAGAAAATCCCTTCCGGTGGGTAGTTGTCAAAGCCGTGCTCACCACCGGGCAAAACCCAGAGCTCGCTGGGAAGACCCGCTTGTTCGCGAGCGGCGTGCATGCTTTCTGAATGAGTCAGCGGAACCCGCCGGTCAGCGTCCCCATGAATGAAGAGTACCGGGGCTTGGATATCGGTGATGACATCTGCCGGCCGTACCTCTCCGAGATCGATACCCGTACGCCACCACACTGCGAGGAATAAGGGGTAGCGCAGGATCGCGCTCCCGCCACGCGCGCTCAACATCGAGCCCGCCGCATCCCACAAGTTCCCGTAGGGCGCATCGAGAGCGAGCCCGGGAATCTCGCCATCCGCGGCGGCGGCATAGATGACTGACGCGGCGCCATTCGAGGTGCCGAACACAACCACCCGTCGAGGATCGATCGCCGGATGGGTGCGGGCCCACCGCACCATAGCCGCCACGTCCTGGCGCTCCTTGACGGTATACGTAACGTAGTCACCTCCGCTCGAGCCGTGTCCACTCAAGTCCATCGTCAACAAACCGTAGCCACGGGGGTACCAATACTTCCCGCCGTTTTCGAGCGCTTGATACCTCGAGGAGTACGCACCGTGCACGAAGATGCCGACCCGACCGTCGCTTCGCTCCGGCGGAGGAACGAACCAGCCACGAAGAACGTTGCCACTGTCCGATTGCATCTCCACGTCTTCGTAAGCGAGGCCCAAGTCTCCGGGATGCCGCAACAGAGCACGTAGCTTCATCGACATCGTCCGCGGCGGCTCGCCGGCTGTCACCGCGGTAATGGAAACGGAATCCCCAGCTGTATGGTTTTGAACCAGATGCTCCATGAGCTCACGGCCCGAACGAAATGTCTCGCCGTCGACCTCCGTTACGACATCGCCGCGTAGGAGACCGAGCTCCTGTCCTGTTTCTCGCGGTCGCATGATGCGCAGACCGGGCGGATCTTCTGAGGGTCCCATGAACCCCAAAAAAGCAGTTCCGGGGACTGGCCCGTCACTCGGAATCTTCTCGCCCCAGGACCCCTCACCAACAACCCGACGCGGCCCGGTCAAGTAGGAAACGGCCATCCTGTCGATCGCCCGAACGCCGAAATAAAGACCTACCCCGAGCACCAACGCCACCCCAGAGAGGAAAAACTTCTTCATGGTGGGTGCATGATACCGCACCGGACGCCGTGGAATCCCGATGCACGATCGGCCGCGTTACCAGGAGCGTCGGAGGTAGCAACGGAGTCATCGGTATCCATACGCGACACAGAGAACCCTTACGGTGCGTCTCCGTCAGACCTCCGTGTTCTCCGTGTTTCCGTGGTTACCTCAGGGTCGCCGCGTCATCCTGCCACGACTGGATGCGCTCGAGAAGCTCTTCGCGACTCGTATTGACGAAGTCGAGGAATTCGACGCCCACAGTGAAGAGATCGGCGCCATCCTGCTTGTGTCGGTAAACGACGCGCCCTTCGATGATCGCGGACGGGGGCAGGTTTCCCAGACGTCCCATGACGATCTTCGACTTGGCGTCGAGAGGAATTTCTCGCAGGGTCTCGAACGACAGCCCGCCGCCGGAGATGTCGCGGCACTCTATCTCGACCGCTTTCTCGTAAAGTCGCCCACCTCCAACGGTGATGAACATGGGCACTTTGACCGGGACGCGCGGAAAACGCCTATCAATCAATGGATCTTCCCGTCACGGGGCTCGGGAGCGGTGAGCATCTTGTCGAGGGCGTGCAATCGCTTTTCCAGCAAATCGCGCACCAGCTCCGCACATTCAATGAGTCCCCGGTCCGTCATCTTCGCCCACTCGATGTTCGGGTAATGACGCCCTGTCGCGCTTCCGATGCAACCCTCGAGCGCTTCGATAAAGGAGTTGCGGTCCATCATGTCCTCGCAATGTTGGAAAAAATGAATTCATGCCACGTGCCCGACGGACACATTCGACCTTGGGGACCCTACGAGTACCGCACTCATCTCATCCGTGTCAAGGACCTCCCGCACTTGATTCAAGGCACGAGTCGTTTTAGTCTTACGTATCCAAAAAACTGAATACCGCCGTGGGAGACGTGCCATGGATGCTGAACGACGGGAACGGATTTTCGAGCAGGCGCTTCAGGACTATCGTGCTGGGCGCCTCGCGATGGCCACCAAGTCGCTGGGTCATCTCGTACAAGACGGCAGTCGGGATCCCGCTCACATTTCGTATTATGGGCTACTTTTGGCGTTTACCCACGGCCGCAACGAAGAAAGCATCAGTTTGTGCGAGGAGGCTGTCGAAAAGAACGGTCGGCGTAGCGGGGTCTTGTATTTGAATCTCGGCCGGGCACTGGCCGCACACGGCCGGCGGCGCGAGGCCATTATCGCGCTCGAGCGCGGATTGATCATTCACGAGGACGATCGGCGTCTTCGCCGCGAACTGCAACACCTGGTACCGCGGCGTAAGCCCTTGATCCCATCGTTAGGGCGAAAACACCCCGTGAACCGGTGCTATGGGTATGCACGAACCCTAGGAGGCCGGGTGTTGCTCGCTTTGGCCCCGACGAGACGGATTGCTTGAACGTATCTGATAGTGGTTCTCGGTGTCCGGGCTCGGGCAGTAGACACGATTCAAATCCTTCGCGCGCGCGTAGACCTCTTCGAGGGTCGCCCCCACCATGACCATCGGCCCGTCGTCTTCGCCAAAGGTTACATCCACCAGCGCGACGGATCCAGCGTGACGCACGAGGTTCCACGCGTGACGCCCCTTCAACCCGTACAGACGTAAGACCCCCTTCGCCAGCCGCGAAGGAATACCGCATTCCTGAAGCCGGAGCTGCATCAACATCGCCAAATGCCGGCACGCAACCGACCGCCGCTCGACGCAATCCGACAACAATACGGTCTCGTCGGAGCGGCGGGGGCCAACCTCCCCTTCTTTGTAGCCGACACTTTCACGCAGCGCGCGACCGACCTCTTGAAGATGCGCTCGAAGAACTTCTACCGGAGCCTTCCCATCGTGGAGACCCTCGATCGCCTGGCGTTTGCAGGAAACGAGCTGACGGCTCAATCGCTCCTTGTCGACGAGGATCTTCTCCCGTCGATTCGGAGAGGGAAAGAATCCAAGGTCCGTGTAGCCGTCCTTCAAATAGCCTGGTATGCCAACGAGGTCATCGCTCGCAGCGGGTGAGCTGGAGCGGTCCATCAAAACCTCCAAGTCGAAGGCCGCAAGAAGATAGCGCACCGACCGCTCAGGCGCCCTCACCCGCGCGATCGCACGATTCATTGAGCGAATGCAGCCAACGGGCCGCCTCTCCCACACCGCGCGAAACCGCTGAACTTCCTCGGACTCGAGACGCATCACGGTTTTGACACCCGTGTTCGGGTTTATCTGGTGCGCGTGGTTGAGATAGTCCGGCTCTTCCCGAAGCACGCAGCGCGCAAGGTTCGTTTGCTGCGCGCTCAGGGGAAACGCTGAGCGGCTGGCAGTACCTTCTTTTTCGTTGCGCATCATGTCGGGGACGACATGAAAAGCGTACGCGAGGCCGACGACGGAATCCGTGATCTCGAGCACCGGCTCCGCACCACACGAGTGCGTTGGGATTTACCCACACAAAAAGATTTTGCTCTGTTAGTGGTCGTCACGAGTCATTGATTGGATGAAATCTTCGAGGGTTCGGGGCGACTCGTAGGCGAAAGTCTCGTCCAGGGACACGGCTTCAGCGATACGATCCAAGCGAAAGTTGCGGAAGTCTTGACGGAGCTCACACCATGCCCCTAGCGTCCACACAGCACCCCAGAAGTAAAGACCCAAGGGGCACACCGTACGACCACTCGGTCGGCCGGTCGCGTCGGCGTAATCCAGTTGGACTCTCACGCGATCGTCGATCGCCTTTCGCAACGTGCCGACACTCGCCCGGACCTCAGGCGAGATTCGAAACGACAACGAAAAGAGTGCGGTGTCCTGCACCCGATGCCGCTTCGACGGCGGCAAGACCGCCTCGACCTTTGTCAACACCGCGCGCGCTGCGCTTCTGAGCTCTTCATCCCCCCAGCTCTCGACCATGCGCGCGCCGAGCACGAGTGCCTGAATCTCGTCGACGCTGAACATCATTGGCGGCAGATCGAAGTCCTTGCCAAGTCGATAGCCGACTCCCGCCTCCCCCTGCACGGGAACGCCGGACAAAGCGAGGTCGCGGATATCGCGGTAGACGGTACGCTCCGAAACTTCGAGGCGCTCGGCAATCTGCGCCGCCGTCGTGAGCCGCCGGCGGCGCAGCAGCTGGACGATTTGAAAAAGACGATCAGCCCGTCGCATCAGCACCGGCATTCTCAGCCGGTACGTGAAAGAAGTCCAGGATCACACCGTTCGGATCGGCGGTCATGAAGCTCCGCCAACCCCACGGCCGGGTCTCTGGCTCCCCAATGAGCGTCACACCGTGACTCGCCATCTCCGTCGCCTTGCGATCCGCGTTCGGTGTCGGAATGCTCACGATGATCCCCTCGCCGCGGAAAAGCGGCAACTTCCCCATCACTTCGGTCTCTGATGCCGCGAACGCGAGCTCGGGGCCGTCTTCGTCCCCATAGTGAACCGATAGATAGCCGTCCAGATCATGCGTGATCGTGAAGCCCGCCTTCTCTGTATAAAACGCTTTCGTCTCGGCAAGCTTATCGGTCACAAACATCGGTAAGAGCTTCTTTGGATTCATTTAGCGTCTCCTAGGATTTTTCAGCCCGGCCTGTCCGAGCCACCCGAAGACTACGCCCCCACTCCTGACACCGTCCTGTCAGGAGTGTGGCAACGTTCGGGCGCCGACGAAGTCGGTGCCCGCACACCCGTCGTGCCCGTGCCCGCGTGCGTGCCCGTGCCCGATTTTCGCGACGGACTCATGCGTTCTTTTAGGGTTTCGGGCACGCTCACGGGCACGGGCGGGGGCACGATGGCTTTCTCAGTAACAGGGACGTTACGGGGCAGCGGCACAGTCTCGATTAGGACAGGGGTAAACACGTTTTAACTGTAATAATCCACGGCGTGGAGCGTACGAGTTAGTGGGAATGTCGAGCGAAGAAGACCTGGCGAGCTTGGCCCGAGGGGCCGGCGACGGGGATTCCGAAGCTTGGGCGGAGATCTATCGAATGATGGCACCTTCCATTTTCAGGCTTTGTCGGAGAGCCCTGCCGACGCGGCAGGACGCCGAGGATGCGACCGGAGAGGTTTTTCTCCGAGCCCGGCTGCGGCTGTCTCAATACGATGACTCCCGCCCGTTCGCGCCTTGGCTCTACCGGGTCGCTGCGAACCATTGCTGGGACGAGCTCAGAAAAAGACGCCGACGCCCCGAGCTGGACGACTCAGAAGACGAGATCGCGAAGCTCGAAGCGGAAGCGCCGACGCCCCAAGAGGCGGTTCTGATCAACGAGAGCAAGCGGAGTATTCGCCGCGCCATCGCAACTCTCGACGACCGTACTCGCTTGGTGGTCATCCTCCGCTACTTCGCGGAGATGAGCTACGCGGAGATCGGTGAAGTGCTCGGTATCTCGAGCAATTTCGCCGGCGTGTTGTTGCTGAGAGCACGGCGTGCCTTGAGGACGAGGTTGGGACCATGAGCGCATCTGATGTGAAGCATGTCGACGAGCTGACAATCATGAGGCTCGCCGAGGGAGAGTTGTCGAGGGATCGCGAGGATGCGACTCGTACCCACCTGATCGAATGCGCCAGGTGTCGCGCGGGGTACGAAGCCTTGAAAGCAGAGACCGAGCTCCTACGGGCCGCGGTGCACGAGCACGCCGAGGCGCTACCCGATCACATCCGACCACGGCACGCTGACATCTCGTGGGTCCTCGTGGCCATGCTCATCTTCGGCACGCTCGGCGTGTCGTCGCTATGGACACGCTATGTCGCACCCGTGGTCGACGGCATGGAGACCGTAGGCCTAGACGGCGCGAGCGTTGCCACCAGCGTCTTGATTCAAAGTCTTCTATGGAGCGGCTGGACAGATATGTTGATGAAATTCATCCAGGGAGTGGTGCTACTCGCCTCGCTCGCCCTTGCCGGTTTTATCGCTCATCGGACCTGGCGTCGTTGGCGCTCGTCCGCGGCGTCGTTCTCGCTGATGCTCTTGGTCCTGGGCGGAGTTGTTCTTCCCGCCGCTCGAGCAACGGCCGCGGTCATCGAGCTCGACGCCGATGTGTATACCCTTCGAGCGGGAGAGGTGATCGAGACGGACCTCATCATCAAGGGAAAAGAAATCCGCATCGAGGGGACCATCAACGGCGACCTAATTGTCGCCGCAAGTATCGTTCAAATCACCGGTGAGGTTCGCGGCGACGTCCTCGGCTTTGCTGAAAGCATCGAGATAGCGGGCCGCGTCGGCGGTAGCGTCCGCACTGCCTCAATGCGGCTGGAGATCGAAGGCGACGTCGCCAGGAACGTAACCTCGGCGGGAAGAACGCTTCGATTCTCCAGCGGCTCGAACCTCGGCGGCAGCGTGATCGCCGCGGGACGCGAGGTATTCTTCGACGCCCCGGTCCCGAGCGACATCATCGTCGCCGCCAAGACGACCGAGATCCGCGCCCGGGTCAGCGGCTCGGTGCTCGTTGCCGCGGAGAGCCTGTCGATCGGCCCCGAAGGCGCGATCGGCGGCACCACGAAGTACTACGGACCCAAAGAAGCTGAGGTCGACCCCCAAGCCGAGCTAGGCTCGCCGATCGTGTTCGAGCGAGTGGAGGAGGAAGATCATGAGCGTCCCGTCATCTCCTGGGTGACGGCGTTTTTCTATTTCTGGACCGCGGCGTTCATCTTCGGCAGCGTCATCATCCTCTTGATGCCGGAGGCGAGCGAAGTGATCATCACGAAACACGTACCCGAATACGGCAGAAGCTTCGTCTACGGTGTCCTCTCCACGGTGATTCTGTTCGTGCTCGGCGGTTTCGTCACCATCACGGTCGTCGGCGCCCCGCTCGGACTGACGACGCTGTTCGTCCTCGGCGTCGGCCTCTACGTTGCACAAGTCTTCGTCGCGGCCTACATTGGTCGCGAGATACTGGGGACACCCACGAGCGCAAGCGCAGGCCTGATTCGCTTCGCCCTTGGGCTGTTTCTGGTCATGGTGGCGAAGTCGATTCCGATTTTGGAGTTCGTCGTACCGGCTGCGATCGCCTTATGGGGCTTCGGAGCGATTTCCGTTTACACGCAGGACCGTATGAGAGCCGGCGCCAAGACGGCCGAGGTTTGAGAAATTGATTAGAACGATTCAGGAATTTTTCTACGCTCGCATCGTGACCGAGGAGACGACCCCCGCCTCGATGGAGCACGCACAAAGACTCGCCACCGCGGCGCTGCTGATCGAAGTCTCGCGTGCGGACTTCGAGGTCGGGGAAGAAGAGAAACTCGCGATCGAAGAGGCGCTTCGCTCGGGTTTCGGCATCACCGAGGACGAGACTCGCGACATCATTGCCCTCGCCGAGCAAGAAGTTGACGAGGCGATCTCGTTGTACGAGTTCACCCGCCTCGTCGACGCCAGCTTCACGCCGGAGCAGAAAAAGCACATCGTCGGACTGCTGTGGCAAGTCGCGTTCAGCGACGATCGCCTCGAAGAACGCGAAGAATACCTAATCCGCAAAGTCGCGAAGCTGCTGCACGTCCCACATGGGGATTTCATCGACGAGAAGCTGAAAGCTAAGGCCGCAAAAAAATAGCATTCGCCACGGAACCACAGCCGTACTCCGCCGTCACGGGCGCCCCTGGCCCAATCTGGCTCGACTAGCTTTGCGACTTTGCGTCAGGACTCTTGACGGGGAATCGGCCTAGGCGTCGGCTACGAAGCGCGCGATGTGGTCACCCACGTCTTCCGTTGATTTCGGAGTGTCGCTCAGGTCGGCAGTGACGCAGCCGGCCGCAAACGAGGATTCGATCCCTCGCTCGACGAGCTTGGCCTCGTCCTCGAGATCGAACGAGTAGAGCAACATCATTGCCATCGACGCGATCGCCCCGACAGGATTCGCGATGCCTTTGCCAACGATGTCGGGCGCCGAGCCGTGCACCGGCTCGTAGAGCCCGATCTTTCCGCCCAGACTCGCCGACGGCAACAGCCCCATCGAGCCCGCCAGCATCGAGGCCTCGTCGCTCAGAATGTCACCGAAGAGGTTGCTCGTAAGCATCACGTCGATGCTCGCGGGATTGGCGATGATCTCCATCGCAGCACGGTCGACGAGCATGTGCTCGAGCTTCACGTCAGGGTAATCCTTCGCGACCGAGTCCACGACTTCGCGCCACAGCTTCGACGTCTCGAGCACGTTCGATTTATCGACGGACGTCACGTGGCGGCGCCTCTTCATCGCCGCGTCGAATCCGACCCGAGCAATGCGGTCGATTTCATGAGTGCTGTATCTGAGGGTGTTGATCGCCCGTCGATCCTTCCCTTCGCCTTCGAAACCGCGCGGCTCACCGAAGTAAAGCCCGCCCGTGAGCTCGCGCACGATGAGCAGATCGACACCCTTTAGAGTCTCCGACTTGAACGGCGACGTGGGCGAGACGAACTGGGCCACCACGGGCCTCAAGTTGGCGAAGCTTTCGATCAACCGCCGCAGATGCAATAGCGCCTTTTCGGGCCGCTCGTTCGGCGGCAAATGATCGTGCCGAGGATCTCCTACCGCGCCGAGAAAGATCGCCGGCGACGACATGCACGCATCCCGCGTCTCGTCCGGAAACCCGCTCCCGGCCGATTCAAGGCCGGAAGATCCAAACGGATGAGCACTGACATCGAGCTCGTGCCCAAACTTGGAAGCGACAGCCTCGAGCACTTTCATCGCCTCCGCAACAACCTCGGGCCCAATCCCGTCCCCAGGCAAAATAGTAATCGACAATTTCATGCCGAGATTATTACCACGAAAGCCGACGAGGAGAGAACGCTAACATCAGGTCAAGACCGATAACCGATAACCGACCGCCGATAACCGCACTAGCGCGCGAACGTGCGCCCAGAAAGAGGGCGGGGGGCGCCCGAAGACGCCCCCCAGTGTCCCAACAAAAGCTACCAGGGATTATGTATGTGGAGTTGTAAGGACGAGGTTAATGATATTGCAGGATAAATTAGCGGGTTCGGTCGATGGATGGTAGGCCCGGCATGAAAAATGAACAGGCCTTATGCGGACCCCTGGCGATATGCCTTTGTTGGAAGCACAAGCAAAATGCATAAATTATAACGATTTTCTCTAGTTGTGTTGGGTAGACTCATACTACGGACGCGCCCTCCTGGTGTCAAGACGAAAATACCGATTCGCAACTCTGCGTTCGCGCATTCAGCCACCACGCTTCCCCAATGCACTGTTGAATAGGAATTTATACACGTCCGAAGCTCACCCGCTGACAACACATAAAGAAACTCTGTGCTTTTCACAACCGCAACAACGTCTTGGACACGGGTGACCGGAAGACGCAAAACGCTGGATGCGCGCTTGATTTTTCGCCCCGGTTTGCTTTATTATTGGTGGCAGAGTTCGAGCCAAAGGGCCCGGACCACCACAACCGGCACAACTACAACCGAAACCACGGTTCTCGCGTAGCGATAGCTTTCTGTCGAACGGGAGAGGCTTCTCTTAGCCTAATTGTCGCGTCGTCGGCACGTCATCGAACCGACCGATCCGCGACTCGTCAGTCGAAAGGAGCTGAAAGCGTGCAGGAATTCCTCACCACGCTCGTGTCGTTTCCAACAATCGTGTTCACGTGCGCCCTGGCGATGGCGCTCCTTTACTGGCTCGTGGTGATTTTCGGGGCGCTGGACATCGACTTCCTCGACACCATCCTCGGGCTGGACTCCATGGACGCTGCATTCGACGGGGCAATCGAGTCCCTCGACGGCGTTGCGGACGGAGTGATGGATGGTGCCCTCGAGGGAGTCGCTGAGGGAGTCGCTGAGGGAGTCGCTGAGGGAGTCGCTGAGGGAGTCGCTGAGGGAGTCGCTGAGGGAGTCGCTGAGGGTGCGGCGGCGGAGGGTGCGGCGGAGGCGGCCGACGGACACAGTGGTGGCCTCCTGTCCGGCATATTGAACGCCATGGGTGTACGCGGCGTTCCGATCACCATCGTGGGAACGTTCGCGATCTTCTGGGCTTGGATTATCAGCTATCTAGCCACGAGATTCTTGGGCCCCATGGCGGCGACGTTTCTCGCCGGTCTCACCATCGCCGTCGCCTCCGGCTTCGGCGCTCTAGTGATGGCGGCCCTGACCTCGAGGCCTTTCCGAAGACTCTTCGTAACTCAACAAGCACCTCGCCGAGCATCACTCGTGGGGAAGCTGTGCACGGTTCTATCGGCGCGCGTCGACGAACAATTCGGCCGAGCCGAGATCGAAGACGGTGGCGCGGGCTTTGTCGCCGAGGTGCGCTGCCCTCAGAACAACGATCTAAAACGTGGCACTCAGGCACTCGTCTACCGCTACGAGCCGTCCGAAGGGATCTTCTTCATCGGCCCGGTGGACGCCGCGCTCACGGAAGCCGTGAAGATCACGGAGGAGTCGTGAGCCTTTTCAGTTTTGGACAATTTCGGATAGGGGGATGCAGATGATGGACCTGATCGTTCTCGGCGTCGTAGGCGCCTTTGCCCTCATCATCATGGGTTGGGGATTCTTGATGATGGTGTCCAAGTTCTACCGCAAGGTGGAACAGGGCAAAGCGCTCGTCGTCAACAAAATGAAACGCGAGCCCGAAGTGACCTTCACCGGCGCGTTCGTGCTTCCAGTCATCCACAAAGCCGAGGTCATGGATATCTCGGTCAAAACCATCGAGATCGACCGTCGCAGCAAGGATGGTCTGATCTGCGGCGACAATATTCGGGCCGACATCAAGGTCACGTTCTTCGTGCGCGTCAACAAACGCGTCGAAGACGTGATCAAGGTCGCTCAAGCCATCGGCTGCGCCCGCGCTTCGTCTCCCGAAACCCTCGACGAGCTTTTCAGCGCCAAATTCTCCGAAGCTTTGAAAACTGTCGGCAAACAGCTCGAGTTCGTCGATCTCTATACCAAACGCGACGAATTTCGCGACGCTATCATCGAGATCATCGGACGCGACCTCAACGGCTACGTCCTAGAAGACGCGGCGATCGACTACCTCGAGCAGACGCCCATCGCCCATCTCGACCCCAAGAACATCCTCGATGCCCAGGGTATCCGTCGGATCACCGAGCTCACGGCGGTGGAGCACATTCAAACCAACGAGTTCGAGAACAACGAACAAAAAGCAATCAAGAAGCAAGACGTGGAACGGGCGAAGGTCATTCTCGAGCTGGATCGTGAAGAAGCCGACGCTCAGTCCAAGCAAACACGTGAGATCGAATCCGTCCGTGCACGAGAAACCGCAACGCTGATGCAAGTTCAGGCGGAGGAACGGCTGAAATCCGAGGGTGCCCGCATCAAGACCGACGAAGAAGTCCAGGTCGCGGAAGAGAACAAGAACCGACAAGTCCAGGTCGCGCAGAAAAACCGCGAGCGAGTCATCGGAGTCGAGACCGAGCGTGTCGACAAAGACCGCCAGCTCGAAGCCGTGAATCGAGAGCGTGAGGTCGAGCTCATGCGGATCGACAAGGAAAAGGCTCTCGAGGTCGAGCGCAAAGCAATTCAAGACGTCATCCGCGAGCGGGTCGCCGTCGAGCGCACCGTCGTCGAGGAGCAGGAGCGGATCAAAGAGGTTCAGGTCGTCGAGGAAGCGAAGCGCGCCAAGTCCGCAATGATCATCGGCGCCGAAGCCGAGGCCGAAGAAGCGCTCGTTAAGGACATCAAGGCCGCCGAAGCTCAGGAGCAGGCCGCGAAGCACAAGGCCGTCGAGCGTGTCACCCTGGCGGACGCCGAGCTCGAAGCCGCCGACCGTGAAGCCAAGTCGAAGATTCGGATCGCCGAAGGTGTCCAGGCTGAATCCGCGGCGGAAGGTCTCGCTGCCGCCCGTGTGAAGGAAGCGGATGCTGTCGCCACCGAGAAGCACGGACTCGCCGAGGTTCGCGTTCGCGAAGCCGACGCCGCGGTAGTGGAGAAGGTCGGGATCGCGGAAGCCGCAGTCGTTCACGAGAAAGGTACGGCCACGGCCCACGCGATCGGCGACAAGTTCGCCGCCGAAGCAAAAGGCATTGCCGCGAAAGCCCAGGCGATGCGAGAACTCGACAAGGACAGCCGCGAGCACGAAGAGTACCGCCTGCGTCTCGAGAACGAGAAAATACTCGGACTCGAAGCGATCCAGGCACGTGAGAACGTCGCGGAGCACAAGGCCCAGATTCTCTCCAAAGCGCTCGAATCCGCCGACATCGATATCGTCGGCGGCGACGGTGCGTTTCTCGACCGCATGGTGAACTCCATCGGCATGGGCAAGGGTATCGACGAGCTCATCGACAAGAGCGACGTGATCTCCGGTCTCGCCAAGGACTACATGAACGGCGACAAGAACATCATTAAGGAGATACGCCAGACGCTGAAAGAGTCCGGCGTCGACGGTGGAACCTTGAAAGACATCACCATCGGAGCGCTTCTGGCGAAGCTCGCCACGGACACTGGAACGGGAGGAGACGACCTGGAGAAGCTCAAGAAACTCCAGCGTCAAGCGAAGGCGCTCGGTATCGACGACGTCAGGCTCTAGGTGCTAACGTATGAGCACCAGTCCTGACACTCAAAAACCCGAGATCGAGCGCGGCACTTACGAGATTATTCGAGACCGCCTTCTCGGCCACGGTAAAACGCTGGCCGAGCGGGCGGATAGCCTCAACAAGAAACGCCTCGAGCTCTTCGGCGGCACCGAGCTCGCAGTCCTGGGCAACGAACGGATCCGCACCGAAAACAACTGCGTTCCCCGGGATATCAAGGAGGTCGGCAACCGCCTCCTCTTCGGCTACAACGTTTTCATCGGCCTCAAGCGCGAGACGCACGTCGACGACGTTTTCAGCCTGCACACGTTCGACAAAACCGACGACGGCATCACGTTGCACGCTGTCGCCAAAGACTCGCCCGCCTACTTCCTCTCCGATCCCAAGTTCGTCGAGGAGTTCAAGGAGCTCTATCAATATTACGCTCAAACCCGACTGCTCCAGCTGAGGACCGTCGGCGACAAGCTCCTCGCGGTGTTCCAGATCGGCGAAAAGATCACCGATGTTCGCGTCTTTCGCTGGGCCATGACCCCGGATGGCGCCGTCAGCTATATCGACAACCGCGGCGAGCGCGACCACGTATTCCCTCCGACACACGACTTCGAATGGACGACGACAGCGCGCGAAGACCACATCGCAGGCCGTTTCCCCCACGTCAACATTCTCGACGAAGTCTTCGTGGAGACGCTCGGGGGCGATTTCACCATCAAGGTCGAGAACAACACGGAGGACGGCCAAGGCATCTATCAAGAGCCGGTGATCGATGCCGACCAGGCGCTCGACGACGCCGAGGTCCACTACGCCAAAGTGGGAACCCTCATTCTGCTCAAGGTCCTTCCCTACCGTGAGACCGAGTACCGCTACCTCGTGTTCAACACTCGGACCCATCAGGTCGATCGGATCGACGCCATCGGTCATGCGTGCGTCCAGCTTCCTGAAGACCACGGCATCATTTTCCCCGGCGGTTATTACCTTCAAAGCGGTCACACCAAATCGTTCGACCGCGAAATCGAGGGGATGGAGTTTTTGCGCCGTATCCGCTCACCCAACGGTGAGGACGTGCTCTACGCGTTTCATGAGCGAGCCTCTGGGCGCACCATTTTGCTGCCGTACAACATGATCCGGAAGGAAGTCGACAATCCTCTCAACTGCCACGGGTTCAGCCTCTTTCCCGACGGCACCGTCATCATCTTTCGCGCCGACACCGACGAGCCCAAGCGCGTCCACAACATGCAGCTGTGGCGCACGCCGTTCATGAGTGACGACCACGTGAAAGCCCTTCCGCCGACCGGGTCGTTTCTCGAGAAAGTCGGCAACGCCGAGCTCGTCCGCGGCGTCTCGGATTGCCTCTCCATCCGGCGCATGGTCGACGAGCAGCAGCCCACCCGACAAAAGTACGAAGACATCGTCTCTGCGACCGAGCGGGTGATCGACAGCTACTACTGGCTCGACAACGCCGAGATCGGCAACCTACGTGTAGTCCTGAACGAAGTTCACGCCACCGCCGAGAGCATCATTGACGAATTCGAGAAAGTCGAAGCGCTGCGCGCCGACGCGACAAAAGCGCTTGCCGAATCTGCCGAGAGAGTTCAAGATATTTTCCGCAACATCTATCCCGACTCGTGGACGTCGATCGATCAGTTCGTCGCCTGTCTCGCCAGCTTGCGCTCGGCCCGCGGCCATCTCATTACCTTGCGCGAGGTACGCTACGTCGACCTCGACAATATCGATGCTCTCGAGGCAGAGATCGTCGAGCGGTTCGATACTGTGAGCCAGCGCGCCGTCGACTTCCTGTTGAAGGCCGAGGCACTGGTTCCCTACCACCTGCGAGCGGCCGAGCTCGAAGAAATGGTTCCGGGCCTAGCAAAAGTCACCGAAGCCAACGAACATCAGGAGTCCCTTCAGGAGCTCGGCGACAGCCTCGATCTATTGACCGATGTCGTCGGCTCGCTCGATATCGAAGATGCGACGGTGAGGACACAGATCCTCGGCAACATCTCGGAGATCATGGGAAGCCTCAACCGAGTACGGGCTCTCATCGCCAACCGGCGGAAGGAGCTACTCGGCAAAGAAGGCATCGCCGAGTTCGGGGTCCAGTTCCAGCTCCTCAGCCAAAGCGTTACCAGCGCGCTCGCTCTGTCGGGCTCTCCCGAGAAATGCGACGAGCAGCTGTCGAAGCTCATGCTGCAGCTCGAAGACCTCGAAACCCGCTTTTCCGAGTTCGACGAGTTCGTCACCGAGCTCACCACCAAGCGCGAGGAGATTTACGAAGCCTTCAGCTCCAAGAAGCAATCCCTCGTGGACCAGCGCCAACGACGAGCGCAGACGTTGATGCAGGCAGCGGAGCGCATTCTCGCAAGCGTCACCCGGCGTGCCGAAACGTTCAAAAGCTCCGACGATCTGAACGCATACTTCGCGGCCGACCCCATGGTCGCCAAGCTTCGAAGCACCTCGGCCAACCTGAGAGAGCTCGGCGACTCGGTCCATGCCGACGAGATTGATGGCCGGCTCAAAGCCGCCAAAGAAGACGCAGCACGTGGCCTGCGCGATCGCCAGGAAATCTACGAGGACGGCGCCAACGTCATCAAGTTTGGACGCCACCGCTTCAGCGTCAATACCCAACCGCTCGAGCTAACGATGGTGCCCCGCGACGACGGGATGGCGTTTCACTTGAGTGGCACGGGCTTTTACGAAGCGATCGCTGACGAAGCCTTCTCCAAGACGCGCGAGTTCTGGGACCAGGAGCTGGTCTCCGAGACCGATGACGTTTACCGGTCGGAATACCTCGCGTATTGCATTCTCGAAGACGCTGAAATCGGCGACGCAGGACTCTCACTCGCGAAGCTTCACGAAGCAACTCGGGTCGAAAAGCAGCTTCTTGCAACCGTGCGGGACTACGCGGCCGAGCGCTACGACGAAGGATACGAGCGCGGTCTCCACGACGCCGACGCGGCTCTGATTCTTCAGAAGATGCTCGGCATGTACGAAAGTGCCGGCCTGCTGCGGTTCACACCGACAGCGCGAGCGCTCGCCACGGTGTTTTGGGCGTTGTTTCCAGACCGCAAGAAGCGCTCGGAGTGGGAAAGCCAAGCGAAGAGCCTGCATCGCCTGCGTATCCACTTCGAACAAAGTGACGTGCTGAGCGAGCTCAGCACCGAGCTCAACGCGGCGATCGTCGAACATCTGTCCGAGCTCGGCATCGACGTGCCTGAGCGGGCGGCGCGCGTCGCGGGCGCTTATCTCCTCCAGGAGATCGCGCGTGAGCCCCAGAAATTCGTTCTCAGTGCGGAAGCCGACGAGCTCAAGCAAGCCTTCGATAAACACTTGCGAGAATCTGGCGCCGAGCGGGACTTCGAACAGGATCTTCGCGGACTTCGAGAATCGCCGGTGCGCGCCTATGACGTTGCGCTCGCGTGGGTAACGACTTTTGCCGAGAAGAACGACCGCCCGGTCCGCGCCGCGCAAGAAACCGTTGTCGCGATCCTGTTCGAAGGCAAGGTCAGCCGCGAAACTTCGAGTGCTCAGGCCAAAGTCGCGATCGAGGGTTTGTTGGGACAGCACCCGCGGATCCAGCAGGGCCGCATGCAGCTCCACCTCGATGAGTTCCTGTCACGTCTCGGCCATTTCCGGTACCGACGCGTCCCCGGCTTTCGCGACTTCCAAAAAGCGCGGCACGCCGTGTTGGATCGGGAGCGCGACGTCCTGCGTCTCGACGAGTACAAGCCCAAGGTGATGTCCTCGTTCGTGCGCAATCGACTCATCAACGACGTGTACCTCCCGTTGATCGGCGACAACCTCGCCAAGCAAATGGGCGCACTCGGCGAAGCGAAGCGTACCGACTTGATGGGCATGCTCCTTCTCATCTCACCGCCGGGCTACGGCAAAACGACGCTGATGGAGTATCTGGCCAACCGCCTCGGGCTCGTCTTCATGAAGATCAACGGGCCCGCCCTCGGCCACTCGGTGACGTCGCTCGATCCGGCCGAAGCCGGTAACGCCACCGCACGGCAAGAGATCGAAAAGCTCAATCTCGCGTTCGAGATGGGTAACAACGTTCTCCTCTACATCGACGATATCCAACACACCCATCCCGAGTTCCTCCAGAAGTTCATCTCGTTGTGCGATGCCCAACGCAAGGTCGAAGGTGTATGGAAAGGACGCACCCGCACCTACGATCTGCGGGGCAAGAAGTTCGTCGTTTGTATGGCGGGAAACCCGTACACCGAGTCCGGGGAAAAGTTCCAGATTCCAGACATGCTGGCCAATCGCGCCGACACCTACAACCTGGGCGATATTCTCGAAGGCAAGAGCGACCTCTTCGCCTTGTCCTATATCGAGAATTCTCTAACGTCGAACGGAGTGCTCGCGCCGCTGACCACGCGGGAGCAAAACGACATCGTCATGCTGGTTCGCATGGCCCAAGGCGAGCCGGTCCAGAGCGACCAGCTCCAACACGGCTACTCGGCGGTCGAAATCGGCGAGATTCTATCCGTGTTGAAGAAACTCCTGAAAGTGCAGGAGACACTTCTAGCCGTCAACCAGCAATACATCCGCTCCGCATCTCAGGAGGACGCGTACCGCACCGAACCCCCGTTCCGGCTGCAGGGCAGCTACCGGAACATGAACAAGCTCACTGAAAAGATTGTCCCGGCGATGAACGACGAAGAGCTCGAAAACCTCATCGACGACCACTACCTCGGTGAGTCTCAAACTCTCACCACCGGTGCAGAAGAGAATCTCCTCAAGCTCGGCGAGATGCGAGCCCGCTTGACGGATACGCAGCGCGCCCGATGGGAGGATATCAAGAAAGGCTTCGTCCGTATCCAGCGCATGGGTGGTGGCGACGACGACCCCGCGACACGTCTGACCGGACAGCTCAGCATGGTTTCCGAGCACCTTGAAAGTATCGGAGAGAGTATCGACCGGGCGACAGCGAAAGCAGCATCACGCCCGGTACCGCCGTCTGTGGATCCGGACCTCGCGTTTGCTGCCAGCGCGGCCGCCGAGCCGGCCCCAGCACCTCAGGTTGATGTCCAGCTCGACCTCGGACCTTATATCGAAAAGCTCCATGAGCTCCTCGAAGCCTTTGGCAATGGGCGTGCAAGCGCGCTCGCCCCCTCCGCCGAGCCGCCAGAGCCGCAGGCGCCGCCGGCCGATTACGAGCTCATTTCACGCGAGTCCTACCTTATTGAAGGAACGCTGATCCCGTTAATGCGGTTCATGGCCCATCGCTTTCGGGGATTCCGCGGTGTCGACGATCCGAAGATCAAAGCGCTCATCAACAAACTCGAGTACGTCGACGACATCCCCGAGCTCGTGGAAGCGCTCGAGAAGATCAACGTCTCGGCGCTGTCGAACATCACCGACGAGGAAGAGCCTGGGACCGACGAGCCCGCAACATGATGTTCTCTCACTCAGCGCCGCCCACGCGCAACTGGGGACGAGTCGACACCGTAAGTTCTTTAACGCAGAGTCGCAAAGGCGCGAAGGCGCAAAGGGGGTGGATGGCTCGTCCGAACCGCTCGGCCAATCTTTTCTTTGCGTCTTTGCGCCTTGGCGACTTTGCGTTAAGAAGCAGAGGATCGCGAGTTCTGGTTTCGGTTCGTCACCTGCAACGTTGCGCCTTGGCAACGAGTTCTTTACCATTCTCCAGAGCGGTATTCATCGAAGGGAGTCAGTGATGGGGCTTTTCGCACGCATCAAAGCCGTCTGGTATGCCTTGATTAACAAGTCCGTCACCGAGATGGAAGACAAGCACGTCATCGCGCTCGCCGACACCAAGCTGCAGCAGGCTACCGAGCGGCTGAAGGAGGCTCGGCAGGGACTCATCACCTATCAGGCGATGGTGCTGAAAGTGCAAGGTCAGGTCCAAAGTGAGACTTCCCGTATCACTAGCCTCACGGGCCAGATCAAGAATCATCTGAAGGCAAACCAGGAAGAGATGGCCGGGCAGCTCGCGCTCGAGCTGGCGCAGGTCAAGACCGAGCTCGAGAGCAACAAAGAGCAGCTCGCGCAGCACCAAGAAAACTACGAGAACAACCTCTTGAAGATGAAAGCCGCGCTGAAGGAGATCGGAAACTCCAAGAAAGATCTGCAAAAAAAGAAGGCGGCGCTTCAAATGGAAAACGCGCTCGCCGAAGTCTCCGAGACCGCTGGTGCTCTCAACACCTCGTTCGACGTGTCGACGGACATCGGCGAGATCATGAGCCGCGTCGACGACCAGATCAACAAAGCGAAAGCCCGCTCCAAGGTCGCGGGCGATCTCAGCGACCAGGGATTGGACAACCTCAAGGCGAAACAAGCCGCTGAACAAGCGGAAGCCTCGGAGCTCCTCGCGCAGTTCAAGATCGAACAGGGGCTCGCGGAGCCGTCCTCGGAGCCGAGCGAGAAAACTGTCGGTCCCCAGAAACAGGCGACGCCCGAATCCAGTGAATAACCCGCTGGGCGATGGCGCGCCCGATTGGGCGCGCGAGCTCGCGACCCGCTACGTCGGCGGTTCGGCGAGCGTGTTTCTGCTCCACGGCAACGTCCACGACCTCGTGTCTTGCCCAGCCTTGGCGGCGAACGAGGAGTTCGTTTCTCTCGAGCACTACCTCGCGACCCAGCTCTTCGGCCAACGCGACATCGTCCTTTCCTATGATCGTGGAAGCGGCATCCGATTTCTCGCACCCGGCAACAGCGACCGCCGCGCGGCTATGCAGGAGGACTTCCACAAGACACTCAAGGCCATCGATCTGATCAGCGGAACGAGCTACGCCAACGCGCGTCTCCAAGATCCCAAGCTCGTCTTCGAGCTCTTGGACCGCTACATTCTTCACAAACTCGTCGATGCGCCCGAAAACGGGAGCCGCAAAGGCCTCGCCATCATCATCCGCTACATCGAGACCATTACCCCTGCCGTAGATAGCTCGATGCTGAGCGGAGAGCTCGGTACCCATCTCATCAAAGTCCTCAATTGGGCCAACGATCCCGGCATCCGCGGCGCGGATGTCACGCTTTGTCTCGTTGCCGAAGCACTCGGCGACGTCAATCGCCGTCTCGTCGAGAATCCGTTCATTTCCAAGGTCGAGGTCGATCTCCCGGATGAGCCGACACGCGAGCGTTTTGCAAAGACGTTGTTCGATAACGTCAAAGCGGCTCGTGACGTTGCTCGTGAGGCCAACGGACTCACGCTCGTGGGACTCTCGCAGGCCGTCGGAAGCTCCGGGGGAAAAGGCAAACGCGTCGACCTCGAACGGCTTCGTGAGGCCAAAAAGGAGTTGATCGAAAAGCAATGCTTCGGCCTGGTCGACTTCGTGGCTCCGAGCTACGACCTCGAGACGGTCGTCGTCCCGGAAGCGGTGAGACAGCGGCTCGAGCAAGATGTTCGCCTCTTCAAAGACGGCCGACTCGAAGCCTTGCCGATGGGCTATTTACTCTGCGGGGTGATCGGAACGGGTAAGACGTTCACGGCAACGTGTCTCGCCGGAAGTCTTGGGATCCCGACTCTCGTGTTCAAGAACCTGCGCAGCAAATGGGTGGGGAGCTCCGAGGGAAATCTTCAGAAAGTCTTATCGGTGATCAAAGCCCTCGGCCCGGTGGTCGTCGTCATCGACGAAGCGGATGCGGCGTTGGGAAGCCGCGCCGCGGGTGGCGACAGCGGAACCTCGAGCCGCATGTTCGCGATGATCTCGTCTCTCATGAGCGACACTCGGTACCGAGGCAAGATCGTGTGGATGCTCTTGACGTGCCGTCCCGATCTGCTCCCCGTCGACTTGAAGCGCCAGGGACGGTGCGAAGTCCACATCCCGCTCTTCCCTCCTGAGACCGAAGCCGCGCGCAAGAGCATGTTCCTCGCGATGGCGCGCAAAAATGGCGTCAAGATCGACGACAACGATCTTCCTCCGCTACCGCCGGAGCTCTCAGGCGCGGATATCGAGAGCCTCCTCGTCCAATGCGTGCGGCGTGCCGCAATCGCTGGCGCGGATGCACCCACAGCCAACCATATTCGCGAGACCCTCGAGCACTTTCGAACGCCTGACTACGGCCTCGAAAAAGAGCTTCAGCAGCTCGTCGCGATCCGCGAGAGCACGGACCCCATGTTCATCCCTGAAAAACTGCGCGAGCGCTTCGGCACTCCCGAGAAAACCCCGGCACTCGAGCACCGCATCCAGGAGATCGCCGCACTTCTTCAATGAACGACGGCCGGCTCCGAAGAAGCGTCAAGCGGCTCGGCCTCGGCGTTTATCACGTTCGACTGTGGCTTCACCGCAGCCAGGCCGACGTCCGCTATGAGCTCGGCGGAGAGTGCGTCGGCTGCGCCAAGTGCTGCGAGCAACCCGGGATTCAGGTCGGCAATCTAATCTGGTACTTCCCTTTCGCCCGCCAAATCTTTCTCTGGTGGCACGACAAGGTGAATGGTTTCGCGCTCATCGAAGCGCGTCGCGAAGACAAAGCGTTCATTTTCAAGTGCACGCACTTCGATACATCCACGAAACGCTGCGACAGCTACGACTCACGCCCCGGTATGTGCCGCGACTACCCGCACCCCCTGCTCGAACAAGCGAACCCCGAGTTCTTCGACGGCTGCGGCTTCCGTCCCGTAGCTCGTGACCGAGAGCAGCTCGTCCAGATTCTAGAGAGTCAATCTCTCACCCCCGAGCAGCTGGCGAAGCTAAAAAAAGAACTGTATCTGGAGGAGTAGCGCTCGCCGACCTCTCCCAAAAGGTTCAAAAAGGGACAGTCCTTCATGAGGCCACGCCTCACCCGAAACCATGAAGATGTTAGCGGTTAACCTCTCCCCCGTGGGGGAGAGGTCGGCGGCGCGCCAGCGCCGCCGGGTGAGGGGGAGCCACCAATCTTCGTAGCAGGTACGTTTTCCCCGTAACACGAGAAAATGGGCTGTCCTGGACAGTCCCCTCT
>CAMYKY010000061.1 GCA_947259165.1 uncultured Acidobacteriota bacterium | reverse complement strand
TGGAACAACATCGAGCCAGCGAAAGGGTTTCGCCAGCGCGAGCCGGTCGAAGGCGCGCCCGCAAGCGAGTCCACCGAAGTCCGCATCGCCTACAATCGAAAGAATCTCTACATCGGGGTTCGCCTCTACGACTCGACCCCTGACGGCATCATCGGATTCGAGAAACGGCGCGACGCCTCACTGCGCAGCGACGACCGGTTTCAGATCATTCTCGACACCTTCCTCGATGGACGCAGCGCGTATTTTTTCGAAACGAACCCGGCGGGCCTGTTGGGAGACGGGCTTCTTCGCGTCGCGAGCGGCCGCGGACTGAACAAGTCCTGGGACGGTATCTGGGAAGTCCAGGTCGCACGCGACGACCAGGGCTGGTCGGCCGAGTTCGAGATTCCTTTCCAGACGCTCAACTTCAACCCAAGAAGCGACACCTGGGGCATCAATTTCCAGAGAACGGTGCGGCGGATCGAAGAAGACAGCCTGTGGAGCGGCTACGGGCTCAACGAAGGCTTGTTCCGGCCGATCCACGCGGGTCGCGTGACGAATCTTCACGAGCTCTCTCAAGGACTGGGGCTCGAAGTGAAGCCTTACGGCGCCGTTTCGTATAAGGAAAACATTGACGAAGGCACGAACACTCCTTCGGACATCGGCGTCGACGTGAACTACAACATCACCTCCGGACTTCGCGCCGCACTCACCCTCAACACAGACTTCGCTGAGGTCGAGGTCGACGATCGTCAAGTGAATCTCACCCGGTTCCCCCTCGTGTTTCCCGAGAAACGCGATTTCTTTCTCGAAGGCTCGAGCATTTACGCCTTCGCCCAGACGAGCCGTCCCAACCCGTATTTCAGTCGGCGCATCGGACTCCTCGATGGAGACCCGATCCCGATCCAATACGGCGCTCGGTTGACTGGCCAGTCTGGACGCTACGATGTCGCATTTTTGCAGGTTCGCACCGGTCGCACCGACCTCGTCGCCCCGGAAGACTTCACCGTCGCGCGCTTGAAACGGAACTTCTTCGCGCAGTCGAGCGTCGGAGCGATCTATACACGGCGCGCGACCAGCGCGTTCGACGAGCAAAGCGTCGATATCGGACCCCGGCACACATTCGGCGCGGATATCGACCTTTCCACGGCAACCTTCATGGGCGACAAGAATCTACAGTTGGAGGCGTTCGTCGTCGCCCACACCGATCCGCTGGAGGAGTCGTCCACCGACACTCGAGATCGTTCGGTCTGGGGTCTACGCGTCAATTACCCGAACGACCGCTGGCGCGCGCATGCTTCCTACCGCGAGTTCGGAGCCGACTACGACCCGGCCGTCGGTTTCGTGCAACGAAACGGATTTCGACGCTTTCAACCTTCGTTCGCTTTCGCCCCTCGCCCAGCGGGAATCGCATCCGTGCGGCAATTCGAATGGGATATCTTCTTCGAGTACCTCACCGACCTCGACAACGTGTTGCTGACGCGAACCACCCGCGCGAGTCTGCTCGACATCCGATTCGAAAGCGGCGACGAAATGAGCGTGCAACTCACCAACCGCTTCGAGTTTCTCGACGAGCCCTTCGAGATCGCCGACGGCATCGTTCTCCCCGTGGGCGAGTACGATTTCAACGAGCTCCGCTTCGAGGTCCGAACGACGGAGCGCCGCAAGCTGTCCGGCGAGGTCACGGTACGACGTGGTGGGTTTTGGTCCGGCAACCGCACTGGCCTCGAGGCCGAGCTCTCACTCAGGCCAATATCGGGCCTGCTTTTCGCCACCGAGTGGGAGTACAACGACATTTCGCTCCCGGAGGGAGACTTCACGACCAATCTGATCGCACAAAGAGGCGAGTGGCAGACGAGCCCCTGGATGTCACTGACCGCGATCGTTCAATACGATAACGTCTCGAACGAGCTAGGCCTGTTCACTCGCTACCGTTGGATTCTGAACCCCGGCAACGATCTTTTCATTGTCTACTCCCACAACTGGCAGAGCCTCGACAACCGGTGGCTGACGCTCGACCGCGCCGCGACCACGAAAATCAACTACACGCACAGGTTTTGATCAGCATTCAGCATTCGGAGTTCGGTGTCAGCGGCCGCGGGGGGGTTCCCGATCCCGACTGAAACCACCGAATCGGGAACCTGACGAGATTGTCCCGCAGGTCGCTCCGGATCTATACTCGCGGGGAAGAGGCTGCTATGGCATTGACGATCCAAAAATCCTGGCTCCCTTGGGCGACGGTCGGGCTCGCGCTCCTCATCATCCTTGCGCTCGGTCTCGCCGCTGGTTCTATGCTGCAAAACTACGACGAGAGCATCGGCTTCGACGAAGAAGCGGCGCGAATCGCCGAAGTTCTGAAGCTCGAGCCTGGGATGTCCGCGGGAGACGTGCGCGCAGGAACCGGAAAATGGTCCATCGACATGTCGCGCCGCATCGGCGATGGCATCGTGTACGCCACGGTGGGGCCGGATCCCCCGAGAGTCATCTACGAGTACGTCGCCAACGCGCAAGTCGACAACGTCACCGTGATTGTCAAGACGCCGGGTGACGCCCCCCGACTTCCGCTCGAGTGCTGCGATGCGACGCTCGTCCGCTTCGTGTATCGCCACTTCGAGCACCGCCAGGAGCGTATCGCACACAACCTTTGGCGGACGTCGAAGCCCGGAGGGCGCGTGGCCATCATCGACTTGCAGGCGGGCTCACCGGCACGAAACGCGCTCCCGAAGGAGGTCGTCATCCAAGAGCTCACCGCCCAGGGTTTCGAGCTCGAACAGACCATCGACGATTGGTCGAAGGACGTGTATTGTCTGGTCTTTAGAAAACCTTTGGGTTCCGCGAGCTCGACCGCCGACGCGCTCTAGTGTCCCGTCCCAGAAGTTCTGTGCATAAATCTCGGGCCCTTTTGCGCGCTGGCTTCGTTGTGAATACTCGAAATACCCAGGTATGCCATCGCATTCACGCCTCGCCAGCGCACAAAATGACCTTGAGCTTTATGCACAGAACTTCTGAGACGAGACACTAGCCACCTGTTGTATCCTTCCCCGGTCGCGTATGCTGCGCTCGGCCCTGCTCGCCCTCGCCATCTCTATGCCGGCGGTGTCGGCAAGCGCCCAGCAACCGCTCGAACAACGTCTGCACGCGGCGGAAGCCGCACGCACCCTCCGACAGGCCTACTTCGACGCGAGCGGTGACCCCTCACTCACGATCGAACAAGCGTTTTCTCACTTGGCCGGCGCGCCCCTTTCGGACCCGAGTTTTCTCTTAGCTCGCCAACGCAGCCTGGACGCCCAAAGAGAGCGAAGAGCGCGGGAGAGACTCGACGCTGGCGGGAGTGAGCGCGCCGAGGCGGTCGCAGCGGCCTGTGATGCCGAAGATGCAGCCGATGCCCTCGAGGCGCGACTGCTTTCCGCGCTCACCGTGGGACTGGAGGTCGCTCCAGGTTTCAGCGCGGATTCCATCGAGCTCGTCCGACGCCCGTGGCGCACCGCGCGACAGACGGCGAGCCGGATGGCCGAGGACGACCCGGACTTGACGCGAGCGCGCGGCGAGGCCATGGCGGCGTCCGAGGCCGAGCGCCTTCTTCTCCTTTATCAGTCGAGCGCACTCCGCAGAATGACGATCCCGGACGATCCCGGACTGGATCGCCTCGTCGAGGCGGAGCTGTCTGCGGCGGACGAGCTCGAGCTGGACGCGATCGCCCGCGATCGACTCGACCGCGCAGCACCCCTCCTCGGAGCGGCGTCGTCGCTGTTGGTCGCTTCGTCCCTTCGAGACACCGCGGCTCTTGCCTCCGCGGGCCCGCAGAGCGAGGGCGACGTCGAAACGACGGCCGCGGCCAACGAAGCCGAGAACGAGATACGCGAAGCCGAGCTCGAACGCCGCACGGCAAGTCTCGAGAGAATCCGCTTGCTCGAATCGCGCTACTCGGAGCTCGAAGCGGAGTTCGCGCGGGCCCTCGCTCTCAGCATTCTCGACGACGCGCGAGCTCGAAGTCTACGCGAGACTTCAATCGCTTCCAGAGACTTGGTGCGAACGATACGAGACGCAGTCGGGGAGCTCCTCGTCGTCCAAAGCAGCCATCGCGCGCAGCGCCGCGAGCGTACCGGCGACTCTCCCGCTGGAAACGGTGTTGTTGTGGCACTCGACGAGCGCGATGCGAATGCAGCCGATGAGATCGATGCCCTTTTGAATGTCGAGAAGAGAGCATTGACGCTGCGTCGCAACGTCGAGCCTTTCGGCGACGCGGAGGCCCGAGAAACGCTAATCGAGGAGCTCATCGAGGAGCTCGAAGACGCCCCTCTTTGGCTGAAGCTCGAATGGCACGAGGACGTGCAATGGCTTCGCTCCGTGCCAGAGCGCGCCACCGACCTGAACGCCGTCGGAGCGCTCATCGAGGTCTCGTTCGACCTGCTACTGCTCGCGCTTGTTTGGATCTATCTTCGAAACCAGATCCCGCGATGGCTGAGTCGAGCGGTCGTCACCGTCCGCAGAAAAGACGTCTCCCGTTTCGGTTTCGGGCGCTGGACACGGCGAGTCGGCGAGCGCGAGCTCGACCCGATTGCGCGCTTCGGTACCGACGCGGTCGGGGCCTTTGCCCTTCACCGTCTGCTATTGCCACGCACGGAGCTTCTTGCCTTGTTCGCGCTCGGCTGGGTGGGATGGGCATTGCTGAAGTGTATTCCGGCCGCGATGCGGTTGGTGCTACCGCTCGTGGGTCGAGCGCTCGATCCTCTCGAGGCTGACAACGAGCTGCCGGCAGAGGTTCAAGCACTCGGCGAGGCAACCGCGTCGTGGTTCCTTTGGTGGTGGATTCTCTCCTCGGTCGCGGCCTTTGTCGCCGTCCCGCTCCTTCAAGCAGACCGCCTCGCCCACCTCGTTTATGTGTTGAGCTCCGCCATCTTCGTCCTCCTGCTGGTTCTGGCACTCGCTCGCTGGTCCCCCTGGATTCGCCAGTTCATCGCCAACCTCGCGGACCAAAGCGAGATCTCGGCGTGGCTGGGGCGAGCCGTGCGTTCCCGGATCCGGAGCATCGTTCGAGCCGGCTTTGGCAGCGTCTACATTCTGCTGCGTCTCGTGTTTTGGGCCCTCGTCGACCGCGGCTGGCTTTCCCGATCCGGCACGAGCATCGCAATGAGCCAGCTCAAGCTCGCCGACGCAAGTACCGAGCTACTTGGGCCCGAGGAGTGCGAGCGGATCCGCGCTGCGGAGCCGGCTCAGATTCAACGTAGCAAAGAGCTCGAGGTCCTGCGGCAGGCTTTCGAGTCCTGGCAGCGAGAGCAGCGGCGCGGGATCGTCGCCGTGATCGGCGACAATGGTATGGGCAAGAGCGTTTTTCTCGATCAAGCCCTCGCGGTGCTCAACGCGACCGGCGCAGACGTGCAAGCGACGAAGCTGCAGCTTCCCGTCCAAAAACGATCGAGCAGTCTTCGCGAACAGCTAGAGTGGTTGAGCCAGCCGCTGGAAATCACCATTCCCAAAAACCCGTCGCGGAGCGCACTTCAAAAAGCGATCGTCGGCCATCTCGAATCACTCCCGCCTCGAATTTTTCTCGTCGATGATCTCCACTTTTTGTTGCGACGTACGGTTGGCGGCTTCGACGCGCTCGAAATCGCCCGCAACATTATCCAAGCATGCGCTGATGAGCATTTTTGGGTATTGACCCTACACCGACCGGCGTGGGTTTATATCGACGGTGTCTCCGCAGCGATGAAGCTCGCATTCCGGGAGCGTATCGAACTACCCGCTCTCGACGCCGACCAACTCGGTGATCACCTGATCGCAACGACCCGGGCCGCAGGGCTCGATCCCGAATTCAGGAGCCTCCTACTGGGACGGCGTCCCCAGGCCGACAAAGAGACGCTCGAGCACAAAGCGCGCCGACTGTATTGGCGAATCGTCTCCCAAGCCAGCTTCGGTAATCCGCGCGTCGTTTTCGATTTCTGGCTTTCGAGCTTGGGGGCCGCGAATGAAGCCGCCGGCGATGACAACGGCACGAGGCGGGTACCGGTTTATTTGTTTGCCGGGCACGGCGACGAAGAGGTCGAGAGTTTGTCGGACGAGTACCTCTTCCTCCTCACCGCGCTCCTGGTCCACGATGGGTTGAAGGTCGATGACCTCGCTGAAGTCCTCAACGTAGCGATATCGAGTGTTCGAGTCGCATGCCAGCACCTCGAGAGTCTCGGCATCATTAACGATCTAAAGCGACGCTACGTAGTCACACCGGGCTGGCAACCCACCGTCGCGCGCGTCTTGGACCGACGCAATTTTGCGCGTCACTAACCTTTGGTAGCGGAGAGAGCCGGATGACAGAAGAGACGCCCCTCGGGTTCGTACAATTTTTGAGACTGGACCAAATCCCGCTGGCACTCTTCGCCATCGCTCTCGCGTGGCTCTGCGTGAGACTCGTCACCCGATTTTTTGACGATTTCGGGGAGCGATTCACCAAACGCCGGATCTTGCTGAAACAACTGGCGGCGATGTCGCGGTTCGTGATTTTTCTGCTCGCTCTCGTTTTTGTGAGCTCCACGCTCATCAGCTTTTCGAACGAGGCTCTTTTGGCTCTCGGTGGATCGGCTGCGCTCGCATTCGGGTTCGCCTTCAAGGACATCCTCGCCTCGCTCATCGCAGGAGTGATTCTCCTGTTCGACCGGCCGTTCCAAGTCGGAGACCGCATCACTTTCGAAGGCCAGTACGGCGAAGTGACGGATATCGGGTTGCGCGCGGTGCGATTGACGACGCTCGACGACAACGTCGTCTCGATTCCCAACAACAAGTTTTTGACCGACGCCGTCGCAAGCGCCAACGCCGGGAAGCTCCATCAGATGGTCGTCCTCCACTTCTACATTGGATGCGACGAAGATTTTTCGGCGGCGAAGCGCATCGTCCACGACGCCGCCGTGTCGAGCCGCTACGTGTTCCTCGACAAACCGGTCGAGGCACACTTGCGTGAGGGACCCGTGCCCGGTACGACGATGCTCTTTGCCGTGGAAGTCACGTTGAAGGCCTATGTCTTCGACGGCCGTTTCGAGACAGCGTTCGGGACCGACGTGACCGAGCGAGTGAAGCTCGCCTTCAAAGCTCGAGGGATCCATAACGTTGGCGAGAAGCTCTCGCACGAAACGGCGGACGTGTGATTTCGGCATATTCGCGGCGCGCGCTCGTCGCCTCTATCTTCATCGCGACCTCCTGCTCCGAACCTACCCCGGAGCCAGAAGCGCCCTCACCCACAGTCGTCTATTCCGATCGAATGAGCACATGGTTCGAGGGCGCTTGGCCCGATGTACGTGTGTCAGAGAGCGAGCAATGGGCGGCGTTTGGCACCTGGCATCAACTCGCCCTCGTGGAGGTTTTGACGGGGCAGGCAGGATCCGGGAAGCTCGACGGTGTTCGGGCGCTCGCGTTTCGCGGCGATCAGCTCGTTCGCCAGGACTTCGAGCGCAAATGGGGCGGTGCGCAACCGGACTCGCTCCCCGACGGAGTCACGCCGCGGTGGTCCCCGGATCGGACATCGCTCGCGTTCCAGCGACCCGACGAAACGCAGGGGCTCACGCTCCGAGACCGAGACGGGGAACGAACCTATGAGTTACCGGGGAGGGTCACGGCGTTCGAATGGTCTCCCAACGGAGACGCCCTGTTCGCGCTCAGCCACGACGAAAGCGGCGTGTCGACGTTGTCGAGGGTCGATGCCTCGACGGGAGCGAGACGAACCGTGGCAAGGGATCTGGATGCACCGCGTCGCGCGCACTCCATCGGGGTCGCTTCAGACGCGAGCACAGTGTACCTACCGTTGGCATCGCCGAACGCTCCTGACAACGAGTTGCGGCACCACCCGACCGTGGACCGGGATCTCGATATCTACGCGGTCGACATCGCGACCGGAGACCTCGAGGTCAGGATCGCGACGCCGCAGGAGGAGGTCGCGGTCGCGGTTGTCGGGAACCACCTCTACTGGACGCGCAGCCTTCATCGCCAATCCATCGTAGCGCTACCCGTCACCGGTGGTGAGGCCCATCTCGTCGCTGAGGGAGGGCAGATCTCCTATTGGAGCCCGGAAGGCGATCAGGTCGCCTTCACGGTAGGCGATTTGCGCTCGTCGGACTCGCCGCTCAACTTCGACATCGAAGTCGTCGACGTGGATGTTGACGCGCGGCCAGTGTCAGCGGGGGCGGCCCGGCGCGCTCTCGTGAGCGGTTACCACGAGGATTTCACCCCGGCCTGGTCTCCCGACGGGGCGTGGCTCGCCTACCACTCGCACCGATCGCCGACGGCAGTGCCCATGTACATGAGCGAGGGCGTTACCGACGACATCTACCTTCTCAGGGCGGGTGAGAGCACTACGCAGGAGACCCGGCTCACCGACTTTTGTTGGGAAGTGGGCATGGTGGATTGGTCTCCCGAGGGCAGGCGGCTATTGTTCGCCACATGGGACAAGCAAGGCGAGCCGGGCATTTCGCTGCCGTGGATTGCGACATTGGATCTCGAGACCGGAGCCGCGACTAGCTTCGAGCGCGTCGCTTTTCCGGAACCTCTACGAAGTGCACGCATGCTCTCCTGGTCTCCCGTTGCGGAAGAAATAGCGATCGAGAATGACGACGACGACGGCACGCAGTCGCTTTGGGTTCTTTCGCTGGACACGGGTCTTGCCGAGAAACTTGTCGACATCGACTGCAAGACCTACTGCGGCGTCGATTGGACTCACGACGGGCAGAGTCTGATCTACTCGGCGCTTGTCGACGGGAGGATGCAACTGTTTAACATCTCGCGCTCAGGCGGGGAGACGACACAGCTCACGAACGATTCGGGGAGCATCCTGCTACCGCAGGTTTCGATGGACGGGAGATGGATCTCGGCGACTCGGATCGAGTTGACTCGGGAGTTGTTGCGGATGGAGCTTTAGTTGGACGGATTCGGGCGTGGGCACGCTCGCGGGCACGAGCACGAGGGCGTCGGTCCTCCGGATTACAATGTTGCGGGGCGCGGGTACGGGAGAGGAGTTCTGATGAAGGTTTTGAAGGCTCTGTTACTTTTGAGTGTCGCAGTCTCTGCTTCGGCGGCACAGGGGGGGCGGCGGGAGGCGCGCGCCTCGGTGTACGGTTTCGAGATGCACTACGTCGAGGCGGGAGAGGGTGATCCGGTGATATTGCTTCACGGGCTCTGGGGCGGGCGTAACGAATGGGAGCACAACATCGACGCCCTCGCGGCGGATTTCCGGGTCATCGTTCCCGATCAGATCGGCTTCTGGGAATCCGACAAGCCGCTTGCGCTCTACGACAACAATCTGCTCGTGCAGTTCCTCACGGGGTTCATCGAGAGCCTCGGCCTCTCCAAAGTGCATTTGGTCGGCCACGCCATGGGAGCGACGACGGCGACGCTGTTCGCCGTGACCCACCCAGCTATGGTTTCCAAGATCGTGCTCGTGGACGGCGTCGGCTACCAGCGCGACGGCGGACCGCCAGAACCAACGCCGGCCCGACTCCGCTTCAGCCGCATGGCTAGCGGGTCGACGCTCGGAACTACCAAAGCGTTGCTATTGCGCCGGGTGGCAAACGACGCGCTCGTTACCGACGAGTGGGTCGAACAGGCGTATTCCATGTGGCTCGGTTCCTCGCTCACGATCCGCGGCATGCTGGGCACCGGAGGCTCGGTCACCAAGGAAAAGATGCAGACGATCACGGCGCCCACGCTCGTCGTTTGGGGTGAGGACGACGAGATCGGAAAGCCGAGTCTCGCGGACGAACCTCTCGAAGATATTCCAGGCTCGAAGAAGTACATCGTCGCCGACGCGGGCCATCTCGCCCAGCTCGAACAGCCCGATACTTTCAATCGCGTCGTCCGTGATTTTCTCCAAACAGGCAACGTTCCCGAGTAGAGGGCCATGCAGTTTCGACTGAGCACGATGATGTTCCTGCAGTTTTTCGTTTGGGGCGCGTGGTACGTCACGGTTGGAAACTACATGACCGCGATTGGCCTCACCGGCGTCATCTACTGGGCGTATACCGTGAGCCCCATCGCCGGGATCGTTTCGCCGTTTTTCATCGGAATGGTGGCGGATCGATTCTTCGCCACCGAAAAAGTGCTCGGCGTGCTCCATATCCTGGGTGGGCTCGCGATGATTGCCGCGCCTTTCGCCGCCGAAACTTCTGCCTCGCTGTTCATCCTCGCGCTGCTGCTGCACGTGTTGTTTTACATGCCCACGCTCGGCTTGACCAACTCCCTGGCCTTCCACCACATAGCCGACCAGGAAAAACAGTTCCCGATGATCCGTGTCTTCGGCACCCTCGGCTGGATCGTCGCCAATATCTTCGTGAGCGCTATCTTGCACGCCGATGCCACACCGATTCCGCTCTACGTCGCTGGAGTCGCGGGTCTCGTGATGGGCGTCTACAGTTTCACGCTGCCGCACACCCCGCCGCAAACGGGCGGACAGAAACCGACGGTGCGAAGCATTCTCGGCCTCGACGCGCTCGAAAAGCTATGGAGCAAGCCGTTCGCGGTGTTCGCGGTAAGCTCGCTCCTGATAAGCATCCCTCTATCCGCGTACTACGCCTACGCTCCCGTTTTTGTGAGTGAGGCCGGTCTCGAGAACCCAGCGTTCAAGATGTCATTCGGGCAGATGTCCGAGGTCGCGTTCATGCTACTGATGCCGTTTTTCTTTGCGCGACTCGGGGTGAAGTGGATGCTCGTCGCCGGGATGGGCGGCTGGGTGCTGCGCTACGCTTTGTTTGCTGCCGCCGCACCTACAGGTACTTTTTCGCTCATCATGATCGGCATCCTGCTCCACGGCGTCTGCTACGACTTCTTTTTCGTGACCGGCCAGATTTACGTGGACCAGAAATCAACAGACGATATCCGCGGGCAAGCCCAGGGGTTTCTCGTTTTCATCACCTATGGAGTCGGGATGCTCGTTGGAGCTCAGATCTCTGGATGGGTCTTCAATGCCATGGTCCCCGACCCGTCGATGCTCGATGCGTGGCAGACCTTCTGGTGGATCCCGGCGGCTTTCGCCGCGGCCGTCATGGTGTTCTTCGCCACCACCTTCCGCCATTCGTCTCAATAGCACTGGCGTACTACTAACCTCTCCCCAGAGGGGGAGAGGGGGGATTCCACCGAAGCCTCAGTCGCGCGTGAGGCTAAGGTATGCGCGATCGAGCAGCCGTGCGGGATCCCCTTTGACTGCGTCCCATTCGGACGTGGGGTTCGCTGCAATCACGTCACTCAGACTCGCCCCGCGATCAATGAGCGCCACGACCCGCTCCCGGATCGTCTCGAGCATCGCGACATAGGCCTGCAAGTCAGCGTAGGTCGCCACAGGCCCATGCCCTGGAATGACGACGGAATCCTCATCGAGTTGAGCGAGCACCGCTTTGCAAAAGCCGATGATGCCGTCGAGGCTCCCGCCGTTGCCGGCGTCGATGAACGGATAGCCGCTATTGTTGAACACATCACCCAGGTGGACGGCGTTGTGCGAGCGGAAAATCACCGCCGTATCTCCAGTCGTATGCGCCGGGCCGAAATGCATGAGGTCAATACGCTCGTCGTTGAAGAAAAACTGCATCTGCTCATCGTAGGTGATCACCGGAAGCGCTTCGGGAGGGTACGCGCCCTGGTCGTACGCCACAGCCACCATGTCGACAATGTGGTTATCGAGCATCATCCGGCGAGAGTTCAGCTGGGAGACCAGCCACGTTCCGTTGGCGCCGAGCGTCGCGTTACTTTCCGCATGATCGAAGTGCCAGTGAGTATTGACGGCGAAATCGACGTTACTGCCACCGAGCTCCTCAATCGCCGTCTTGATGCGCGGCATGAGCTCGGGGAACTGGTCGTCGACGATAAAAACGCCCTGAGGGCCAATGGAAACGGCGATGTTCCCACCGATACCGAACAATACATAAAGGTGGTCGCCTACTTTCTCCGTTGTGATTTCCGCGTTCTCGAAATCCCAGCCGAATGCTTTCGCGAGCTCTGTAAGGGATACGGCGTCGTGCGCCATAGCCGGCGCAGATGTGAGTATGGCCAGCAGTGCCAGAGGGACCAGGTGCTTCATTGGTCAATCCTTTCAAGCTCTCTCGTTGGAACAGGAATCTAACGGCTCGCCGATGGATTTTCAACTAGCGCTCAGGCGCTTTCCAATATTACTAACAGATCCATTTTCGCTCCCGGAGTGCGGGGAATACCCGTCGCATACTTCCGTGACTTGAATCATGTTCGGGAACCCACATTCTCGGTATCCTGGAGGTGGTTCCAATCGCAAATTTGTCGTGCCTCCCCCCACGAGGACAGACCTGGAGAATACCGTGAAACTAGCGATGCAAGCCCGCTTCTATCTCGTATTGGCCTTGGTGTTGATGAGCGCAGCGATCGGCTGCGATTCCAATCCGACGGGGCCATCCGCGGATCCTTCCGCTTGGTCCCCTGACAGCGGCGCGACCCTCAACGGCACGTTCCAGCGAAGCGCCAGCGCCTTCAGGGCGTCTCGAGCCGCAGGAGAAGACGACCTCAAGGTGAAAGTTTTTGTGGCCGGCAACGAGGTTGCTAGCGTCGACGTCGTCAACGGGCGATTCACGCTCCGCGGACTGCCTGAAGATTTCACGCTACAGTTCTGGGACGGCTCGAAAATGGCCGGCGACATGTACTTCGACGCGGTCAAGCCCAATCAGGAGCTCGACGTGTTGTTGTCCTACGACGGATCGAGCGTCTCGGTTCTCGACGTGAAACGGACCGGCATCGATCATCAGCCAGGCGACGGCATCGAGATCGAGGGCCGCATCACCACGCTCACCGTGTCCGAAACGCGCCACGATTGGGCGGGCTCGCTCGAGGTCGATGGATACCTCATCGGAACCCGATCGGCGCAGACGTCCATCCGTGAAGGCAACCAAAACCGAAGGCTCGACGAGCTAGAAGTGGGCGACCAGGTACACGTCCGCGGCGTGTTCGAGGACGTCGAAGGTGTGATGTGGGTCTTCGCGCACGAGATCAAATTGCAAGAAGAAGAGGACACTTCAGGCGACGACAAAGTGACGCTTTGCCACATCCCACCGGGCAACCCCGGGAACGCAAAAACGAAATCCGTTTCCGCGGACGCTGTAGCCGCGCATCTTGCGCACGGAGATTACCTGGGAGCCTGCAAGTAGCGCACACCGGCTAGATCGCGTCGAGTCCTGTGTTTTTGGCGGTTCGGCGGCCTTCATCGGCCGCCGGCCACCAATGCTGCTGTCCATCCAGCTCGGAGAGGAAGCGTTTCCCGTCGGGAGATACGTCGTAAGTGCCACGTCTCGTGTCCGCGAACGCATAGTATGTCTGCGTCAACACGACGGTGGAGTTGCCGGCGTCGAACGTGCTGTCTACGCGAATCGGAGTCGCAGTCAATTGTCCTTCGACCGTCAAATAGAACAACTCACGAAGCGTCCTCCGCCATAGAAAAGAGGACAGGTACCTTTTTACTTCTTTCGTAAAAAGGTACCTGTCCCCTTTTATCCCTTGGACCTTGATGTTCGCCGGTTTGTCGTGGTGCTAGCGCTGGTGGACGAGGGCGACGCCGTGAGTACATCGCCGGACGAACTCTCCCCGGAGAGAGCTGAGCCAGAGGAACAAGAAACCCCGAGAAACCGGCCTAGCAAATCTCAATGACTTCGAACAGCCCCTGTAGATGTACATATTGACTCCTGCTAACCGCCCCTCCTCGACATCGGACTGGCTAAGGTTTCCGAGGCGTCGCGAGCTTCGCCGCCCCGCGGTTGCCCGCCCACACTGAGCCGGCTAAACTCCTGCCACTGCAAGCGCACGGAAGGAGAGTTTTCGATGAGAAGAACACTTGGCTTGGCCCTAGGGGTTTTACTTCTGGGAGGCGGTATCGCGGCCGCCGAGTTGAAAGTGGGCGACGCCGCCCCCGAGTTCGAGCTCCAGGGAAGCGACGGGAGCACACATTCGCTCTCGGAGATGAAAGGCGAGATCGTCGTTCTTGCCTGGTTTCCCAAAGCGTTCACCTCTGGGTGAACGGCCGAATGCAAGTCGCTCCGTGAGAGCGGCGACGAGATCCGGTCGTTCAACGCCAAATTCTTCGCAGCGAGCTGCGACACTCCCGAAAAGAACAAGGAGTTTGCCGAGTCGCTATCTCTCGATTACCCGCTCCTGAGCGATCCCGGCAAAGATGTCGCGAAGGCCTACGGCGTCGTCACACCGGAGCGCGAGCTTCCGCACCGATGGACGTTCTACATCGGCGCCGACGGAAAGATTTTGTATATCGACCAGGACGTGAAGACGATGTCCGCCGGCGCTGATATCGCGTCACGACTCGAGTCGCTGGGGGTGAAGAGCTCTTCGGACGACTAGGCGTTGCGACGCGGGAGCTCTCGCTAGTGGTCCACCGGAACCAGGCGCTTCAGCCCCCTATCGGGGTAGGGGGGACTCGCGGCTCCGCCCCTCCCACGCCACCGTGCGTACGGGTCCGTACACGGCGGTTCGGCTGACTAACGTGAAACCCGACCGGCGAGCGACACAAGACCTAAAGAGATGAAGCAGAGCCGCTCCCTCGCGAGCGGGAGAGGGGGGATAGGGATGAAGCAGCTTTACTAGGGTTCGAAGCGGTAGCCCAGTCCGTGGACAGTTACTATATGGCGTGGGTGTCGTTGGTCGGGCTCGAGTTTGTGGCGCAGCCAGGCGACGTGCACGTCGACGGTACGGGTGCTGGGGATGAAGTTGTATCCCCAAACCGCGTCGAGCAACTCATTTCTCGAGAGCACGACGCTGGGATGCTCGACGAAATGCTTCAAGAGTTTGAATTCGCGCGCTGAAAGCTTAACCGGTTTGCCGTCTCGCAAGACCTCGGCGCTTTTCAGCCTCACTTCCACGTCGCCAAAAACGTAGGGGTCGGGTGTTTTGCTTCCGGCCGGCGGCACTCGGCGCAGGAGGGCCTCGATGCGCGCGAGAAGCTCGGCGGACTCGAAGGGTTTCGTTAGATAGTCGTCCGCACCAAGCTTCAAGCCGACGACTTTGTCCGAAGTTCGATCGCGAGCGGTCAGCATGAGAATCGCCGACGTGACGCCCTTCTTCCTGAGGTCACGGCATACCTCAAAGCCGTCCTTGCGAGGGAGCATGATGTCCAGGATGATGACGTCGTAGTTCGTTTCAAGAGCACGCTCGAGGCCCGCTTCCCCATCGGTCGCGCAGTCCACGTCGTAGCCAACGCTTCCGAGGCGATCGGTAAGCGCGAGCACGAGACCAGGTTCGTCTTCAATAACGAGAACACGGCCGGGCATGAAGCCCTAGGCCGATGCAGGTAGGAGAACCGTGAACCGGCTTCCGCCGCCGTCGGGACTCGTCACCCGAATCGATCCGCCGTGGGCATCAACGACGTGCTTCACGAGGCTGAGGCCGATGCCGCTCCCCTCGATCTGCTCGTCGCGTGCAACCTGGCCGCGATAGAAAGGCTCGAAAATGTGCGGAAGGTCAGCCGCGGGAATTCCTCGGCCATGGTCCTCGATCTCGATCTCCACCGCCGCGCCATCGCCGTTGCCTCTGAGCTTGGCTGAAACCGACAAGCTACAGGGTTTGTCACTGTATTTGACAGCGTTGGTGAACAGATTCTGAAGCGCCGACTTTAGAGCGTCGACGTCTCCCATGACGGAGGGAAGCTCACGAGCGAGATCCTTCCGGATATTTGCCGCGGCGATATCGCTGTCGTTCAAAGCGGACTCAATAACTTCGTCGATTCGGATCGGCTGTCGCTCTATTTCATCCCCCGCGTCGGATTCGAGCTTGGAGTGAAGCAGGGCGCTTTCGACGAGCTTCGTGAGACGGCGGCTCTCTTTGTTGATGACTTTTCCGTAGGTGTGCGCCTGCTCGAGGTCATCGACCACTTCGTCCGCGAGATTCTCGCTGGCAAACCCGATAACCGCGAGCGGTGTCCGCAGCTCGTGCGCGATCCGGGCGACGTACTCGAGCTGGAGCCGTGCCCAACGTTGCGCACGCCGAGTGAACACCAGGAGCAAGAGGATACTTCCGCCGAGCAGCACGAGGATGCCGAAGCTCAAAAGGAGGTTGCGCGCACGGATGGCACCGACAGCCGCTTCCAGCGCGCCCGGCTGGTAACGCACGTACAGAAGCCACCGATGTTCGGTTGCCGCCGTGGGCAGAGCCTCGATCCAGTCGAAACGAAAATCCCGCGAGTGCAACCCGAAAAACCATGCCCGGCCGGCGTCACCGTATTCGCCAAGCTCGGTTGGCGATAGCTGAGAGTTCGTCGTGTAGACTACCCGCTCCCGCTCTTGGTTATCGACGATCATGGCATCGAAATCGATCGGTGCGCCCGGGGAAAAGTGCGCCACGCGCTCCGATAGAAACTCCCCGACAATCACGTCCATATCGAGAACGACGATGGCCCAAGGCTCCGGATCGGCCCCGTGCTGGTCGACGACGAGGGCGGAAACATCGGCTTGCAGAGGGTCGACATGACCGGGAGTCGCAAAGACCTCACTTGCATGCTCGAGCTCCGGCGGCCAGTCGATGACGTCGAGGCGGGCGTTCGCGGCATCGAGCTTCTGAATCCGAGGCTCCCCGTCCTCGTACACCTCTACCCAGTACAAGGCCTTGACGAGCCCCGGATACGGAATCGACGCGCTCCATTGGTTGTAGGCGTTGGAGAGCTCAACGCCAGCTTCCGCGATTTTGGCCTCTCGTACGTGGAAGGTCTGATACAAGTTCGCGAGCTCTGTGTCGAAGTCGCCGGAAAACCGTCTAGCTGCAACGGCGAGGTTCTCCGCCCGATGCTGTTGTTCGAGCCGAGAAAGCTCCCCCAGCCAACGATATTGGAGGAAAGCGAGGACCGGCAACAGCACACCAATCACTACGATCAGGGCCAGTGTCGCGTGCCGCGTCCATATTTTCATCACGTCAATTCTACCAGTGTCGCCACTCTTGGTGGGGTGCAACCTCTCGGATTTTACACCGTCTTAACACTCCCTTTTCGAATCCTTAACCAATCGAGCGCGACGTTCCCCTACAGTCAACAGCGATCGAGGAAGGCTAGGGCGAGGGCGGCCCGCGAATGTACGACGTCCAGGGAAGCTCAGTACCGGCGCCGCCCTCACGCTTTGATTTCCTCAGGACTGCTCCTGCGGCGAGACTCATGGTTGGTCGCAACGCCCCTCTGTATTCGCCAGGGTCTCGCCGCAGAGCATGTATAATGTCCTCCTCACCGGCCGGCCCATCCCAGCCACATCTGTTAGGCGGTAAACAATGCGCAAGCTTGTTTGGCAATACCTAGAAGGCAACCTCTCTCGACGCGTTTTTCTCCAGAGTCTCGTGGCTGCAGGCCTCACCACGAGCGCAGCGCGCTCCTTCGCTGAAGCCGCCGAGCGCGGTGAGGAAAGGGCCCCGGGCGCGCCCGACGCCGCGCCGGCCTATACGTTCACCGGCACGGGCGCAGATTTGCTCGCAGAGCAAATCAAGGCCGCCGGGACGCGATTTCTTTTCACGAACCCAGGTTCGGTCGAGGTCGCGTTTTTCGACGCCCTCACCGATCGATCCGAGCTCCAGATCATCATGGGCCTTCACGAAGGCGTGGTTCTCTCCATGGCTGACGGCTACCACAAGGTGGCCGGGGAACCCGCGTTCGTCAATGTCCACGCGGTCGCTGGAACCGGCCAAATCGGTGGCCAGATGTTCAACGCGCATCGGGACGGCTCCGGGATTTTCATCACTGCCGGGTTGAGCGACATCACGAAGTTCAGCGACGATTTACACCTCGCCCCGTCGGCCGGGTCCAACCAGACGAATATCAACCAACAGTTCACGAAGATGTCGTGGGAAGTCAGAAACGGTGCGACGTGTGCGGTTGCCGCGCGCCGGGCCTATAAACTGACTTCGACTGCGCCGGGTGGGCCTGTCTACGTCGGCTATTCGCGCGACGCCCTCGCAGACAAGGTCTCGGGCGAAATCTGGCCCAAAGAGAGCTTCATGATCGACGCGCGGCCACGCCCAGCGGCAGACAAACTCGAAGCGCTGGCACGAATGCTCATCGAGGCCGAACGGCCCACCGTCATCTTCGGTGACGAAGTCTGGAAGACAGGCGCGCAAGCGAAAGCGGTCGAGCTGACCGAGCTGCTCGGCATGGCCGCCGCAACCGGGCAGCAGGCGCTCCAGAATTTTCCGACGCATCATCCCCAATACATCGGCCGAGTGCGTCGCGGCGAGGCCTACCCGTTCGGAAACCAGGACTTGATCGTCCAGATGGGAGCGCGCGATCCGGGGGGCATGCGGATTCCCGAAGTCATCCGCATGGCGCCGACCTACGTCGCCGTCGGAATGGATACGGAGATGATGGGGCGGACGCATCCCGTCGATCTCGCCATCGTTGCCGACGTGAACACGTCGCTCTCCGAGCTCATCGATGCGGTCAAATCTCTCGCCACCGACGAACGCCTCGAGAAGATTCGCTCGAGTCGGCTTTCCGTTGTAGCCGGCGCCGCAGCTGAACGACGCGCTAAACTCGAAGACGACGCGCGCAAGAATTTCGACAACGCGACGATTCATCCCGACCGTCTCGACTACGAGCTCAACCAGGCAATCCACCCGAACGCGATCGTCGCCTCCGAGAACCTGACGGGCAAGTCGAACTTCATGAACTTCGGCTACCGTGACGACCAGAAGATGCACCTGGGCTCGAACGGGACTTCGCTCGGCCGGGGCATCGGCAACGCCATCGGCGCCCAGATCGCAGCACCTGATCGGCAAGTGGTCGTGAGCATCGGAGACGGCTCGACGATGTACAGCTCCTCGGGATTCTGGACGATGGCCCGCTACGAGGTCCCCGTACTCACCATCGTCTGGAACAACCGCAACTACCAAACGGTGCGACACGGTTTCCACCGCTTCGGCGGACGCATGGCCGAGACCGGACACTACCACGGCATGAATCTCACCAACCCCAACATCGATTACGTCGGCCTCGCGGCCAGCCAAGGCGTTTCCGGCGAGCGTGCCGAAAGCCCGAGCGATCTCGCGGCAGCGCTGAAGCGCGGTAGCCAGACAACGCTCGACGGCAAGCCCTATCTCGTCGAAGTGCTGATCGACAAGTACGGCGGAGGCGCCGAGTCCACTTGGTATCGGGACTACAGCGTCGCGGCCGAGCGGAAGCGGCGGGCTTAGGAAGGACGACCACGGAGCTCGCGGAGAGGAACACGGAGCAGCGTTCGTCTTCGGTCAATACGACCTCTAGCTGTGCGAAAGAAGAGGAGCGCTCATGACGGATCGTAGGTCGTTTCTCAAAGGAGTGAGCACTTTGTCGGCGACGACGGTGCTCGGGTCCAACGCGGCGTTTGCGGCACCGGAAGAAAACCCGCCCGAGCGGGATTACTTCAAAGAGATCGGCGTCAAGCCGTTTATCAACGCGGCGGCGGCCTACTCGGCTTACGGCGGCCGGAACATGTGGCCGGCCGTCGTCGAGGCGATGGAGTACGCCCGGAAGCGCAACGTCGTCATGGAAGAGCTCCACGACGCGGTCGGCAAGCGCCTAGCCTCCATCATCGGCTGCGAAGCCGCGATGGTGACCGGCGGAGCCACATCATCGATGACGCTCGGTACTGCGGCCTGCATCACGGGAACGGACGAAACGCTGATACGCCTCGTACCGGATTTACGGGGCCTCAAGAACGAAGTCATCATCCAGAAGTCACATCGCTACTCCTACGACCATGGCGTGCGCAACGCCGGGGTGCAGTTCGTCGAGGTCGAAACGGTCGAAGAGCTCGAAGCCGCCGTCAACGAGAAGACGACGATGTTGTTCTTTTTTTTCTTGAACGACGCCAAGGGCGCTATCAAGCTCGAGGAATTCGCGGCACTGGGCAAGAAACACGCCGTCCCAACGATGATCGACGGTTCCAATTCGGTCCCGCCACTGGAACGGCTGTCCGCGTACCTCGACGCCGGATTCGATCTCGCGGCGTTTTCTGGAGGCAAGGGACTGCGCGGACCCTATAGCGCCGGGATGTTACTCGGCCGGCGTGACCTCATCGAAGCCGCGCGGCTCAACAACTCTCCTCACTCCGACACCATCGGCCGCGGCATGAAAGTCAGCAAAGAAGAAGTGCTTGGCATGTTGGCGGCGGTGGAGTTCAGCCTGACTTTCGACTACTCCGTAGAGAACGTGCGCGAGACGCGACTGGTGAACCTCATCGCCGACAAGCTGTCTGTTCTACCCGGGATTACGACAAAAGTTTCGTACCCGCGAACCGAAGGCGGCCGACCCCACCTGCAGATCTTCTGGGACCAGTCGAAGACACCGCTCACCGTCGAGCAAGCCCAGAAAGCGCTCGAGGAAGGAGAGCCCTCGATCCGGACTCCCTATCTCGGTCTTTCCGATGGAGAGCTCGAAGTCGGATGCGCCATGCTCAAAGACGACGAGGTGGATGTGCTAGTGCGAAGGATTGGAGAAGTGCTCGCGTAACGGAGTTGAGTACTTGTGGACTAGCTCTTGATTTCGTACAACCGTTGTTCTGCCTGTCGGCAATCCTCGAGCCCTTGCTTGCGGTCGAGCGGAACGGGCCCTTTGGCGTCCGCCTTGGGCAGCTTCTCCACGGGATAGACGGCGATGTTCTTGTTGTCGTGAGGGATCTCACGCTCTAGATTCAGGTCGCGCTCGTTGGCCCCTTCCGGCGTGACGACTTTTTTGTTACGGATCTCCAGATCGAGCCACCACTTCTTGATCGGATTCCGTTCACCGTAGCGCAGCGCGTCGTCGAGCCAGATGAGAAAGCGCCTCGACCACGGCAAACGGATCGCCGCCCAAAGCGCCCAGCGGTGCACGAGGAGACCTTCTTTGTTGAACGGACACATCTTCATGCACCGGCCACACCCGGAGCCGTTCGGGTTGGTCACTCGATACTTGACGCACTTGCCGACGTCGGGTTTCCAGATCTCGTAACCGTTGTAGAGAACCTTGTCGCCGTACGGAATGGCCTGTGCGGGACATTCGCGGGCGCACTTGCGGCACTTGCTGCAAAAATCCTGGAGGCCGAAGTCGATCGGCTTATCGACAGCGAGCGGCAAGTCCGTGGTGATGACCGCGGTCTTGTGACGCGGGCCGAGAAACGGGTTGAGCACGAGCTCCCCGATCCGGCTCAGCTCGCCGAGCCCAGCAAGGACCATGAGCGGAATCTGTAGCACGTCGCCGTCTGCGTTCGAATGAGCCTGGGCCGGATAGCCGAGTCGGCGGATGTAATCTGCGGCGACGCATGCGACCGTCGAGCCTTTCAGATACGCGCGATAGCTTTGGGTGCCGCTCATCCAATCGTCGCCGCTCGAGGCCTCCATGGTGTCGTAGCCCTGGTCGATGACGATGACGATGGCGTATTTGTGTTGGGCTTCGATCGGCGTGCCATCGCTCTGGTGTGAGAACCACGCCCACTGCGGCATCTCGCAAATCCCGACGATGTCGGCATCGAGAAAGTAGCAGAGCGATTTGATGTGTTTCGAGAGCTCCACGGGATCGTCCGGGACCGGAGCCTTCTCTGCCTCCGGCTCACCGCGGTGGATGGGGACCTGCGCCCAATGAAGATGGCCGAATGCCCGGTTCAAGGGCGACTTGGTGATGAATCGTTTGATCTCGGTGCCAGCCTTCTTGCCGATATCTCCGTGAAATGCACGCACGAAAAACCCTGCCCGCTTCGGCACCCGCTGGATATCGTCGGTAATGAGCGTGGTCGGCTCGTCGACCTTGCGAATCTTCTCCATCGGATAACGACCCAAATGCATGGGCCGCTTCCTGGACGAGAACAACGGCATGGGCTACCTCCAAGAACACTAGTATCACATGATACTACTTGCTGGAACCCGCCTCCCAACTCCGAAGCGAAACGCACCCGTGCCCGCGTGCGTGCCCGTGCCCGGTTAAGAAATGTCCAGACCACGAAAACCCAACCGAGCTTTACCGTCCGCCGAAGCGCCCTGCCAGCATCTTTAGTCGGGCGCGGGCACGCACGCGGGCACGGGCACGAGTGTTCCTAATCGAGTTCCGAGACTTAGAGATTCTTATCCCCTTCATCCCCTCTTATCCCCCCATCCCCTTGCTTTCTAGCGTCTCGGTATGAGCGATAAGCTTTTTCAGGATTCTTCGCATCAAAGCTTGCTCGTTCTTGGACAAGCAGGAGAGGATCTCGCGGTAGCCCGCGTCCGCGGACGGCAGGATTTTCTGGTATAAGCGAGTCCCTTTCTTCGTGATCGTGAGGACGTAGCTACGCGCATCGTCAGGGTTTGCGCTTCGCTTTACGAGACCTTGGGACTCCAAGCGGCGCACCGCACGACTGACCGTCATCTTGTCCATTGCCCAGCGCTCGTGAACGTCTTTCGCAGTGAGGCCAGCATGACTCACGAGAGAGAGAACAACCCGCCACTCGGGCACCGAGAGTCCGTGCTTCGAATCAAGCCGTGACTCGAACGCCCGGGTAATGCGATTCGAGAGCACGTGGATGGACGCGAGGACGTTGTCGACTTGCCGCGGGGACTCACCGCCCACGAG
>CAMYKY010000060.1 GCA_947259165.1 uncultured Acidobacteriota bacterium | reverse complement strand
GGCCTGCCATCTATTGACCCGTGCCATCAACGCCCGACGCCCCCCCGAGCGCCAAATCATCGACACCGTAGTCGACACGCGCCTGTGGACCCACTACCACGAGTCCCACTGGCCCCACCACCTAACCATAACCACCGCCTACTAAGGCAGTCTGCCCTCTCCCCCTAATGGGGGAGAGGGATGCTCGCGAAGCGAGCTGGGTGAGGGGCTACCGCCCGAAGCCGCGAGCAACACCGAAACCAAGGAAACCGACCTCCCCGCGAAACACCACCACTAGTTTGATCTTCCGAAGCGTGCTGCAAGACCAATTGATTGCACCTAAGAGGTCGTCGGGGCAGGATGGGATGGGCATCCTGCACGGACGGCTCGTATCTCTACTTCACCTGGGAGGAAACCCTCGGCGACATCTGGGTCATGGATGTCGTCTGGGACGAGTGAACTACGCCTAGACGCAGTCGCTCGCTGCCGCAACGAAGAACGGGCGGCGAGCGTGATCTCAGCCTAGCTTGTCGCGTAGCTCGTTGACGGCTCGGTAAGCTTCGTTGATGGCGGCGTCTGTGTGAGGGCTTGCCGCTGCATCGGCGTTTGCGATGGCGATGCGACCGAAGGGTTGTCGGCCGACCACGGCGGGACGATCGTCGGGCGTTGCCAGCGCCCACTCGGGATTGTCGAACAACGTGTTGTACGTGTAGGTGTAGCCATGCGGCCAGCGGTTGACGGTGATGGCAAGGACGTCGCGCGCCGCGTCGAAGCCTTTGGGGGACAGGGTGCGGGCGAGCTGCTCACGGATTTCTCGCTCGAACGTCTCGAAGCTCGTCGCCAGAAGATCGCGCCTGCCGGCCCGGTGCTGCTCGCGTCGCGAAAGCCCGGCTTGTTTGGGGTAGCAAACCATGCGCACGACGATGGGCTCTGCCGGGTCTTGGGACGAGCGGTACCCGCCGAGCTCCAGAGATCGACCGAGGCTGGTGCTCTGGTGATAGCAACCCGGCGCACTCACGCTCGAAACGCCGCTTTCGACGAACGATTTCCAGTTCGACACGAGCACGTTGGTGTAGACGAGCGGGGCTTTGACACCGTAGGAGAGTGCCTCTTGTTGCGCTTTGGGAAGCTCGGGGCAGAGATAGGGCACGACTGAGTTCCAGCACGCCATCACGACGCCGCGTGCCCGGACGCGCCTCGCCGCGGCATTGTTGACATAGGTCACTTCGACCTCGCGAGCCGAACCCGGGTCGCCTTGGTGTCTTACCGCGACGACGGTGCTGTCGAGCCGGATTCGAGTCGGTGTGCCGGCCACGTCGAGCTTCGCGTACTCGGCTTTTGCGGTCACGACGTCTTCCATGGTTCGCGCGGGCATGGCGTCGGGGATCAACTTGGACAGGAGCAGCCGGGCGATGGTCGCGTTGCCGTCGGGAAAATACATCGTCGGATCGCCGGCGCCGGCGCGCCCCGCGCTTTCCCGGCCGTGCTGACCGCCGGGCTCGGCGATGAGCCGCTCGGGTGATGTCGGCTCGAGACCGAGACCGTCGAAGCCCGGGTAGCCCATCTCCCATGCGTAGAGCGCGGGGACCGCGTCGTTGCCGGTGCAGAACAAGTAGCCCGCACCGTCATACATCTTGACGACGTGGGGGTCGAGCTCGAGATGCTCGAGCAGGTAGTCGCGGTAGCTGATGCGCGAGAGCTTCGCTTTCTTTTTCTCGGAGGAGAGATTCGGCCAGGGATCGTTTTGCTGTTTCGCATTGTTGAGGCGAACGAGATCGTGCTGGGCACGCTCGCTCAGTGGGGTGTCCGCCGCGAGCTCCGCCCACGGCCGGCGCCCGTAGCCCGAGACCAAGCGGTCAGCGCCGAACGTCTTCTGGTCGAAGAAGAAACCGGGCGCAAGTCCCAGGTCCGTGTATCGCGACTTCACGTCTGCGATCGCCTCGTAGTAACGCGTGCGGTCGATGCCGAGCTCCCACAAGAGACCCGCGGCAATCGGACTGTACTGCGACGGGGCTTCGACGTTCAGCGTACCGCCGTTCATCAAATACATCTGGCCGTCGTGCCAGAGCTCGTTGCGTTTTGCGTGCCCACCGAAATCGTCGTGGTTATCGAGGATTAGGATGCGCGCCTCGCGCCCTCCGACCAAAGTGCGGAAAAAATGCGCGGCCGACTAACCGCTGATGCCTCCACCGACGACGACGAGGTCGTAGGTCTCCCCGGTCTCGGCGGCCCCGTCCCAGCGCTCTCCGGTAGCCAACCCGTGTGCCACCTCCCACGAGCCGTCATGGCTTCCACGCATACCGGTGAGCTGCGGCGGATATCTGTCTTGCTGCGCCGCGAATGCCGCAACGGACGACGTCCCGACGAGCGCGCCTGTCAACGCAACGCCAACGCCGTCGAGAAAATCCCGACGCGTGATAGCACGTTCCATGCCCAGCTCTTGATCGCGTCGTTTGGCCATGATCTCTACCTCGGCTGACCTGGATTCTATCCTCTAACACAGTGATGAAGTAGAGCCTCCGGTCAACTGAAGTACGCGATCCGATCCATCTCGACCAGACGGGATGCACCGTCCGGACGAGATCCAATCCGGTCCGCTATTTCTTCGTCGAGTGGAGCGCGAATGCTGCGCCTTGGGGATCCATGCACTGGGCGACACGATCGCCATCCGGCACTTCCATCGGGCCGTTGAGCACTTGACCGCCGAGTGCTTTGACGTGTTCGACCGACTTATCCACGTCATCGACGCGGGCGAAGTAGAGCCAAAACGGCGGGCCGGACACTTCCTTCGGCTTGTTGAACATGCCGCCTCGCGGGATTTCCCCGCCGCCCTCCGTGAACATTTGGTACATGCCCATCTCGCCCATGTCCATCGCGTCGAGCTTCTTCCAGCCAAAGAGGGTTTCGTAGAAGCCCCAGGCATTGTCGTGATCGGACGTGTTGAGCTCGTGCCACGAGAATTCGCCGATCTCGGGCGGCCCGGCCTTGGCCGGAGCGTCGCCGGTGTGAGTGAAAGCCGCGAACATCGCTCCTTGCGGATCCGCGATGACCGCAAAGCGCCCAACCTCGGGAATGTCCTGTGCCGGCGCTAACACTTCGCCCTGGTTCGCCTCGGCTTTGGCGACGGTCTCATCGACGTCGGGTATTTCAATGTAGGCTAGCCAATGTGGCGGTGCACCGGCTTGCTTGGCTTCGTCCGGCAGCGTCATGACGCCGCCCAACGGCGTTTCGTTGTTGGTCCACATCGTGTAAGGCATCGGCCCTTCCCAGGCCTGTGTGCCCCAGCCAATCAGTTTTGTGTAGAAAGATTGCGCTGCTTCTGGATCGGTTGTCATGAGGTCATACCAGACGAAGCGTCCCGTGTTCTCGGACATTGGAATCTCCTTTCCCGCTACGGAGGCTAGCGGAGCGCAACAACGCACTCGTCAGGCATCATGCGCTCGCGGGTGAAGATTCGCCAGCGAGTTTATCGATCAGATGAGGCTTCAGAGGGAAAAAGCGCGTCGACGTCCATCTCGAAATCCGGCCACGACACCGGCGAGATGCGCGAGCCTGGTTCGTATGAAGCTCGGCTCTGGTAGGTGCCGTCGGGTTCGCAGAAGACGACTAGCACACGGTTGGGTAAATCCACTACCCAGTATTCCGGTATCTCGGCTTTTGCGTATAGCTCGGATTTCAGGTTGAGATCGTAGCGACGGGAGGAATCGGCTATCTCGATCACGAGGAGTGGACGGGATGTCTCGGTCCCGTAGCTCTCCACGTTCGGGTTGTCGGTCACCACGATATCCGGCTCGGGCTCAGAATCCAGTTTTACGAGACCGAGAGGTGCCTCGATGTAGACTCCGGCTCGCCCGATCAACCCGTGCTCGAAAACCCGAAAAACCCGAGTCGCTGCGATTACGTGCGCTCTGTTCTTGGGGCTCATTTCGCGGATAACTCCGTAGATGAGCTCCACCCGGTCGTCCGCCGCCAGGATTCCCGCTTCGGCCATGCGGTGATAGTCGTCCACGGTGAACCGGTGCAAACCCGCGGCTTCGGCAGCTCTAGCCATGTCCTCATTCTACCTCCTTGTATAGGAGACGAAAAAAAGGACCGTGGACCTCCCTGCCGATTGGAAGTCGGGTCGGATCTGAGATAATCCCTTTCCGATGCCGACATCCACCCAAGGAGCAAGAGCGTGAGCGACGTCAAACCGGTTTCCGAAATCGTGTCTCAGTTGAAAGCACTCGTGGGCGACAGCGCGTCTACGAACGATAAGGTCCTCTTGGCGTTTCGCAACGACTTGCCACGAGTGCTCGACTTCGTCGAAAAGTCCGTGGAGGTCGCCGAGAAAGCGCACGAGCTCCTCGCCAACGCGTACTCCACTCATGACGCAGAGGGCATTCGCATTCAGTCGGCAGACGCGGTGAAGCTTCAGTGGGCGCTTCGCGCCGTCGGCGTCGGTGACGATTCCGGCGAGCCCTGCTTCACCGTCTGATCGGACCGCCAGTTACTTTTCTGGTCGGCTCCAAGCTCGGGAACGGGACCGGCTACGGTTGGATCAGAGCTTCTACGTGAGCGGCGGTGGCTTTGGCTAGGCCGTCAACGTTGTAGCCGCCTTCCAGTAGGGAGACAACGCGACCAGCGCAGTACGTGTTGGCGACGTCCATCGTGGTGCGGGTCATTCTTGCGAATGCGTCGTCGGTGACGTCGAAGCAACCCAGGAGGTCGTCTTTTCGGCTGTCGAACCCGGCGGAAACAATAATGAAGTCGGGCTCGAATTTTGCGGCGGCGGGCAGAAGCTTGCGATCCCAAGCCGTGAGCATGTCCCGGTCGGTGGAGCCACAGTCGAGGTGTACGTTGATGTTGAGCTCTGCTGCGTCCCCGCCACCGGTCAGTGATGGGTCGCCCGTTCCCGGATACGCATGCCAATCGTGGCTGGAGAAGAACAAGACGGACGGGTCCTCGTAAAACGCATTTTGGGTCCCGTTGCCATGGTGGTAGTCCCAATCGATGATCAAAACTTTCTCGAAGCCTAGGGACTGGGCGTGCTTGGCGGCGATCGCCGCCGTGGAGTAGAAACAAAAACCCTCTTCTCTGCCGGTGTTGTTCGCATGGTGTCCTGGAGGCCGGATCGCACAAAACGCGTTTTGGACGCTTGCATTCGCGACCGCCTCAACCGCCGCAAGAGCGCCGCCGACCGCGGCCGCGGCGACCTCTCCGGTGACGGGTAGTTGTTGGATCGATGCAACATGCCGTTGCGTGTGGTGCCTCTCGACACTCGAGACGATGGAGCGCGGATCGTCGACACGCGCTATCGGCGTCACTTCTTGGTCGAGTCCTTGTCGCTCGAGCTCGAGTATGATTCGCCGCAGCCTCTCCGGTGATTCAGGGTGATTCGGTCCCAACACGTGTTGGAGGTAGATGTCGTCGTAGACGAACCCAGTCAACTTGGTCGTCTCCTTCGCGACCGCTAACGACGGCAACGCAGTCGCGCACGCGCTTTTCGAAGTGAGGCTCACAAACTCTCGCCGGGTCTTCATTCCCACCTCCTACTTCGTGGCGTAGTGTTTCGGCCGGGTCGACGCGAGCGGCGTGTCGCGCGGGAGGACACGCAGCGATGAGCCTCGTGCGCGAGCCGATTCATTCAGACACCGCGTCCTTCGCGCAGCGTCGCTCGCCGCAGCCACGCTTTGGCGGCGGTCCACTCGCGTTTCACCGTCGCCGGTGAAATCTCGAGTACCTCGGCGGTCTCGTCGATGCTCAACCCGCCGAATTGTCTGAGCTCGACGATCTTCGCCGCTCGTGGGTCGAGCTCGGCGAAATCGTTCAATGCCTCGTCGAGAGCCACCAGGTCTGGAGCTTTCGACGGTACCCCTCTGGCTTCGTCGAACGGCATAGGCGCCTCGCCACCGCCTCGTTTTTCGGATTGTCGTCTCCGTGCGTGATCCACGAGGATTCGGCGCATGAGTTGCGCTGCGATCCCGAAGAAATGGCTCCGGTTCTGCCATTGGACGTTCTTCTGGTCTACGAGGCGCAAGTAGGCCTCGTTCACGAGCGCAGTGGGTTGCAGCGTGTGCTCGTCGCGCTCGCGACGAAGGTGGCTTCGCGCGAGCTTGCGAAGCTCTTGATAGACGATCGGCATCAGCTCGTCGAGCGCTTCTTGCCGGCCATCACCCCACGCGTTGAGAAGCTGCGTGACGTCGCTCGGCTCCTGGTGCGGATCCTGGCTCATCGTGCCTAGTTGTCGTTGCTGGTCGCTGTGCGTGGCGGCGCATCCTTCACATGAGTCTCGAGCCAGCGGTCCATTTCCCTCAACGTGTGGAGCACAGATTCGCGAGCGTTGTAACCGACGGCTAAGATGAGGTAGGCGAGAGTCATGGCGAAGCCCCCCTTGAAAGCGAATGGGCGCGCATCTTATCACGGTCGAATCTGGCGATTGCACGCTGACACTCGACACGCGCTCGCGCATAACAGAAGATCAGTATGTGCTAAGCGTCGATCGGGGGAGAAAATCTATATTCGTCTCGAGGACGTTATCCTTATTACTGAGGACGGAGCCGAGAACCTCTCTGACTTTGTCCCCTTGGATATCGTCGGTATCGAGGCCATGATGAGAGAGGAAGGGATCTCCCAACTCTACCCACGGTGACGTATCATCCGCGGTAGTCTTTCGCTGAAAGCTGCACCCGGACACCATCTGGATCGTTGAAGTAGATCTCCGGGCGATCCTGTCGAACGTAGGGCTCGATGCTGCCCCGTCTGAGCCGCTCGGCCGCATCATCGATGTCGTAGCCGTCGACACCGACACAAAAGTGATGGATCCTGCCGGGTTCGGGAATCTTGTACACGCCGAGAAAGCTGTCACCGAGCCCAAGGTTGATGCCGCCTTCCTCCTTGCCGTCCCGTTCCCGTTCCCGTTCCCGTTCCCGATTTCTGATTTCTGATTTCTGATCTGACTCCCCCTAGATCTGATCCCAAGCCCAAATCGCACTAGCCGTAGCATTATCAAGCTTGTGCCCGCTCTGTTTGAGCGTCAACAAAATACTCCCCCGATGATGACTCTCGTGCGCAATGAAATACCCCAACGTCGTAAAAATTCCCTTTCTGAACCCCCGACGTTTCGCCGCCCCTGAAAGAACATCCCCAAGAAACGTCTCGACCGCTTTACTCGAAGTCGAGAACGCTTTTCTGAGCTCTGCCTTGGTGGGGATAACTTTGTCAGCCCCCTTGGACTGAAACTTGCGCAGGCCCACCGCAAGATCTTTCGCCCGCTTCTCGAGCGCGTAAACCCGCACATCGTGCATGTGCGCAAACTGACGCGCGACTTCCCGACCTCCGCGTTTGGAAAGAGTGCACTTCATGCCCGCCGGGCTGATGTGATCGAAGAGAAACAGGTTGATCCGATTGTTGGTTCGCCAAGCTTCCAACAGCTCATCGAGCACGCCGACCTCCCTTGATGGATAGACGGCCGAATTGTAGGGGTCGAATTTCTCGAAATATCTAGATATACCGTCGTCATCACGCCTTGCCAGCCCCCAAAATGGCCTCGCGATTTGCGCAACGAATATCTGTTACAGTCCACTAGGAGTAGCTCGCGGAGGTTTTGGACTTGACGAGCGGTTTGTCTTTGTCCTTCCGTTCGGCCCGCAGCTTGCCGATCGTGCGGTTCACGACATGATCTCGAGGCAGCAGCGAGATCGCGTCTGGAGTTCTGGGGCTGACTCGACGAATCTCGGAGAGTAGCTTCTCGTTGCCGGGATCCATGCGAAGCCCCTTACGAAGAACCTGCGCCGCCTGGGTCTTCCATCCCGTGCGCTCGTGCAATCGCGCGAGGTTCACATACATTTCCGGATCGTAGAACGCGATCTCGATCGCGCGCTCGCACCATCCGAGTCCTGTCTTGACGTCGCCCTCTTCGGTTGCGACCAGGTATCCGCCGAGAGACAAGACCTTCGGGTCCCGACAACCGGACTCGACGAGCTCGCGAAACATGGACGCTGCCTTGGCGTTGTTCCCCTCGCGATGGAGCTCCATCGCTTTGTCGGTGATGTCGCGTTGACTTAGCCAGTTCATACGTTCGGCCGTAACCGCAGCTGGGAAGGGGTACGCGTGTTTTGACTGGGAGCGTCTGATGAGAATGCAAAACGATTGCCAGGCCAGCAGCGCTGCAAGTTGTTGATACGTTTCGGCGGAGCTTTGTGGGGATTTGCCGGATTGCGGGGAAATTCCAACGGTGGCGGGAAAACACCTACACCCGCTCGCAGGCGATCGTGTGGAACGCACGTCCTTCGCGACGGTACTTCCTCTCGAAGTTCGAGCCGACGATTTCTTGCGAGTCGGCGGCCGCCGCGAGGGCGTCGAAGTCGATGACTCGAAGCGAGGAGCTTCGGATGACCTTGTCGATCTGTGCGAAGTATTTGGCGTGGTCGGTCACGATGCGAAGGCGAGCACCCGATCGCATTTTCATGGCGACTAGCTCGATGTGCTCTGCTTGGACGAAGCGGCGTTTGCGGTGACTCGTCTTGGGCCACGGGTCAGGGAAATAGACGTGCACACCGCTAAGACTGGCGTCATCAAGATGATCCCGGATGAACGTCACCGCTTCGGCGAGCACGAGGCGCGCGTTGTCTTGATCGTTACGACGGAGCCGGTCCGCGGCGCATCGCCAATAGCGGCGGGTGTACTCGATGCCCAGGAAGTTCACGTCGGGGCGAGCCTGGGACTCCGTGACGAGAAAGGTGCCTTTGCCGGAGCCCACTTCGAGCTCGAGCGGAGCGTCGTTTCCGAACAAGGAGGCGCTCGTTACCGGGCGGGACAGCTCTTCGGGCGTGATACCAAAGCCCTCCGGCGCAATCGCTCGACCTCGCCTCAACCCCCCTCGTGCCATAATGCTATAGAATTGTTGACTTCGCGGGTTCATGTTACGCTATTAGCCGAGTTTCTACGTAATGAGCCCGTATTTTGGTCTCTACGCCGATTCTTTGGGAGAAAGGCTCCTCGTCTAACCCCAATCCTGCATCATTGAGGAGAGCTTAGTGAGTACGCAATCGTCCGATCTGCACACCGTTCCATGGGATGATGGTGGTGTCAATTGGTGGGCCGCGATCCCCTTCGCCTTGGTTCACGTCGCCGCGCTGGGAGTGTTTTGGGTGGGTATCAGCCCGGTGGCCGTGGCGGTGTGCCTTGCACTTTTCTGGGTGAGAATGTTCGCGATCACCGGTTTTTACCACCGGTATCTCTCCCACCGCAGCTATAAGACTTCACGCTGGTTTCAGTTTCTCTTCGCGCTCGTCGGCAACTCATCGGTCCAGAAGGGGCCGCTGTGGTGGGCTGGTCATCACCGGCACCACCATCAGTACTCCGACCAGGACCAAGACGTTCACTCGCCCATCAAGCGCGGCTTCGTCTATTCCCACGTGGGCTGGATCTTCGCGCGAGCGAACTCTCCCACCCGAGTTCGTCTCGTACCTGACCTCGCCAAGTTCCCCGAGTTGCGCGCGCTCGATAAGTTCGACGTCCTCATGCCGATCCTGTTGGGCACGTCCTGTTTTGGCCTGGGCGTTTTGCTGCAGACCTACGCTCCCTCCTTGGGAACGTCTGGGCTTCAGATGTTGTTCTGGGGGTTTTTCCTCTCCACGGTCATTCTTGTCAATGCGACGTTCACCATCAACTCTCTCTCTCATATGTATGGGAGACGTCGGTATGAGACGTCGGACACGAGCCGTAACAACTGGTTCCTCGCATTGTTGACTTGCGGCGAGGGATGGCACAACAACCACCACCATTACCCGACTGCCGCGAGGCAGGGTTTCTATTGGTGGGAGATCGACCTTACTTATTATGGGTTGCTGGTGTTGGCGAAGCTGGGTCTCATCTGGGATCTGAAAAAGGTGCCCGAGCACATTCTCGACAAGGGCCGCATCTCGAACGACACTGAAGCCGCCGCCGCATAGAAAACGGATGCGCCGACTGGGTGCGCTGGCGTTGATTTATAGCTCGAGCATTTCCAGGATCGCGTCTCGGACACTCGCCCATTCGTCGGCCGTAGGTACGATGAGCTCGAAGTGACCCGCATCCGGCAGAATCGTGAGCTTCGCGGCATCGCCTGAGAACCTCGCCGCAGCTGCATAGTCGCGCCCGAATGCGTCGGGTACGATCGGATCTCTGGCGCCGTTGATCAAGTGTTGGGGCACTCCAATCGGCAACAGTTCGATCGGTGAGCCCTGTGCATACCGCTCAGGCACCTCGTCGGGAGTGCCGCCGACGAGCTTTGCCGCCTGGTCGTCGCACACGCCTTCTTCGAGAGCGCGCCTGAGGTTATCGACACCTGCGAGTGAAACGATACCCTTGAGCGGAAGGGGATCGTTGCCCCGAATCGTCGCATCGGTGAGTTTGCCGCGCGCGCCCAGCCACAGGACGAGATGGCCTCCAGCCGAATGCCCGACCGCAATGACGCGTTCGAGATCGATAGGATGCTCCTTGGCGACGCTTCGCAGGTGATCTACCGCGGCGCCTACGTCCAGAAACGTTCCGGGCCAGCCTCCGCCGGGGTTGCCCACGCGGCGATACTCGATCGCCCACGTCGCGACTCCTGAGCGAGTCAGCGCGTCGCTGAAGGCGCCGATGTGATCGATGTTGTATTGAGAGCGCCAGCATCCGCCGTGGATGACGACGGCCACTGGGTGCGGTCCCGCTCCCGGCGGGAGCCTCAAATCGCCAAACTGAAGCGGATCGTCACCATAAGGAATACGAGCCGTGGCGTGGGGATTAGGCAGTTTTTGTAGTTGTTCGACACCAATGAGGTCAGATTGCAAAGTCCACGCTCCTATCAATGCCGCGGCGACGAGCAGGAGCCTCACTAGCGCTAGGCCCCAGCCGCGAGCTCAATAAGTGTGTTGTTGTCCAAGCGATGCCCTCCCTCGAAGCTGAGCTCCGAGAAGTCGACACCATGGCGTCGCAAACGCTCTCTTTGTTCTTCGCGATGTCTATCGAGAAAGAGTCTATCGCGCGTGCCCCCGACGATCGTTACTTGCATTCTGGTCAGGGCTTCGAGTGACCCGATGTTGTCGAGCTCAGGCGGCATCGCCGCACCCCAGAGCACGAGGTGATCGACGGCGCCGCAGCCGTGAACGGCCCAACGTGCTGCCGTAGCCGCGCCTTGGGAGAAGCCGAAAAGTACCAGACGCGTCGAGGCGCGCTCCACGATTTCGAAGACTCGATCGTGGAGCAAGTCCAAGTAGCGTATGTAGTCTTCCATTTCCCGCTCGCGGTCCTCTCGGGTCATCCAAGAAGCACCGACGTGCTGATGGTTGTCGCGGTAGAAGCGAGAGAGCGCTTCCGGAGCGACGAGCAGTCGCTGCGGCTTGGCGAGTATCCGCGCGGAGTCGAGAAATTCCTCTGCGAGCTGCCCGTAGCCGTGGCATAGAAACCAGACCTCCGAGAAGGTCCCATCGAAGTCCCCGAGCGTCCAATACCGGGCCGTCCGTGGAACCACCAACCGATGTCCCTGTGCGTCCATTCTGGACTCGTATTGTAGCGAGGTTTTTCACTATGCAGCCACGGTGGGCACGGAGTGCGTGTCTCCGTGGTGAAAAAAAGCGGCTCAGGAGTAGAATTTCGAGTCTATCGACGTCTATTGCAGTGGGGTTGAGGGCATTTGCGGGAGGTAACCCAATGAGCCCTCTACGGACTTGCTTAATACCGACGATCCAGTGTGTTCTTACGGAGTTCGCCGAAGATCGCGACGCGAACTTGAAACCTGACGAGCATCGAGCTTACCGGCGAATTCTCTTCTTCCTGGAGCTGTGTATCAACAACTACGGGCATCGGAATCTCGATGCGAGCGAGCGCGCGTTTTGTGAAAAGAACTATCACGCGCGGGGGAGCGCTCAACGACACTTCTTCGAGATGTTCGGACCGGAGAAGCTTCTACCCGAGCTCGACTTTTTCGCACGCGTCTACCTCAAAAGAAACGTTTTTACCTCTGAGCGGATTGAGGCCAAGGCACCGCAGGTCGTCGATGATCTGAGAGGTTGGCTCTTGGAGCGCGACTACGTTACCCGCCAGGAGATCGAAGCGAGCCGGGAGGTGTCGTCGAGACGGACGAAGCTGCGCAATCGGGCAAGGCGAGTCGCGCGACTGCTAGAAGAGCGCTCCGTGACAGTCGATCCGGCGTTTTTCAACGATCGCGACTACATCGATTCCGACGACCATCCCATCAGTCGCGTTGACCCGGGACGTTTCTGGCTACAGGTCTACCGCAGCGCCGAGCCGGAAGAAATAGGCCCTCTCATTGCACCGGTGGCCGCCACCCAGTCACTCCGCGTTGGCTGGAACGTCTGCTGCGCCCTCGCCCGCGTCCAAGGTCGCTGGCGAATCGTTGCCGTGGATGAGGTCTACCCCAACTAACAAAGACCGATGCGAGCTCCGCTCGCATCGCACAAGTTAACCCTCTCCCCCCGAATGGGGGGAGAGGGATTGGGTGAGGGGGATGTCCACGTAACCGAGGGATTGGGTGAGGGGGATGTCCACGTAACCGAGGGATTGGGTGAGGGGGATGTCCCCTGCGTGGGGCGGATGTCTCCGTTGCGGTGGTTTCGATTTCGTCAGCCGGCTAACTGGCACCGCGGCGAGTTTGAGAATAAGATCACAGCCCGAATCCGAGCAAAATGACGAACGAAGGAGAAGAACTATGTCCCTTGCAGAAGCTATGATTGGCGAGTTCACCCAAGAGGCGGTGAATACCCGAAAAATGTTGGAACGGCTCCCCGAAGACAAGCTTGCGTGGAAACCCCACGAAAAGTCCATGACCTTGGGTCGCTTGGCGTCGCATTTGGCTGAGATTCCGGAATGGGCCGCGACCATCGTGAACGACGAGTCGTTCGACATGGAGGCCGGCGACTACAAACCGAAGGCGTTGTCGAGCAAGCAAGAGCTCCTGGACTGCTTCGACAAGAATGTCGAGAACTTCAAAGGAGTCCTCAACGGTCAATCCGACGAGCACCTGTTCACGAACTGGAAACTGATGCAGGGCGAGACCGTCGCCGTCGAGATGGCACGCGCTGCCTGTTTACGGGGGTTCGTCCTGAGCCACATCGTCCACCACCGGGGCCAACTCAGCGTCTACCTCCGTGAGAACGATGTGCCCCTTCCCGCAATCTACGGCCCAAGCGCCGACGAAAGCATTTAGCGTTTTAACCTCTCCCCCGCGAGGGGGAGAGGTCGACGTCGCACCAGCGACGTCGGGTGAGGGGGCGCCACCCGGAGTCTGATCCGGAATCAAGGCCGCTTCGATAGGATGAGACCTTCGAAGCCGTGGCGGGACGGCGTCACGTCGAGGAATTCTTCGGCGTCGGGATCGGCCTTGATGGCGAAATCCATAAACCTTCGGACGTAGGTACACAGCAACCGATACCGCCGATGTAGCTCGGGCGCGCTGTTCACGGGAATGATGCTCGCCAGAGAAGTGAACTCGGCGTGGGTGGCGCCTTCGATCGTCAGGAAAAACGACGGTCCCCGCTGGACGTTGTCGTAGTACTCGAAGCTTTTTGGCGCCGGGCTGGTGGTCTCTCGCGAATCTGTTGCATGAAAGAACGGAGCCACTGCGCGGGCGGGGTCGAAATACAAAGACTCCCGCAGCAACTCGAACCCGTAGTTGTATCCCGAGCCGGCGTCGAGGCTGGCGACAGCCGCAACGTCCGGGTTTTTCATCTGCACTAGCGCGTGGGCGACGCCGCTCACGCTCCAGGCGACGAGCCCGAGCCTCTCGATGTCGACTCTGGGATAGTCGCGCATCTCGTGGATGACGAGCTCGATGTCCCGGACGAGAGTTTCCACCGTCAGGGCGTTGTAGCCGAGCGGCACACCCGCTCGGTAAGCGACGGGCGGGATCGCGATGACGACGTAGCCGTAGCTGGCCAGGTATTCGCATAGAACCGACTGGACGTAGGTCGGCGTCCTGAGTCCCGCGCCAAAGAGCACGAGCGGGAAGCTACCCTCGGCTCGCGCGAGCCGTTCGTACGCAGCTGTCGGCGTCCCAGTGATTCTCGAGAGCTGTTCATCGTTGAGCTCGCCCCCACTCGCACGGAGTCGTTGCAATAGCTGCTCGGTCTGGGTGCCCACATAGTGGCCGAAGGGCATGGGTTCCTGGTCGCGCGCGGCTCGACCCGGATACCAGATCGACACTGGCAACACGCGGGTACGGTCGTCGCCCTCGGCACGAAACGGCCGGGAGTAGTCGCGAAGCGGCATCGTCTCGAAGCCGACGCTGTAGGGACCGGATTCGAGGCCGACCCAAAACGGCGATAAGGCAAGCAAGACAAGTGGGGAGAGCACGTCGCTTCTAGGTTACCGCGGGGGGGCAGCCGGGCAAACCGACTCAGGATAAAGATGTTACGATAGACGAAGAAAGCCAAACCGAGACCCAAGAAGTACGTTTCGTCCGACGGCCTGAGCCCGTGCTGCGCGTCTACTACTCTAATCGAACCGAGGAACTTCTCGACGCCCTCCTAGAGCGCGTCCGCCTGGTGCGCGGGTCGCTCTACGATCCCGTCGATATCGTCGTCCCGAATCGAAACATGCAGACTTACCTCGAGCTGTCGCTTGCGCGGCTCGACGGAATCTGCGCCAACGTTCGGTTTCGCCTCCTGCACGAGCTCACGCAGAGACGCACCCTCGCCGACCGCGTGTTGAGCGCGGTATTCGATGACGAGCTCCTGAGCCAAGCGGAGCTCGAGCCGGTCCGGACCTATCTCGAGGCGGGCGGTCGTGAACGTCGCCCGGTCGACAAACGGCGCGTGCAACTCGCGAAAGAGCTGGCGCGGATCTATACCGCCTATGCGGACACGCGGCCGGAGCTTCTCGAATGCTGGCGGGCGGGACTCTTTGCGCTGGAACCGGAGTTGCGAAGCGTGGAAACGTGGCAGCGGCGTTTGTGGCTCGAGCTAGGTGATGAAAGCCTCGAGCTCAGCGACAATCTCCCACCCGTGCTCCAGGTGTTCGGCGTTTCGTATTTGCCGCGCGCCCACGTCGAGTTATTGGGGCGCGTCGCCAGCGATGTGTATCTCTACACACTCAATCCTTGCCAGGAGATCTGGGAAGCCATCGCCGCACCGGTCCCGATGACGGTCCCGGCAACTCGGTCGCCGAGGCGCTACGAGCGTCGCGGCAAGAACCTGGGTCCCGGGGAGATGTTCAGCGTCGACGACCCGTTCCGCTTGGCGAATGCAGGCGAAATGCTACCGCTAAGGCTTTGGGGTCGTCTCAGCCGAGAGAACCTTCGCCTGACGAACGCGCTCACCGGGTGCGAGCTCGTTCCCCGTATCAAGGGTCCGGAGCCGACCTCGCTGTTGGAACAGCTCCAGCGGGATATCGCGTTACGCAAACCCGATCGGCAATCGATCCCAGAAGAGTTCCACTTTGAAGGAGACGAGAGCATCGTTTTGTTCGAGTCGGCTAACGTCCGTCGAGAGCTCGAAGCTATAGCGTCGGAGATTTGGCGTCTCGTTCAGCCAAGTAAGCCGACTGAGCCGACTGAGCCGACTGAGCCGACTGAGCCGACTGAGTCTGACACGCCATCAGAGCCGCTGCGCTTCCACGAGATTGCCGTCATCCTCGTGCCCTCCGTCGCCAAACGATACCAAGCACTCGTCGGTTCGGTCTTTGGACAGATGCACTCGCTGCCTCACAACATCGTCGATCTCCCGGTACAAAGCGAAAGCCAGATCGCCGAGGCCATCGAGATTCTTTTGGAGATTCCGCCAAGTCGCTTTACGCGAAAAGATGTGCTGCAGTTCGTAACCCATCCCAGCGTTGTCACATCGTTTCCGGCGGGCTCTCGCGACGATTGCGTCGCTTGGTGCGAAGCTCTCGGGATCGTTCGCGGGCTCGATCGCAAAGAACAGGACGATACCTATATTCACAAAGACGTCTTCAATTGGGATCAAGGTTTGAAACGTCTTGCTCTCGGTGCATTCATGAGCGGGGAGCGTTCTGGCGACGAGCGACTCTTCCAGCAAGGCGACGACTCTTACCTTGTCGAGGAGATTGCCTACGACAAGCTCGAAACGGCGGGCCGGTTTGGTCTGTTCGTCCGCTCGCTGCTGAGTGATGCCCGCGATGCGGGTCGCGTTCAAATGACCCTGTCCGCGTGGATGGATTTCATGGGCGCGTTCATCTCGACGTACGTGGCGCCGCATTCTCATTCGGACAAGAGAGTGCTGAGACGGTGTCTCCGAGCGATCGTGGCCCTCGCGGAAACGAATTTCGGTGCGAAGAAGATCGGCTACGACGCGGCTCACGAGCTCGTCCGGACCGAGCTCAGAGGACTCTCCGGGAGTCGCGGTCAGTATCTCGTGGACGGAATCGTGGTGTCGAGCTTTTTGCCGATGCGGTCGATTCCGTTCAAAGTCGTCTTCATTGCCGGTCTCGGCGAGGGGCAGTTTCCAGCGCCGGATCGCCGGAACTATCTAGACTTGCGCCGTGCCCAGCACCGACCCGGAGACGTGTCGCAGCGGGACGAGGACACGTACCTTTTTCTCGAGACGCTGTTGTGCACGCGTGAGCGACTCTACCTTTCGTATGTCGCGAGGGATGAGCTGACCGGGGAGCCACTTCAGCCATCCTCCGTCGTGCTCGAGTTGATCGAGACGCTCGAGCAGGGATTCGTGAAAGAAGTCCCGAGAAGAAGATTTCCTCTGCGGCGGCTCGACGATGCGGCGACCCGTCGCGCCTCGCCGGCGGCGGGTCGCGAGGCCGTCGCCCGCGCTTTGGGCGAGAACCTACGGACTCATCTTGAACGCTCGAGCCTAGAGGGAGTTTCGCTCGACGAGCTTCCGACTCGTCTTCAGGAACTTCTCGGTTGTGTCACCGCGCCCCCGGACCACGACGACACGAATCAGGGCGCGGCGGCGACGATCCCGCTCTCGGCGATCCGCCGGTTTCTCGAGTGTCCGCTTCAAGGCTCCGCAAGGTTTGCCTTGCGACTTGCCGTGGGGGAAGAGGAAGACCACCTCTCGCGTGAGGACGAGACGTTTCGCGCCGAGCCGCTCGAAGCCGCGCTGTTGCTCAGAGAGGCGTTTCGCCGCGGCGGCGACCCCGCGGTTTATGACGAGCTCGCTCATCGTTTGGAGTTGCGTGGCAACCGACCGACGGGTGTCTTCGGAAGCTCCGAGCGCGAGCGTCATCTCGCTACGCTCGCATCGTGGCGCCGAGCGCTGAGAGATGTCGTGGGTGACAACGTGAAGCTCGCTCCCCGTCAGACTGCGACGTGTCTCGTGGGGGGCATGAAACTCGAGCTCGGTCCGAGCCCGCTCCTATTTTCGTCCTCGCCGCGATTGACTCTTCGGCTGTGTGCGCAAAACCGTAGCCGTTTCGACGCGCGCCGGGAATCGCTTTACGGTTTTCTCGACCACGTCTTTCACTCGGCTGCGGGTGTTGTCGTCGGTGAGCCGTATTCGCTCGTCGTCATCAATGCCGCCTCCCGGCAGACACCGGACGATTCGATCATCGAGCGTTTCACCTTCGCGCCGATTCCGCGGGAAAAAGCTGTACGCTACCTCGCTTCGCTCGTCGAGGAGATGCAACAGGGTGTGCACGATTACTTGCTTCCGTGCGAAGTCGCGTTGAGCGACCTAGAGCCGAGACCTCCGGCAAAGACGAGCTCGCGCTTCGGACCGATCTCCCACCCGGAGGACTACCAATCGCCCGAGCCCTCGCGGGTGCGAGAGATCGTCGCTCGCCGTTTCGCGTTGTTTTTCGAAAGCCTGGGTGAGTCGCAGTGAGCGCCAGCGAAGACGCACCCCGCTACCCGAAGCCGGAAGCCGTGATCCAAATTCCGGAGTACGGCCACGCCGTGATCGAGGCTTCCGCGGGCACGGGCAAGACCCACACCATCGAGCACCTCGTCGTGGATCTCGTCGCCCGCGGAGCCGGAATCGACGAGATTCTTGTCGTGACGTTCACCGAGCGGGCGCGCGCCGAGCTCAAACGACGCATCCGTGCCCGGATTCGAGCGCTCCTCGCACTCGATCGAACGAGCACGGACCTCTCACCCGAGAATTGTTGGGTCCTCGACGCCTCGACTCGAGGGCGGCTCAGTGCCGCACTCGTTGACTTCGACGCCGCGCCGATTGCGACCATCCATGGATTCTGTCACTCGGTGCTGTTGGAGAACGCGTTTCTCAACGGGAGTCTTTTCGACGAGCACCACGTCGACGCACGCGCCGAGTTCTCGCGGGCTTTCAAGAATGTTCTCCGCTCCGAGCTGTCACGCCGTGAAGAGCTTGTACCTTACCTGGTAGCGTGGCTTCAGGTACGCCGTTCGAGCGTCGAGGAGCTCGAGGATCTCCTTTTTGAAGCGTCGCGGCACCGGGCTCCGATTTATCCGAGCTTCGATGCCGAACGCCTCGAGAGCGCGGCCTGGTGTTTGGAGAACGTCGCCATGTCCCCCGCGGAGCTCGTCGAAGCCGGGGTGCACCGAGGGTCCGTCGCAAAAGTGCTCCGAAATATCGAGCGAGTGAACGATGCGCATGCCGGTTATCGCGAGAACAACGATATCGCCGCGTTGGTTGCTGAGCTAGACGCGGTCGAGCTTTCGTACCTCAGTGGGCAGCTGCGAGGGTTCGACGAGCTCGCGACTGCGGCATCGTCACTGTCGTGCGCCGTCGTCACGCGATTTCTTCCGGTCGTGTTGGAGCGGCTCGAGCACATCAAGCGTGCGGAGGGCACCTTCGACTTCGACGACATGCTCAGTCGCGTCGCGAAGAGTCTTAACGGGCCGCGCGGCTCGGAGCTCGGCGAAATGCTTCAGACTCGATACCGCTACGTCCTCATTGACGAGTTCCAGGATACCGACGAGGTACAGTGGGAAATCTTCAGAAAACTCTTCTTCGTGGGAGGGGCCAAGACTCCGTTGAGATTGGTCGGAGATCCCAAACAAGCGATCTATGCTTTTCGCGGCGCCGATGTGCACGTCTATCTCGAGGCGCGCACGGCGATGGTTGCGCGAAGCGCGATGATACCTCTCGTCGAGAATTTCCGCTCCACGAGCGAGCTCATTGACGCCCTGAACCTCATTTTCGACCAGAAATCCGAGCCACCGTTTTTCACCGGCAACATTCGCTATGACAAACCATTGCGCGCGGCCCGCCCCGAGCTCAAACTCGTCGGTGGCGACGGGGAGCGTGTATTCCCGGTCGTGCTGCTTCGCAGCGACAGCAAAAAACCCCTGGCTGCGCACATCGCGCGGGAGATCCACGCTCTCTTGAGCGACGAAAAACAGCGGCTCCGCTTCGGTAGTGAAGGCGCCGAGCGGCCGATTGGACCCGAAGACATTTTCGTGCTCACCCGGACTGGGAGAGAGGCAATCGAAATAGGAGACGCGTTGGCGGAGCGGGGCGTGCCCTACGCGTTCTACCGGCAGGAGGGTCTGTTCCAAACGAGGGAAGCCGAAGATGTTTCGGACTTGTTGTCCGCGCTGGTGGATCTGCGGGATCGTTCTAACCGGCTGCGTGCGTGGATGACACCTTTTTTTGGGCTGTCGTTGCGTGAGCTCGAGCGGTGCGGCTCTGTGTCTTCCGAGCATCCGTTGATGCGACGGCTCATTGACTGGAGCTCGCTCGCGGACGCGAGGGAGTACGAACAACTTTTCAGGCGCATCTTGAACGAAAGCGGCATTTTGGTGCGCGAGTTGTTCGTTGGAAACGGCGAGCGAGCTTTTGTCAACTACAAGCACGTCTTCGATATCCTGCTGGAGGAAGCCTACGAGAAGGCTCCATCAATTTCGGAGCTCGTGCGAACGCTGCGTCGCTTCATCAACGAACGCGGCGTCACGCCAGGAAGCGAGCGCAATGTGATGCGTCTCGCGAGCGACCGGACCGTGCAAGTCATGACCATTCACGGCGCCAAAGGTCTCGAGGCTAGCGTCGTGTTCGTCTACGCGCTGTCACAAACCCTCTCGCGCGGCGTTCATACCTACTATGAACGCGCGGAAAAAAGAGCCTATGTCGGCAAGCTTCGCGAAGCTCCTGAAGCCGTAAGCGAGGCCATCGAGCGCGAGAGACGAGAAGAAGACCAACGGCTGTTCTACGTCGCGCTCACGCGCGCGAAGGCTCGTCTGTACCTCCCGTTGCTGCCCGACGAAGCGGGAGGCCTCGGTTGCTATGCTCGCGTCAATCGCCGACTGCACGAGCTTCTCGGGGTGTTCCGGATCGACGAAGTCCGGACTGAAGGACCCGCGCCCGACAATCACGTCGCCCACTTCGACAGCTGGCGTCCGCCAGACGAGCTACTTCGCTTCCACGACAATGCCCGAGCGTTCGACGTGCTGCGGGATCGACATCGGGGTTGGCTCGTCACTTCGTACAGTCGGCTGAAATCTCTCAAAGGGGGCTACCGCCCGCCCGTTGACGAGCCTGCCGAGCTTGCCGAGCTCGATCTTCCCCGCGGGAGCACGACGGGAGTTTTCTTGCACGAGGTTCTCGAGGTGGTGAACTTCGAAACGCTTCGGGCGAACCCAACGCTCGAGCGGTGGAGGACTCTCGAGGGTGTGGCTGCTGCGTTCCGGCGCGCGATGCGTCGAAACAGCGTCGAGCCTCGTTTCCGTGCGGAAGCAGAACGCATCGTGCACACTGCGTTGACCTCACCGGTTACGCTCGGCGAAGCCCGCCTCGACAAGGGCTTTGCCTCGGTGACGACCGAGCTGCGCGAAGTCGAGTTCATCTATCCCTACCCCGAAGCCGACGGGAAACTTCGACGAGGCTTTGCGAAGGGCGTCATCGATTTCGTATTCGAGCTTTCGGGAATGACGTACGTCTGTGACTGGAAGAGTGATGTGCTCACGTCGTATTCGCGTGATGCGTTGCGCGAGCACGTGCGTCGTAACTACGTGATCCAGGCCAAGCTCTACACGATCGCCATCGTCAAGATGCTCGAGGTAGAGACCGAGCAGGACTACCTCGAGCGCTTCGGGGGTATCGTTTATTGCTTCGTTCGCGGACTGCCCGACGATGGGATCTACTTCGAGCGACCGTCGTGGTCGATGGTGACGCAGTGGAAAAACGAGCTCGTTCGGGAGAAGACTCTGTGAGCCCAGGCCTTACCCCCCTTGGTACCGTTCGACAACGTCTCGGAGCGCCCTCGCCAAAGGCGACACCGTATCCCGATTGGCTCGTGCGAGCCGCGCGTGAGCGCGACGTTGGCGACGAAGCTCTCTACTTGTCGTGGGAGCTCGCCCGCACGGCGACGGACCTCGATCCGGAAGAGCGAGAAGCGCTGCTCGCGATTGCCGTGGCGTCGTTGGACTCGCTCCGGCACGGTAGCACCCATCTTCCGTTGAGTCGTCTTTCCGAGCGCTTGAAATATTTCGGAGCCGGCGATGAGCTCGTGGCCAGAGCCGAAAAGCTGATCGTACAGCCGAGCGAGCTCGTCGGTCGCTCCGGGGACTACAAGCCTCTCATCGTCGATGGCGAGCGACTCTACCATCAACGCGTGCATCGCCAAGAGGAGTCCTTTGCGCGAAGTTTGAAAGCGCGTCTCGATGCGAAGACCGAGCGTCGCCGGTACATGAAGATTCTGGATGCCCTAGACCGCGTCCTTGTACATCCCGTCGTCGTCAATGAGCGAGTGGTGCGTCTTTCGGCTGAGCAGCAAGACGCGGTGCGCACCGCGGTGACGCGGCCGTTGACGGTAGTGTCCGGCGGACCCGGCACCGGCAAGACATCGGTCGTCGTTGCGATATTGCGCGTTCTTGCCCGAATCGATGTCGCGATGACCGACGTCGCGCTCGCTGCGCCAACGGGACGCGCGGCTCGCCGCATGGCCGAATCGGTCGACCACGCGCTCGGCGCCGTCCCTGAACCGAAGATCGTCGACGGCGGAATTTTGGAAACGTTGCCCAAGGCGAGAACGCTTCATCGACTGTTGGGCTACTCGCCTGCACGCGGGCAGTTTCGTCACGATGAGACGAACCCGCTACCGTACGAGCTTGTGATCGTGGACGAGGCTTCCATGATCGATCTGGAGCTCATGGATCGGCTCTTCAGCGCCCTCCAGCCGCAGGCCAAACTGGTTCTTCTGGGAGATGCGGACCAACTTCCGTCGATTCACGCAGGCGCGGTACTCGGCGATGTCGTTTCCGCCAGCCAGAATCGAGGAAGCGTCGAGCTTCGGGAGAACTTTCGAATCGATCGCAAAGACGCGGCCGGGCGCGCCCTTGCCGAAGCGTTTCGCTCCATCCGGACCGAAGACTTCCATACTCTGATGAAGTCTATCGCGGCCCGTCGGCAGGCGAGCGAGGTCGAGTTTCATGGTGTCGAGCTTCTCGAAGAGGACCACGAGAGCTTTCTCGTTCGCTGGATGTCCGACCGCGTCCTGACGCCTGGCTATCTCGCGCTCATCCAACAGGAGCCCTTTGACGCCGACGCGGTATTCTCACACCTGCGCACCCACGGCATGCTCGCGGTCACGAACTACGATGCTGATAGGGTCAACAAAGCCTATCGGGGTCGCCATCCCAGCCGACAAGGCGAGCCCGTCCAGGTGTTGCGCAACGACTACGAACGCGGCTTGTTCAACGGTGAACGCGGCGTCATCTCGGCGAGCGGTATCCATTTTGAGGGCGGCGCCAGCAATGCCTTCACGGGGGATTTCTCTACGGCCTACGCCATCACCGTGCACAAGAGCCAGGGTGCTGAATACGACCACGTCGCTATTTGGCTTCCGAGATACGACCACCCGCTATTGACGAGGGAGCTTCTCTACACCGCCATGACTCGAGCCCGGAAGTCCGTCACCCTCCTGGGAAGCAAGGAGGCGGTGTCCGCCGGGTTCGGCCGAACGCTCGAGCGAAATACAGGAATTCTCTCGAGACTGGCGTGATCCGTGATCCCTCCTCCTCCCCCTCCAAGATGTTCCCGTGACGAACGGGTTACTCTGTGGGTTCAAAACCGGCTCGACGAAGGCGGTGGAGACCCGGCCTTCAACGTCGACTGGTTGGCCCCCGACTCCGGAGTTAGTTTGCGAGCGCGGTAACTCGAGTCTTCTCGTCAGTCTCAGGTCTCGTTAATCACCGGATTCGAAAGCGTCCCCACGCCGCTGATCTCAACCTCGACCACGTCGCCGGCGACGAGAAAGCGTTGTGGATCGCGCTTCCAGCCGACCCCAGCCGGGGTGCCGGTGCTGATGACGTCTCCCGGGTTGAGGGGGTACATCGTCGACAGGTATTCGATGAGTTTTTCGATCCGGAACAACATTAAGTCGACGGTGGTGCGTTGAAGCTCTTCGCCACTCACCCGCGTTACCAGGGTTTGCTCGTAGGGGTTGGGGAGCTCGTCCGCAGTGAGCAGCCAAGGACCAAAGCCGCCCGTCCGGTAGAAGTTTTTGCCGGGTCCGAACTGGCTAGTATGTCGCTGCCAGTCCCGGACCGAGCCGTCGTTGTAGCACGAGTAGCCCGCGACATGACCCATCGCCTCCGATTGGGAGATGTGACGTCCGCCCCTGCCGATGACGACGGCGAGCTCGCCCTCGTAGTCGAGCATGTTCGAAGCTTTGGGAACGACCATGGCTTGGCGGTGCCCGACTTGGCTCGCGCCAATACGCATGAACATCGTCGGCTGTTCACTCGGCTTGCGCCCGGTCTCCTCGCGATGGGCCGCGTAGTTGACGCCGACGCACCAAATAGCGGGGGGCTCTGAAATCAACGGTTCGATGGTGACGCCGTCGAGGCGATGGTCCGGGCTCCTTCCTTCCGTTGACGTTCTTGCTTTCGCGAAGGCGTCGTTGCCGAGCTCGAGAATGCCTCGCAAAGACCGAGGAAGCTCCGGTGCGGCTTTCGGCAGCGCGACGAAACTCTCGTCGTCGATCATGACCCCCACCCCTGATTCGTTCTGATGGGTATACGAAACTAGTCTCAAATCCAGCCTCCGGTGATGGCGGCGCCTTGCCGCGCCCGCGAAGGGTAAGCCTTACGGGGGCTCGATTCAAAGACCGCTCAGGCGGGCTCAGCGAACCACTCATCGCTCGTGGTTGCGTCGGCGGCGCCGTCGAGCGGCGTTAATTGGTAACCCCAAGAGCTGAGTCGCTCGGCGCATTGCCTGCGCGGCTCGTCGCCGTGGAGAGCCAGGTAGATCAAGGGCCGATGCCGGGACAGCACCTCCTCACCGCCTTCAAGGACGGCGTCCTCCGCTCCTTCGACGTCGATTTTGACGACGTCGGGAACACCGTGATCGGATTCGCGTGACCAAACATCGAGCCGGATCGTCTCGACGTCGATGGCGCCTTCGGGGCTGACGTGAAACTCGCTTGGCGAATCGCCGCGCGCCATACGGACCCGACCGTCCCGATCGAACACTGCTGCCGCAACGATTTTCACGTTGTTGAGACCGTTGAGCTCCTTGTGGCGGCGGAGGAAGTCGAGGTTCGGCTCCATCGGCTCGAAGGCGACGACGGCGCCGGAAGGGCCGACCGCCCGTGAGCCCGCCACGGAGTACAGACCCACGTTCGCGCCAATATCCCACACCGTGTGGCCCGGTTTCACATGGGCGACGAAGTGGCGAAGCTTCGAGCGTTCGAGTGTACCGAGCCACGCCCCGTGAGGTGCGGCGCCGACGATCCACTTGGCTCCCGCGGACGGCCCACTCACTATACGAACGATTGCGGTTTCGGGAATCCATCCAAGCGGCAGACGGATGGCACGGCCGAGAAGTGTCTTCGAGTCGAAAGCGCCCAATGTGCTACGAATCGCTTGATATCACGTTGTCATCACTACAACACAGTAGCGCGAGCCACGCAACGTGAGCGCGGTTCAGGCTATCCTACTCTGTAAATGAAGTTCATGACGATGACTGCCGTCGCCTGGATGCTCTCGACTGTGGGTTCGCCGGCGGCGACCCAGGAGTTTGGGGTCGGTCGCGCCGACTCAGCCGGCAGGAACCTCGCATACTCGCTACCGCACACGGAAGTGATCCCGATCGAGTCGTCGCAGGAGCGAGAGATCGAACAAGTTCTCGACGTGAGCCTGCCGCGCGACTACGAAGCGGAAGAGCCTTCCTACCCGGTGGTATTCGTGCTCGACCCGGACTACGCCTTTGCCATCGCGCACAACGTTGTCGAGCATTTCGTCGACCGCGGGAATCTACCGCCGATGATCGTGGTCGGAGTCGGCTATCCCGGGCAAAGCCAAGACATCGGCGTCTACCGCCGGCACCGAACTCGCGACTACACGCCGACCCATTCGCTCTCCGGTGGTTACGGTCGCGAGATCCAGAGACTCTCCGGCAGCGGCGAGGCGTTTCGTGACTTCCTCGCCGAACGCGTCATACCGCTCGTCGAAAGCCGCTGTCGAACCAATGGAGACCGTACCCTCATCGGACACTCTTTTGGTGGGCTGTTCACGACCTACGTGCTGCTGAGCCGACCGGAGCTCTTCGATCGCTACCTCGCGGTGAGCCCTTCCTATTGGTACGACGAGCGTTTCATCTTCGACCTCGAACAGCGCGTCGCGCGGGATCGCGATGATTTGCCCGCCCGGGTCGGGCTGTTCATCGGCGCGCTCGAACCCCCCCGCACGTACGGATAACCCGTGGGCTGCGGTGGCTGTTTCGAGACGATTGATATTCGAGCAAGCACTCACGAGGAGGAGCCAATGAAAGTCATCGTGGATTTGTGCGTTGTGCCCATGGGGGTCGGCGTTTCCGTGTCACGACACGTGGCCGCGTGTCAAAAGGTCATCGAGGATGCGGGCATCGACTACAAGATGCATGCATACGGGACCAACATCGAAGGGGAGTGGGACGTGGTCTTCGCGGCCATCAAGCGCTGCCACGAGGTCATTCACGAAATGGGAGCGCCAAGAATCTCCACGACGATCAAGTGCGGGACGCGAGTCGACCGCGACCAGACGATGGAGGAAAAAGTAAAGAGTGTCCAAAGACGTCTCCAATCTATCGAGTGAACCGCGCCTCGAGCGTTCGCCAGATTGACATCGGAAAGACTTTTCTCTAGGATGCTCGACAGTTAATTTTGCCGGGCGTGGCAGGATTCCCCCCAACCACTCTTTCCCGCGCCGATTTCATACAACTAGAAAGCTCATCGAGCAGTCGGCTCTTCCAACCGAGCCGCATGTGACTTGGGAGGGATTCGCATGCTGCAATCATTAATAATGACGCTCGCGGTGGTCTCCGCCGTCGCGACTCAAACACCCTCGCCCCAGCCAACCTTTCTCGAGACGATCCGCATCGTGGACGTGAAGCCCGCGGACGGTGAGCTCACATTCGAAAACGCCGAGGGAGAGGAGCACACCGTGCGCGAGGGCGATCGGCTCGAAGAAATGAATGGCGTCAGGGTCAAGGAGATCAGTCGAACGACCCTGGTGCTGACGCGTGTGGTACGAGGTGACGACGGTCAAGCGGGAGAGTCTCTCGTGGTTGTCCGCTTCGATCGCTCTGGGAAAACGAGGGTCCGGGAGTACCGCACCGTGCCCGACGTTTCTCTGTCGCCGCCGCGTCGCAACGATCCGTAGCGCCCAGCACGTCCTCTATTCCAGGTCCATCTAGGAGCTGCAGGTTGTGACGGCGCGGGCCCTTCTGTGCGCGAGTCTCTTGTGGATCGGCGGAGCTGTGCCCGCGGCGGCCCAGGAGCCGCAGTTTCTCGAGGATAGCGGCGATATCGTGATCCTCGAGCACGACGGAGAGAGCTACGACCGCGACACCGACGACGGCGATCTGAACTCGGGTCCGCGCCAGCGGATCGCACGAAAGCTCATTGAGACCCACGGTGATTTCTACGATTTCATCGTCGTGTTCACGAACTTTGATTTCGACCGTGGCGGTGCCGTCGGCTTCTATACGAACGTGCGCAGCGACGTCGAAGGCATCAATCTTCCCGTCGTCGACAACGGGGACGGGTTCGGCTCTACCGCGCGACTCCAAGGTTTCATCGATATGGGTCCCATCGACCAGTATCGGATGGAGCCGCTCAGCCTGGAGCCTGGGGACCCGGGTTTCCGCGCCACCCTTGGAGTTCTGGCTCACGAGATCGGTCACCGATGGCTTGCAAGTGTTCGCTTTGATCCTGGCAGCGGTCCCGTCAGCGATCTTCTCGGCAAAGATGACGCTCATTGGAGTTTCCTGCTTTCGAGTGACGCCTCGTTTCTTTATGGCAACACCTGGGAGCCGGTGGGCGGCAATCTCTACCGCTCTATCGAGACCCAAAGTCGTTTCAGCGAGCTCGACCTCTACCTCATGGGGTTTTTGTCCCCCGAGGAAGTCTCACCGCTCAGCTTGCTCGTGAACCCCGACATCGACCCAACTAGGCTTCCCGAGCTCGGCGCGGAGGTCGAGGCGCTCGACGTCCAGACGGTGACCATCGAACAGATCATCGCGGCTGAAGGACCGAGGGCGCCGGGTCATGACGGCTCCCAGAAGGATTTCACGATCGCGTTCGTTTTCCTGACTGCCGAGGGTCTTTTGCCGACGGCGCGAGACCTCGAAGGGGTCGAGCTCGTCCGCACGAACTTCACGGATACGCTTTTCGGTTTGACGCGGGGTCGAGCCTTGGCGGATCCAGATCTGCAAACGGTAGCGCCGGTCACTCCGGGCGCGATGCCGGATACCTCACTCTCGCTCGCGTGGCTCCTGAGTCAGCAGCAACTCGACGGTCGCTACGAAGCTCACCCGCTCACGGCGCTGCGCGACACATCGACAGCGGTCGTGGCGCTTTCCACGCTCGGTGTGCGCGGCAGCTCCGTCGATGACGCGCGGGAGTGGATGTCGCTTCAAAATCCCGCCTCGGTCGACTACCTCGCGCGGGCGTCGAGGGCAGGAGCGGCTCTGTCTCACGAGCGGCTGATCGCACTCCGAAACCCTGACGGGGGCTTCGGCATCGCGCCCGGCTACCAATCCGATGCTCTCGATACCTCGCTCGCGTTGAGGGCGCTGCTCGATACTAATCTTACGATCGGGCTCACAGTCGAGCTCGCTGGGGCTCTCGCGTCGATGCAGCTTCCCGACGGGGGCTTTTCGTCCATCCCGGGTCAGCCCGCAGATGTGATGACCACCTCCGAGGCCGCGTTGGCGCTGGCACTAAGCGGTCGCTCCCTCGCAGCGCAAAACGCGTTGGCGTGGCTGGTCGAGCGCCAACAGCTCGACGGCGGTTTCGGCGACGGCCCGTCGCTACCGTACGCCACCGCACGGGCGCTCGAAGCGTTGTTGAGCGGCTCGTCGCCGCCAACTGCCATTAACGCCGCGATCGGCTACTTGCAGCAAACGCAGCGAGCGGAAGGCAGCTGGAACGGAAGCGTTTTCGAGACCGCGTCGGTGCTGCAAGCTCTCGTTCCGTCCACGTTCGCGAACCTCGCCATCGAGCCGTCGGACGTACACCTCGATCCGGACCCACCGGAAGTGGGCGAATCGGTGAGTGTGGAGGTCACGGTGCGAAATCGCGCTCGGGTAGCTGCCGGGGCGTTCGACGTGCAGCTGTTCGACGGCGATCCCGAGCTCGGAGGCATTGCGATTGGCGCGCCGCAGCTCGTCGCCGAATTGGCGCCGAGCGCGACGCGTGTACTCACCTTCTCATGGAACACCACCGCACTCGAGGGCTCGCACACGCTCTACGCCGTCGCAGACTTGGCGGGTGCGAACAGCGAAGTTTCCAAAGAGGACAATGTTGCGACGAGAGACGTAGACGTGCTGCCGCTTCTTCCGAACTTGCGCATCACCGCGACGTCGGCCGCCCCCGCATCCCCAATCGAAGGCGCGATGACCACCCTCACGGCGCAGCTCGACAACACTGGATCGGCTCCCGCGGCAGCGACCACTGTGCACTTTTACCGTGAGACGCCTCGTCTCGGCATCGAGCTCGGCAATGTCGTCGTGCCGGCACTCGCCTCCGGCGAGGCGGTCGACGTAAGCGTCAACTGGGACACGACCGGTCATCTCGGCGCCCACACCGTGCACGTCGTCGTCGATCCCGACGACGCGGACGTGCGCGAGCGATTCGAGTCTGACAACGAGGCGTCGTTCCGGATAGACGTCCGGCAGCCTCCGCCCGCCCAGCCCGATCTCGAGATTGTCGACGTTGCGCTCACGCCGAGTGAGCTCGCTGAGCTTCCCCAAGACGTCACCGCGAGCGCGCGCATCGTCAACACCGGACTCGAGCCGGTACCGTCGGTCTTGGTCGAGCTCTTCCAGGGGCACCCGGATCGCGGCGGTGTTCCAGTCACGAGCACGGTGCTCGCGGTCGGCGGCGATACGAGCGTCGAAGTTGCTCTCGACTTCAACGTCACGACCGGCGGCACTCGAACGTTTTATCTTCGCGTCGATGGGAGTCCGGTCGTCGAGCGCGACGACACCAACAACCTCGCCTCGGCCGACCTGCGCGACCTCATGGATGTCGTCGACGTCTCGCTGGATCCGGGTTCCGTCGTCTTATCCGCGAGCTCCATCGACCCGGGCGAGCGCGTCGAAGTCGACGTGAGGGTCCGCAACACTGGCACGCGATCGCTCAGCTCGGTCGCGGTCGCTCTCTTCTACGAGCTCTCGCCTGGTTCGCTCCGGCTAGCGTCGCGCTCGAGCGTCGCGCTCGCTCCGGGGGCCTCCGAGATCGTGCGCCTTTCGTGGACGGCGAATCGATCGGGGACTGTTCCGCTCGAGCTGCGCGTCGACCCGAACGATGTGCTCTCGGAAACGGACGAAGACGACAACGTGCTCACGACGAGCGTCAACGTCACCGCGTCGACGCTGGCCAACTTGAGCGTTTCCGCGTCCGACATCACGTCCCAACCGTTGGCGCTCGTGGAAGGCGCGTCCGCAATGCTTCAAGCGACGGTGCGCAATCTCGGCAACGGAGCGGCCGGCGCGTTCACCGTGAGCTTCTACGCGGGCGATCCTCAGAGAAACGGTGTGCTCATCGATACCGTGATGGTAGCCGGGGTCGATGCGCGCAGCGAAGCGGTGGCGGTTGCCAACTGGGACCCCGTCAATGTCCGCGGTAGCGTGCTCCTCTTCGTCGACGTGGACTCGGGCGAGAGTGTCGAGGAGCTCGACGAGCTCGAT